>JBAXZI010000004.1:0-57608 GCA_041670385.1 Clostridia bacterium | reverse complement strand
AATTTATCCAAATAATGACCAATCTTCATTTTTTTAGTATTATATTCATTATTCATAATATTTGCTATTTTTAATGTTATTGTATTAATTTGTGAAACCTGTTTTTGATATAATAATTGAGAATTATATTGTATTTTTTTTACATTTTCAATTAATTTATTTTGTGTATTTTCAAAGTTCGATTTAGTAATTTGAGAAATATCTTCTACCAAATCTAAGATTTCATTTTTTAATAGCTTTACATCATACCCGATAAGTTCGCCAGCCGCAGTAGGCGTAATTGCTCTCCTATCTGCTACAAAATCACATAAAGTATTGTCTGTTTCGTGACCTATAGCTGAAATTAACGGTGTTTTCATTTGAAAAATTGTACGAATCATTTCTTCATCATTAAATGCATATAAATCTTCAAAAGCTCCACCACCTCTAGTAAGGACTATTGTATCATAACCGACTTCATCGGCATTTTTCAATGCAGTAATTACATCACTAGCACAAGAATTGCCTTGTACTCTAACATCAATTACTGTTAGGTTGATTAAATTATTCTTTTTAATAATAGTTGTAAAGAAATCTTGAAAAGCTGCACTCTTTACACTTGTTATTACTGCTACGTTTTTAGGTCTAAGTGGAATTTCTTTTTTGTAACGCTCTTCAAACAAACCTTCATCTTGTAATTTTGCTTTCAGTTTTTCCAACTTAATATGCAACTCACCATTTTCACCCATAGGGTCAATCTTGTAAGCTCGTAAAGAAAGTTGTCCACCTTTTACATAGTAGTCCACTGCACCAATAACTAGAATTCGTTCTCCATTTTGGGGTATATAAGCGTTTTTACAACCAAAAAAGCATACTTTTATTTGTGCAAAAGCATCCTTTAAAGTAAAATAACAATTGTTATTAACAATTGCACAACCGCTTACTTCTCCACAAACTGGTACATTATGTAACAGTTCTTCTTCTAAAAATACATTATTTATATAAAAATTAAGTTGTTGTACACTAAGATAATTTTCAGCCATTTTCTTGTGATATTTGTTTGTAAACAGTCGATAAAATTCCATTTACAAATTGATTACTTTTTTCTGTAGAATATTTTTTTACTAATTCTACTGCTTCAGATATAGAAACGGATAAAGGAATATCTTCCATATATTTCATTTCATATATTGCCAATAATAAAGCGGCAAAGTCTGTACGATATATTCTATCTTCAACAAAACCTTCTGAATATTTAGAAATTATATCTTTAAGTTCTTCATAATTTTCGATAACTCCAAGATATACTTTTTGCATATATGCAATATCTCCATCATCCAAATCTTGACTCTTAAAGATTTCATAGGTCAATCTATTTAACTTTTTGTTAAATAAATACTCAAATACTAATTTATAGGTACATTCTCTAGCAACTTTTCTACTCATTTATTTCCTCTACATAAATATTACATTAGTAATATTAACATTAATATTTTTTACTTTAAGCGGAGTGCTACTTTTGATACTTTGAATTAAATTTTCTTGTACCTCACAAACCACTTTAGGTACACTATAGCCAAACACAACAGCAAGAAATATATCTACGGTAACTTCGTCATTATAAAAATATATTTGAACATTATTAGAATCGCTATTGTTTCTAGTTTGTCCAAAATTATTTTGCTTAGCAACACCTTCTGCTTGTGCAACAGCATTGTTTGCAAAAGATATTATTAAATTTTTATAGATACTTAGTTTCTCTTGGCTATTTGAGTCTTTCATACTTTACCTCGCTAGAAGTATAGCATAAAAGACTCAATTGTGCAAGTAGTATTTTGAATTATAGCCTATACATAAGGGATAATAATGACATTACTTGCAGTAAAATCTGTTTCACTGACAATAATATTCAAAATCTGCGCTGCTTCGTCAATTGTTAGTTCGCTATCATCGACTACAACATTTACATTTTTACTCGATACAGTAACTACACAATCTTCAAAACCCTTTGCTTTTACCAAACTTTCTAATGTAAGTTCTAATTCCATATTGTCTACCAAATTTAATTTTTTGCCTTTGGCTGAAGTTATAGTTTCTTCATCAGAAGTAACACTAGCGATTATTTCGTCTAAATATAATATCTCTTGAGCTCTTGTATTACAACGCTCATCTCGATATGAACCAAAAAATGTAGTTGTTGTTTCACCAATAACATCTGTTGGATTGTTGTTAGTATCGTTTGTCCTAACTGTTAGAAAATAATTTAGACAACCTGTTGCTACTAATAGCAACACCAATGATACTAAAATTATTACTTTTTTCTTGTTCGCACTTAATTTCATAAACTGCCTCCATTTTGTTTATTTCATTGTAAAAATTTCTATATTATTTGCATTTATTTGCAATATAGTCTGACAAGCTCTCATAATCGCCAACTTTACTACTGCATTATTGGCACCTTCGGCTACCACGATAACGCCTTTAATAGGTGGTGTTATTTCTTTAAGTATATAAGGCTGGCTATTACCATTATTATTTAGAATAACCGGACTTTCTGTTGTATTTGTAGTAGTCGAGCTGTTTGTTGTACCGCTAACTGTATTAGTTGTATTATTAGAAATAGTTTTAGCCGTAATTTTTTCGGAAGTACTTTCATAATTAATCATAACTTCTACTTCGCCTACTCCTTCGATTTTGCTTAAAACAAGTGCTAATTCTTTTTCTGTGCTCAAATAATTACCTTCATTCCCACTTGTACTCACATTTTCATTTGTACTTTTACTACTATTTGTATTTGCGGTGTTGCTACTGTTAAATAAGCTACTGTTACCGCTAAATATTAATAACATTATTGCAATAGCAATGACACCAATAATTATTTCTATATGTTTTATTCCTTTTATTTTTGTAATAAAATCTTTATATTTATTATTAATGTTATTATTTTTAGTACTACTACTATTACTATTATTCGCCATTAATGATTATCCTTTTTTTTTCTATATTTGTATTTTGCATACAATACCATATTATCTTTTCATTAATATTTATATTCTTTGCATTTTCTTTTATGACAAGATTGCCTGTATCTACAAAAATATTTTCTATAAGCAAAGCCCCTTCAATATTATAAATATAAGAAAATGTTATGCCTACACCCTCTATTCCATCGTTTTTTAATCCCGCAGTAATATTTTTAATTGCATTTTCATATTCCAACATATTAAATTTATTTAATGTTTGCGTATCGACTGATATAGTTTGCTCCGAACTTTCATCAAAATTTGGCATTGTAAAACCTTTTTTCAAAAATGCGGATATTTGGCACAAAAACACAAGTAAAACGACCAATGACATTGTTGCCATAATATATTTTTTTGTATTGCCATCAACTAGTATTACTTCAACTAATACCTCTAATAATACAATAGCTACCATTGCAATTAAAAATTCTTTCATCTATAGCCCCCAATTACAACTATATATAATTAACATTAGAAATATAAATATAGTAAATGCAAGAGCAATTAATATAACGACTAATAGCATTAAGCAAGATGCTGTATTTGTAAATAAATCAGCTAATTTTTTTCCTGCTATTGGCTCAATTATTGCACCAACAAACTTAAAACCAAATATAATAACAAGTAATTTTATAATTGGGAAAATTGCCATATAAATTATTAGCAATACAGCAGATAACCCTACCGCATTTTTGACAACGACAAAACTTGCCATAACTAAGTCAAACCCTTGACTTAGATAATTCCCCAATACAGGGACATAGCTAGATAGGGCATACTTTGCTCCTCTTATAGCCAAACTATCAAATGACGCCCCTGTTATACCTTGTGCTGTTGTTACAGTAATAAATATACTGAATACAATTCCTAAAATCCAGTTTGCTGCACTTTTTGTTGTTGAGCTTAGTTTTTTTAGCAGTGATTCTTCGGAAAAACCTGAAATAATTGTAAATACAAAACTAGCATAGAATAACGGGAATATAACCAGCTCAATAATTTTGAAAATAAATTGTGAAAAAACCAAAACTAAGGGCTGGTAAATACTAACTGTATAACTACCTCCTAGTGCAGTAATTATAGTAATCAGTATAGGAAAAACTATGTTAATAAAATTACCAAAATAATCTATCGTTTTTTTAGTTTCAATAATGGATTTTGACACCAAATATACTATCATAATAATCATTACGCCCCAAATAGCAATAAAAATTATTTTTTTCACGCTACCATTATTAAGCCTATCTGACATATTTTTTAATAATCCATACAAAATTGCAATAATAATCATACTTATAAAGATTGGTAAAATACTTTTTATTCCATCAATAAAACATTCATTAAAAATACCAACAAAATCATTAAAATTATAAACTTTTTCGCCGGACATTACTTGTTGTATTAAAGTAAAAAAACTTTGTATAAAACTATATTGATAGTCATTTTGGACTAAACTTACTAAATTTTCTAAAGATGTAAAATCTATTTTTGTAAGTGAAGTCTGAACAAAAGAATCCAAATTGTCATCATTATTATCTTCTTCTGTAGTTGTTTTATCTTCATTTTCTTCAGTTTCTTCATCAATAGTTTCTTTGTCATCATCTTCTGTTGCTGTTTCTTCCAAATTTATACTACAAACAAAGTTATTAATTGCTACATTATTATTTGTACAACTCAAAATGAAGTTATTTGAAAAAATTATTATAGGCAAAACTACTAAACTAAATATAATGTAGCTCCACCTAATTTTTTTCATAATATCCCCTCAACTATATCAATTATATTTGTAATTATTGGTATTGTCATAACAAATATCGTTAATTTTGCACCAAGCTGTATTTTTTTTGCTATAGTTTTGCACCCCGCATCATCACATATTGATGTAGCATACTCTGCTATATAACCTATGCCAATAATTTTGATAATTGATGAAAAAATATCTCTATTTAAGCCACTTTTTGTAGAAATTTGTGAAAAGACTGAAATTGCATTAACAATATAATCACTTAAAATTATAAGTATTGTTGCACCTACAGCTAATAACACAAAAATTCCCAGTTCGTTTTTTACATTTTTTACAATTCCGTAACAAACGACACCGATAAAGGCTATACCTAATATTTTGAAAAATACCATTTAGAACAAATTAAAAATGCCTTTTAAATTGCTAAATAAGCCACCCATCATCTCCACAACCATTGTTATTGCAATAACTAATCCAGCAAGTGTAACCAAAGTAGCAATTTCTTTTTTGTCACTTTTTTCTAAAATATTATTAATAACGGCAGTTATTATACCAACTCCGGCTAATTTAAAAATTATATCAATTCCCATTTATATACCCCCTTTATATTATTAAAATCATTATTCCTAAACCAACAAGCGGTGATATTTTACGATAAATTTTTCCTTTGTTTTCCCAACTTATTGAAGCTTTTTGTTTGGCTAATTCTACTTTAGAGGATTGCAAATCAAAAAAAGCTTGTTGTGAGTCTTTGTCCAAATTCCTAATACCGCCTATAGTTTCTTCGTAAATTTCTATGCATTCATTGTCTTTTACTATATTTCCAATTAATTTTGATTTCGGATTATTATTATTATATTTTTCTATAATTTGGTCGACAGTTTTATTGTAATATGTGATTTCTGAATTGCAAAAATTAATAAAATAAAGCAAATCTTCATAAAAATCTACCTTATTTTTGTATATATTACTAACACCAATTCCTAAATAGATGCTTGATATAAATATTAAAATACCTGCAATTAAACTATTCATCACCTCTCCGAATAATAGATTTTATGCTTCCTACCTTTGGTTTAGAAGTAAGCAGAATATACCACTCAAACTGTTCACTCAGTACCTTCGGGACTTGGTCTAAGCTATTTGCGTGATAAGTTGCTAGTACTTTTACACCAGAATTTATTATTCTAATTATTGCGTTTATATCTTCATCTCCAAATAATTCATCACAAACAACTAGTTCTGGGTTCATTGTCCTTATAATATTGCCATATACCTTATTTTTGGGTATGTTGGAGATTACATCACATTGGACACCGACTTTCAAACTCAAATTTTGTCCACACAATTCTTCTCTTTCATCAATAACAAGTGTATCAAATTGATTTGATAGCAACCTTGTCATTTCTCTAATAAGTGTTGTCTTTCCACCAAAAGGCGGAGAAATAACTAAAGTACTATCAAAATTGTTTATTAAAAAATCAATTTGTTTGTCTATATTGAAAATTTGATGAGGTATTCTTATGCAAAGTGCATAAAAATCACGGAAAGCTATTCTATTATTTTCGATTAGATTGCAATTGCCGACTATGCCAATTCTTATACCGCCTTTATAATTTATATATCCGTTTGTAATTTCGTTTTCATATGCGTACATACTATTTTTTGTTGCTGCAGCTATAATTGAATTTATTATATTTTTGTCAGCAATTATGCTCATAAAATGTGTATTATGCTTTGTTTTTAACATAATAGGTTGGTTTATTCTTATTCTTATTTCTAATATATTATTGAAAGAAGTTAATTTTGATATTGCTGCATATATCACATTACCTAACAATTTTTCCATAAAAAAACACTCCCATTAAATATATGGGAGTGTTTGAATTGTTATACTTTATTTTATTATTTTTATTATACTCTTGACATATAATTGCCGTTACGAGTATCTACTCTTACTTTTTCGCCGGCTTGAACAAATAATGGTACTTGTATTTTGAATCCAGTTTCTAAAGTAGCACTCTTATTGCCTGGTTGTGCGGTTGCTCCAGGAATACCTGGGTCACATTCTGTTATTTCTAATTCAACAAAATTTTCTGGTTCGCAACTAAAAGCTAAGTTTTTATAGAATGCTATTTCGCAAGTGTCACCCTCTTTAATAAATTGAAGTGCTTCTTTTGCTACGCTTAGATTAAGTGGTACTAAATCATAAGTTTCATTATCCATAAAGAAAATTAATTCACCATCAATATAACTATACGCCATTTTTTTACGTTCTATAAGTGCTGTTTCAAATTTTTCATTTGGGTTAAAGGTACGCTCTATTACAGCACCAGTCATAACATTTCTTATTTTAGCACGGACAAAAGCTGCACCTTTGCCTGGTTTAACGTGTTGAAAATCAACTATTACTTGTACTGAAGTATCCATAACAAATGTAATACCTTTTCTAAAATCTCCTGCTTGTATAAAAGCCATTAGTGTCCTCCAAAAGTTTTTCTTTTTTCTATTCTATAATTATTATATTTTTTTCGCTATTTGTCAAGTTTTTAATGATGTTTTTGTCAAAAAATATAATATCTTCTATCCTAATTCCAAATTTATTTTCAAAATATAATCCTGGCTCAACACTAAGAACCATATTACTTTGTATAATATCTTCACACTTAGGTGAAAAATTTGGATTTTCGTGTATATCTATGCCTAGTGAGTGTCCTAAAGAATGGGTAAAATATTTGTCTAAGTTATTTTCTTTGAAATAATCTCTTGCTATTTTATCACAGTCTTTACCTGATTTGCCTACAGCAATATTTTTCAATGCTAGTTTTTGTGCATTAAGTACATAATTATAAATGTTTACCATTTCATCAGTTGGTTTACCAAAAAATACTGTTCTTGTCATATCCGAGCAATAATTTTGGTATTTTGCGCCAAAATCAAAAGTTATGGGCATACCTAATTCCAATTTTGTATTGCCTGGATGAGCGTGAGGTTTTGATGTATTTTTCCCAAAAGCAACTATATTATCAAAAGCAAGTTCATCAGCACCGTTTTGATACAATAAGGCTGACAAAATGTGAGATAAATTGTTTTCAGTTTGACCAAGTTTGATATAATGAAGTAATTCTAAAAAGGTAGTATCCGTTATGCTTTGAGCATAAGTTATTTTACTAAGTTCTTCTTCGTTTTTTATTGCACGAAGCTTACTAATTTTGCCTGTTATAGAATATAGATTTTTACAATTTATTTTTTGTAATTTAGTTTGCATAGAAAAAATAAGACTGTCTTCTACACCTAAAGTAGTGATACTATTGCTTTCTAAAAATTCCCAAAAATATTCGATATTTTTTATTTGATAGCCCTCAATACAAGATGCTACTTCCTCAAAATATCTACTATCTGTAAAGTAATAAGCGGTTTTATTAAAAAATAATATTATACTATCCGCATTTTTATAGCCTGTAAAATAATATAAATTTGCGGGATTAGTTATTATAAATTGTTCACTATCTATTTCATTAATCTTCATAGCTGTATTATACATAAATTTTATTAAATAGTCAATGCAAAATAGATAAATTTATAATCATTTTGTCTTTGATTTTGAAAATAAAGAGACTACGAATCCTATTACGATTGCTCCGCCAAGTCCAGCACCACTTGCTTCAACTCCGCCGACAATTGCACCTATTAGTCCTCTTTCTTTAACCCCTTCAATAGCCCCTTTTGCTAGTGTACTACCGAACCCAACTATAGGAATAGTTGCACCCGCCTTTCCAAATTCTTTAATAATATCAAATACTCCAATTGCTTCTAAAAAAACACCAATCAGTAAAAATATAACTAGAATTCTTGCTGTAGTAAGTTTAGTAAAATTTATTAATACCTGTCCAAAAGTACAAATTAATGCACCTACTACAAATACTTGTAAATATGTTAGTATACTTGACATTTTACATCACCTCAATAGCAATTGCGTGAGCAATAGCCGGTATAGATTCACCTTGTAAAGATGAAATTTTGGAAACTAAAGCACCTGTAGGAACTAATAACACTTTTTTTAATTTCCCCAATTTTAATTGCTTATAAATATAAGAATTAAATACTAAATTACTACAAGCTGCACCACTTCCGCCTTGTTCAGTTTTTTGAAATTCTGTGTTAAATATTAATACACCACAATCATCATAATTAGTAATATTCAAATCATAGTTTTTTTCTTTCATTAGTTTTGTTAGCATTCTAACGCCGGCCTGTCCTAAATCACCTGTCAAAATTAGGTCATAATAATCTAAATCCCTATTTGTATCCTTTAGATGAGTTATTATTGTATCCATAGCAGCAGGCGCCATAGCAGAGCCCATATTATTAGCATCAGTTACACCATAATCAACTACTCTCCCTATTGTTGCACTGGTAATTTTAATTTTGCTATTTTCTTTACTTGATAACAAACTACAACCAGCACCCGTAACTGTCCATTGTGCAACTGGTGGTCTTTGAGAACCTAATTCCAACGGATTTCTATATTGTCTTTCTGCGGTCGAAAAATGACTTGTCGTAGAACAAATTACTCTTTCCATAACTCCATTTGAAATCATTGTCGCTCCCATAATTAGTGCTTCACCGAAGGTTGCACAAGCATTATAAAGACCAAAAAAAGGTATGTCATATTCTCGCATAGTATAATTACTACCTATAATTTCATCTAATAAATCACCACTAAATATACAATCAATATCTTCTTGTGTAAGATGGGCATTATTGAGTAAATTTCGAATCGCATAAATGTGCATTTTTATTTCTGCAAGTTCATAACTTTTTTGTCCAAGTAAATCATCTTTAATAATATTATGAAAATATTTATGCAAAGGACCTTCGCCCTCTTTTGGACCTGCAATAGTGGTCGTTGCACTAATTGATACAGGATTATCAAATATTATTGTATGATTTTTCATTAAGCAAATAGCCCGATTATCCAATAAATTAATCCGACAATAACTGATGAAGTAATCCCAATTACAATAACGGGACCCGCAACTGAAAACATATTGCTACACAAGCCCAGAATTACGCCCTCACGCTTTCTTTCTATAGATGAACTAACAATGGAGTTGGCAAAGCCCGTAATAGGCACTATCGAGCCAGCACCGCCCCAATTACCAATTTTATCATAAACTCCAATTCCTGTAAGAAGTCCGGTAATTGCTATTATTATAAGTATAGTATAACTACCGATATCCTTTTCACTAAGAGTAGGCATTGCAAGGTGTAAAAGGTCACTAATTGCTTGACCAATACAACAAATTGTTCCACCCAAAATAAATGCTTTTGACATTGTAGCCAAATGTTTTGTAGGAGGCATTTCATCTTTTACCATTTTCAGATATGCTTTTTTACCTTTATCGTCCAATTTCACTGGTTAAATCCTCTTTTTTCACATTTTGTGGGAAACATATTTCTTCTTTTTCTATATATTCTTTTTTCATAATAAAAACACCCTAAATATATTGTTTACTTAGAGTGTTTTATTTATACTAGTTCTTTCTTTATTTTTGCGAGAATTTTACTTTCTAATCGACTTACTTGTACTTGCGAAACTCCCAATTCCTTGGCGACTTCAGATTGCGTTTTGTCACGATAGTATCGTAAAAAAATAATTTTTTTATCACGGTCATCAAAATTATCAATAATTTGCCTTAAAACTATTTTTTCAATATAATCATCTGTACTACCTTTTGAACTTAATCTATCTACTAAACACAAACCATCTTCGTCATTTTCAGCATATAAACTTACTGGATATCGAGAACTCTCTAATATAAACACAATTTCGGTAGAATCTACTTTCATATATTCAGCCATTTCTGAAATTTTGGGTTCTCTAGCATTTTCGTTTTGAAATTGCTCAATAAATCTATTTAATAGCATATTCTGACTTTTGATAGAACGACTTACCTTAATTGCTCCATTATCGCGTAAAAATCTTTTTATTTCTCCCGCTATCATCGGGACTGCATAGGTAGAAAATCGAACTCCAAAATCTAAATTAAAATTGTTTATAGCTTTTATAATTCCTAATCTTCCTAATTGCATCAAATCATCATAATCTATTTGTTTGTTGACAAATCTTCTTACAATACTCTTTATAAGGGGCATATTTTGCTCTAAAAGTGCGGTTTTTGCATCTTTATCCCCGTTTTGAGCTTTTTGTATTAGAATGTCAGTTTGTTCTTTACTATACATTAAGTTTTTTTGTCATAGTAACTGTTGTTCCCGCACCCATAACACTTTCTACTTCGAGAGAATCCATAAAGCTTTGCATAATAGTAAAGCCTAATCCACTTCTTTCTCCATTTTTCTCAGTTGTATAGTAATCACCTAATGCTGTATCAACATCTAAAATTCCTATTCCATAATCAATAACTCTTACAGTTAGTAAATCATCTTTTATTGTAGCTTCTAATAAGATATCACCCTCATATTTGGTATATCCGTGCACAATTGAATTCGTAACAGCTTCGCTTATTGCGGTTTTTATATCATTTACCGTTTCTAAACTAGGATTGTTACCTACACAAAATGCACTAACCACACTTCTGGCAAAAGATTCATTAGATTCTATTGCTTTAATTCGTAAACACATACTATTATCCATTAAAATTTACTCCTCATCAAATTTTTGGAATTATTTTATAAATTCCGCTTATTGTAAGCACCTTATCTATTTGCTTGTTAGGATTTGTAATAAATACTGCAATTTTTTTTGCATTTAATTTCTTATAGCGACCCATAATAAGACCAATACCAGTACTATCCATAAATTTTAGTTTGTCTAAATTAAAAATTACATTCTTTGCTTGTGTATTTAATAAATAGTCATCTAACTGTGTACGCAATTTACTTGCGACACTTTGATCAAGTTCGCCTTCCAAATTAATGCAAATATTATTATTGTTTTTTGTTGTTGAAACAATCATAAGTGCCTCCTGTGAAAATCATTATATAAAAATTATTGCCTAAAATTTAAGGAAGTCGTGTCGAAAATTGATTATTTTTATAAAAATATAGGTAAACTGCAATTTGAAAAATAATAAACAAAGCATAGATAAAAAATACCTATGCATAATTAATAACAAAAAAGTATAGATAAAAAATTTAATAAAATAAAAAAGCATAGATACAAAATCTATATGCTTATTTAATAACATAAAAGTATAGATAAAAAATTTAATAAAATAAAAAAGCATAGATACGAAATCTATATGCTTATTTAATAACAAAAAAGTATAGATAAAAAATTTATTAAAATAAAAAAGCATAGATACGAAATCTATATGCTTATTTAATAACATAAAAAAAGCATAAGTAAATTTTACTTATGCTATATTTTTTGGTGGAAGGAGATGGATTCGAACCATCGAAGTCGTAGACGGCAGATTTACAGTCTGCTCCCTTTAGCCACTCGGGAATCCTTCCTTAAATTTGGAGCTGACTAATGGAATCGAACCATCAACCTGCTGATTACAAATCAGCTGCTCTACCAAATTGAGCTAAGTCAGCATGTAGGCGGAAACGGTTTGTGTTCCACCAACCAAATTTTGGTGCCTTGGGGCGGAATCGAACCACCGACACGGGGATTTTCAGTCCCCTGCTCTACCGACTGAGCTACCAAGGCGATTGTTGGCGATCCGGAAGGGGTTCGGACCCTCGACCTCTAGCGTGACAGGCTAGCGTTCTAACCAGCTGAACTACCGGACCGTATAAATATAAAGTCACATAATGTTTTTGGTGGGCCTTCACGGACTTGAACCGCGGACCAATCGGTTATGAGCCGATCGCTCTAACCAGCTGAGCTAAAGGCCCATTGGATTTAGTCACTATAAATTATTGGTCGGGGCGAAGAGATTCGAACTCCCGACCCCATGGTCCCAAACCATGTGCGCTACCAAACTGCGCTACACCCCGATTTCGACTCATAGTGGGTCTATCTTTTGTTGACTTTAATACTATACTATAAAAAGAATTTGTTGTCAACAAAATTTGCAAATTTAATTCTAGTTTTTTTTATTTTATTTATCCCTATAAACACTGATAATTCCCTTTATTGAAGATAGTTTTCGAATAACATTGGTAACGTCTTCAGAACTCTTAATTTCCACCCCGATAATTATCGATGCTCTCGATTTATCTTTAGATGATCTTGCTACGAGTGAATCAATATTTAAGTTCAAATTTGCAATTGTTGCGGAAACTTGTGACAACATTATATTTTTGTTCTCACATTCCACTTTTATACTAGCTATAAATACACTATTATCTTGATGTGCCCATTCCGCTGAAATAATTCTTTCTTTTTCCATATTCCTAACATTTGGACAATCTGCTCTATGCACCATTACTCCTCTACCTCTAGTAATATATCCTACTATTTCATCTCCCGGTACAGGATTACAACAATGACTTAATTTTATTAGGAAATCATCATAACCTTCAATTATAATACCAGAATGTACTCGTCGTACCTTCTTTTGTATTTCACCTTCGGTCGTTTCTATCTTAACTTCTTGATAATCTTGACTTTTTTTATAAAAATCTATTAGCTTACCTAATATTTGATGAGTGGTGATTCCACCATAACCAATTGAAGCGTACATATCTTCTGTAGAACTAAAGCGATATCTGTCTAGTACTACCTTTATCCAATTTCCACTTGTTAGGTCGCCTAAATTATAGCCTTTTCTTTTAGCTTCTCTATCTATCATATCTTTGCCAAGCTTAATATTTTCTTCTTTCATTGCTTTTTTGTAGAAAGATTTAATTTTTGCTTTAGCAGTATTGGTTATTGCAATTTTTAACCAATCTCTTGATGGACCTTTTGACTGGTTATTAGTTATTATTTCTACAATATCACCATTTTTTAATATTGTAGATAGCGGTACCATTTTTTTATTTATTTTAGCACCAACACATTTATTTCCTACAGCACTATGCACTCTATAAGCAAAATCTATACAAGTAGAACCTGGCTCCATATTAAAGACATTGCCTTTTGGGCTAAACACATAAATTTCACCTGTAGATACAACATTACTTTTTAGTGTGTCAACGAATTCTATCGAATTTTTCAACTCGCCTTGAACATCCATCATTTCTTTTATCCAAGAAAAACGATTGACCAAATTAACATCAAGAACTTCTTTACCATCTACATCAATGCCTTCTTTATATTTCCAATGTGCAGCAATACCATATTCAGCTATTCTATTCATTTCAAACGTTCTTATTTGAATTTCGAATTTTTCACCGTAATCAGTAATTACTGTAGTATGCAAACTTTGATACATATTGGGTTTTGGTACAGCAATATAATCTTTGAATCTACCAGGTATTGGTTTCCATAATGAATGAATAATTCCCAATACAGCATAACAATCCCTAATATCGTTTACAATAACACGCAAAGCGATTAAATCATAAATTTGTTCAAATGCTTTGCCTTGATCTTTCATTTTTTTGTAAATAGAGTATAAATGTTTTGGTCTGCCTTTTATCTCATAACCATCTGAAATAACATCTTTAATTTCTACACGTAATCTATCAGCTATTTTGTCCACAAAAACCATTCTTTGTGTTCTTTCTACGGCAACTTTTTCTACTAAATATTTATAATCTTCTGGATAAAGATATTTCATAGACAAATCTTCTAATTCGCATTTTATCCAAGATATACCTAATCTACCAGCAAGTGGTGCATAAATATCAATAGTTTCTCTTGATTTTTTGATTTTTTTATCATCAGGAACAAATTCTAATGTTCGCATATTATGCAATCTATCAGCTAATTTAACAAAAAGAACTCGAATATCCTTACTCATTGCTAAGAACATATTACGAATATTTTCACATTGAGTTTCTTCTTCCGTTGCGGTAACAGGTAATCTTGTAAGCTTTGTTACGCCCTCAACTAATTGTAATATTGATGCTCCAAATTTTGATTTTATTTCTTCTTCAGTAACTTGTGTATCTTCTATAACATCGTGCAATAAAGCAGCTATTATAGCTTCTACATCCATATTAAGGTCGATAAGAATATTAGCAACAGCAAGTGGATGAATAATATAATCTTCACCCGAATTACGTTTTTGTCCAAAATGTGCTTTTTCTGCAAATTCTACAGCAAATTCTATAGCAAGATAATCTCCACTATCTTGTCCATATATTTTCTTTATTTTTTTTAGAAATTCTTCTTTATCCATTTTTTTCCTTAATCTGTTAAGCTTTTGTATACATTACTTTGTGTTAAATCTACTTTATGATTATTAATAACAAGTATATCATTTTCATTTTTTAATATCAACTCTACATCTAAAAAAATGTAAAAACTTATTAAAAATTTGTAAAATTCTCTTTGATAATCATTTTCTTTGCAATATGTATAGAAATCAATTGCATTGTTATATTGATATCCATTATTTAATATATTTTTGAAAAAAGTAAAATCTTCACGCAAATTATCCATATTCACAAATAAATTATTTTGAAAAGGCTTTATTTTGCTTTCTACTTTTACATTTTGTACTTTCCCTAATAAAAATTCTAAATAATTGTCACCTAATTCTTCTAAAACAATAATTTTATTATAAAAAGAAAAATCAAAATCTTTAGCAGGGCAAAGCACTATACTATTTTTATTGCTTATATAATCATTTTTATAAATAAATTTATCATAATTAGTATGCTTAATTATAAAATTATTAAAATTTTCTTTACTAAAAGTAATATATAAACAAGGGGCTTTGTCTGTTTTTTTAGCTGGAATATTGTTTCTACTATTATTATAGTTTGAATATAATAATGTTTGAAGATACGATACAATAACTTTCGAATCATCAGGTAGATTTTCCAATATAGGCACTATTGCTTTAGGCATAAATTGATTATAGTCTCTTTCTCTAAATACCTTTACAGAATGAGTGTAAGCTATCTTTAAGGTATTTTTGTTGTAGAAATCCATATTCTGATATTGCCCAAATAATACTAAATCACCAGTAGAAGAGGTAGATTTTATGTGCGTAGTTTTACCTATTTGCTTGAATTCTTTTTGATATGCATCATCGTAAAAGACGGGTTTTGGATTGCCACAGCCAAAAGGTTCTAATAGTGTTAGTTGTTTGCCTAATTTGCTATTAAATGATTTGATTGGCACTTCAAAATCGTATTTTACCAACTTTTCAAAATCATCATCTGTATAGTTATCCCACAAATATTGATTTATACTTATAATAAATTTATTTAAATTGCTTTGTTCCATTTGCATGCCTGCGGCCATAGCGTGACCACCAAAACCAATTAGATACTCTTGACAAGTACTTATAGCTTTATGGATATCAATCGCTGCTATGCTTCTTGCAGACCCTTTCAATTTGTCTTCATTATTTGTAAGTAAAATAGTTGGACGATTAAATTCTTCAGTTATTTTTGCGGCAACAATCCCTAAAACACCTTCATTCCAATTTTCATTATACAAAACTATAATTCTGTTAAGACCTAAATCATAAGATTCCAACATAATTTTTGCTTCATTATAAATATCAGTATTTATTTGTTGTCTTTTTGTATTTTGTACCTCTAATTCTTTAGCTAGCAAGCTTATTAAGGTTGTATCATCTTCAATAAGCAATGTTAGTGATGTGTCTGCACTATTTAATCTGCCCGAAGCGTTTATTCTAGGTGCAATTTTAAACGCCATATCATAAGTAGATAATTTGTGATAATCTCCATTTGATGCAATAATTAGTTCTTTAATTCCTTTTCTACATTTGCCTTTTTGGATAGCAATCATACCATATTTTGCAATAATTCTATTGTCAGCAATTAAAGGAACTACATCAGCAATTGTACTTATTGCACAAATATCAATATATCGCAAAGCAATATCTTTGCCTAACCACCCTTCTACTATTTTTAAGGCAACACCAGCACCGCATAATGGTGTGTTTTGTGGGTCAAGGCAAGGGTTAACAATCAAACAGTCAGGAATTTGATTACCTAATTGGTGATGGTCACTAACAATTATTTCAATACCCAAACTTTGTGCGTAAATTACTTCTTTATTTGAGGTTATACCGCAATCTACAGTTAGCATTATATCGGGAGCAAAATCTTGTGAAATTTTCAAAATGGCTTCACAATTTAATCCATATCCTTCACTCGCTCTAGTTGGTATGTAATAATCTACTAAAATATTTGCATCTTTACAAGCTAAATACATAATTGCAATAGCACCCACACCATCACAATCATAGTCGCCATAAATTAATATTCTTTTATTTTCTTTTTGTGCTAATTTTAACCTTTCTACTACTTTATCCATATTTGTATAAATAAATGGTGAAGATAAATTATCTAATGTATCATATAAATATGAATTTAATTTTTCTTTAGTATCATACCCTCTTGAAAATAATAATTTTACTAATAGACTATCTAAATTACATTCATTAGATAATTTTTCTATAAGTAGTTGGTCAATTATTTCATTTTTTCGTTGTAGTATTTTGGTCATTATATTTATCCTAAATGTTTTTTTGTGCAAAAATGCCCGAAAATAATTTCGGGCATTTTCGTTTTATTATGTTTTGTATTTTTATTACGCTTTTTTTAGCCTTGCGTTATCTTTTTTGTTTTTATTAAATTTATGGTTTTTATTACTTATTTTGATTTTATCTCCAAGATTTTTGAAATAACCCCACATTGGAGCAGCTAAGAAAGCTGAAGAATAGAAACCTGCTATCAAACCAAATAGAATAGGTAATGCGAAGTTTTGTAAACTAGCAACACCAAATATTGCAAGCAATGTAACCGTTGCTGCTGTTGTTAATGTTGTAAATAATGTACGAGTCATTGTGCTATAAATAGCAGAATTAACGACATCACCTAGTTCAAACTTAGTCCCAGCTTTTTTATATGGTTTCATATTGCTTCGTATTCTATCAAATACGACAATGGTATTATTAATTGAATAAGCGACTATCGTAATTATACCCGCAACAATTGTTGAACCTATTTCTACATAGAATATAACAGTAAAACTCATCATTATTAGGATATCGTGAAGTAGAGCTACTACAGCTGCAAGACCACTATACAAATCGAATCTGATAATGATATAAATCAACATTAGGGCTAAAGCTACAGCTACTGAAATAAGTGCGGTACGCAATAATTTTATACTTGCTGAGTTACCTATTAAGGTTGCCGTTGAATTTACTGTCACTGCACCATCATAATATGATGTGGCTTTATCAGCTATTGCCAATTGAATATTTTCATTGATAGTATTCATTTCACCTACTTTCTCATCTGAATTATAATCAACAATTTGATCGCCTTTAGTTGAGGTATTTAGGTATTTAACAATTATTGCATTACTACCTGATGATTGTGCTATTGACACAACAAAGCCTTCTTCTGCAAGAGCTTCAGTAATAATTGCTAAATTTGCATCATAACCACTTCCAGAATTCATATTATCTTGACCGTTGAATTCGACTGTCATCATTGTACCACCTTGGAAATCAACACTAATATTAGCAAATTTATCGTATTTTGTATTGGTAAATTGGTAACAACAACCACATATAATCATTATTAATACAACAGCTAATGGAGCTATAAAGAACATTTTCGCATTGCCATTAATATCAAATGTTTTAATTTTATTTTTAAATTTTGAAATTAAACTATTCATCGATTGATACCCCCTTTAGACTTAGACCATAGAAGGCTTCATTTTCATCGTTAAGTCCTAAGAAGCAATTTACAAACATACGAGTAATTAGGATTGAACTTATTAGAGATAAGATAATACCAATTAATAATGTAAGAGCAAAGCTCTTTATTGCACTAGAACCTACAATTAGCATAACAATTGCACCTAATATTGTTGTTACATTAGCGTCTAATATAGTAACTAAAGTTTTACTAAAACCAGTTTTTATTGCACTTGGCACCAATCTGTTACCTATTAATCTTTCTTCTTTTATTTGCTCAAATATAACTACATTTCCATCTACCGCCATACCTATACTTAGTATAACACCGGCAATACCTGTAAGTGTAAGTTGTACCCAAGGAACTACTGCTAAGAAAAATAGTAATAATTCAATATAGCAAGTAAGTGCTAAAGTAGAAGCTAAACCAAGACCACGATAAATAAGCATCATAAACACCATTATAAATGCTACACCGATAATTGCGGCCAAAATTGCTTTTGATAATGCCTCATCACCTAATGTAGGTGAAATAGTTTCACTTCTTAATAATGATAATTTAACTGAACTTATACCAGCTTTCAATCTTACTGCCATATCATTTGCAGTGTCATAAGTATAGTTACCTTCAATTATCGCATTACCATCAGAAATTACAGAATTTACTGTTGGTGACATAACTTTTTCGCCATCTATATATATGTCAATAGTTTTATTTAGATTTGCTTCAGTAGCATCTGCAAATGCTTGTGCCCCTGCATCGTTAAACTCAAGTTTGATAACATATTCAGAATCGCTCATTGACGCAAAACAATCTTTAAGATGTTCTTCACCAGTTATTAATACTGTTCCATCTGCGTCTTTAAATTCTAAAGTTGCACTTTTACCAATCAATTTCATGAGGGCTGAAGTGTCTTCAATTTGTGGTACTTCCACTCTTACTTGTGTATTACCAATTTTGGTAACAGTTGCTTCAGAATAGCCTTTACTATACAACAATTCTTCCAAATTAGCTATTGCGCCTTCTATATCAGCATCGGATGGTTCAGAACCATCTTGCAACCTGCCAGAATATTCTGCATACATACCACCTTTCAAATCAAGACCCATACTAATTGCTTTGCTTACCCAGTAAACATCATAATTAGAATCTCCTGCTTCAAAAGAATCCTCACCATTTAGCGGTATTATAAACAAAGCTAATGTTATCATTAGTATACCAACTATTATGAGTACAATAATAGATTGTTTTTTATTCACCTAAAGTAGCCTCCAAAAATTTCTTTTTAATATCGAAACATGACATTATACTATTAATTATATATGATAATATATAAATGTCAATAATTTTCTCTCATTTTTTCTATACAAGCTATTGCTAAACTCAATTCCAAACGTTTTTTTGTCATTTCACAAGCAATTTTGTATTGTCCGTTAAGATCGTTAGTGAAATTATAAGCATTTGCTGTACAACCACCACCACAATAAAATTTTGCAAAACATTCTTTGCAATGTTTTTTATTAAGTACATTTATATTTGAAAATTGCTCTCTCATATCTTCCCTTTCAATTCCATCAAAAACTGTACCCATCTTAAACTCTTCTTTTCCTACAAATTGGTGACAAGGATATATATCACCTACTGGTGTAACTGCTAGGTATTCCGTACCGCAGCCACAACCGGTTAATCTTTTAGTTACGCAAGGACCATGATCTAAATCAATCATAAAATGAAAGAAATTAAACCATCTGCCACTACCATCGTGTCTTCTTTTTAGGTATTCTTTAGCAAACTTATCGTATTCTACTAATATCTTAGGTAAATGCTCTTCTGTTATTGCTAAAGGGTCTTCTGCGGGCAAGACAACGGGTTCTATCGATATTTGGTCAAAGCCCATATCATTTAGTTCCAATATATCTTTACCAAAATCTAAATTATTAGCTGTAAAAGTGCCTCTTGCATAATATCTCTTATCACCACGCAATTTTCTCATTTCTAATGCATTGTTTTTGATAAGGTCATAACAAGGAACACCTGATATTGTCTTTCTAACAGCATTATGAACTTTTGCTCTTCCATCTATACTAAGTACTACATTATCCATTTCTTCTTCTAGGAATTCTCTTGTGTCTTTATTAAGTAAAACACAATTTGTAGTCATAGTAAATAAGAATTTTTTACCTAATTTTTCTGCTTCAATTTTTGCGTAAGCAACGATATCCTTAACTACTTGGAAATTCATTAAAGGTTCGCCACCAAAAAAATCTACTTCTAAATTTGTTCTAGGTCCACTATTTGCTAAAATAAAATCAATTGATTTTTTACCAACTTCTAATGTCATATAATCACGAGGTGTGTTATAAGATCCATCTTTAGCAAAACAATAAATGCAACGTAAGTTACAATCATGGCATATATGCAAGCATAATGCCTTAACCCATCTAGTATCTTTCTTAAAAGTAGTAATTAAAGCTTCGGTATTAAGATTACCTTCTTCTTCCAATTCGGCAAATTCACCATTAACTTCCTCTATATCCTTTTGAGCAAGTTGTTTATAATCGGCGTCTTCGGTACCGACAAAATCATTATTATAATTTTTCTTTGCACACAAATAAGCAATATAATCTACACTGCTTATGCTACCACTTTCTACATCATAAATAAAATAATAAGTAGTTGTGTCATCGTAATCATATTTAAATGTATGTACCATTAAATACTCTTTTTGATTATTACGTTTATTTTTTCTTCTTTTTTGCAAGCTTGATTGCCTACTGTGCAACTTGTTTTGCAAGCAGATTGACAGCTAGATTGGCATTCGCCACAACCAGTTGCGTGATCTTTAGTTAAATTCTTTTCTATAATCTTATTGATATGTTTCATTTTGAAACCTCCTAATATAAATTCAATATTAGTTATTATATAATTAAAATGCAATTTAATCAAGTAAATTTATTAGTATTGTAATATTTAGGCAGGTATTTTAATAAATTTAGATATGTGGAGGATTTATGAAAAAAATTAATATAAAAAAAGAAGATATTTTTGATTTAATTAGAGGTACAATATTTGCAATATTATTATCTCTTACTTTAGTACTAATTTTAGCCCTAATCGTAAATTTCGTTGATATGGGCGATAAAATTATTATACCGATTAATCAAGTCATTAAAATACTAAGTGTATTTTTAGGCACTGTTCTAGGAATAAAACACGCGAAATTAGGTGCATTAAAAGGCGGAATTATTGGCGTACTTTATACACTTTTGTCGATTTTCATTTTTGGAATAATATCAAAAAATATAAATTTGGGCTGGAATAATTTAATTGATGTAGCTTTAGGAATTGTAGCTGGTGTTATTAGCGGTATAATTTGTGTTAATATTAAAAAATAAAAATTAAAAGCAAGGCAAAAAATTTGCCTTGCTTTTTTTTAGCATTTTATTAAAATTAATAAATTATACTTTAGAACGAATAGCGTTTTTAATAATTACTACTTTAGTAGGTTCTTCTTCAGTACCTATATTAACTATATATTTGTCATTTGGTGCATCAACTTCAACGATTTCACCAACAAATCCACCTATAGTCATAATTTTATCACCGACTGCAAGTGAACTAAACATTTCTGCCATTTTCTTTTTTTGTTTCTTTTGTGGTATTATAGTCATAACTATCATTAACACAAAAAATACTGCTAAAATTCCTATCATCCACCAAGTGGTACCACCGCCCGAAAACATTAATAATCCAAACATTTAATTTTATCTCCTATCCTTTTATTAATTAAATTTTAATTCTAATTTATTTAATCATACACTAAATTCCAAAATTTGACAAGTGTTTAGTTAAATATTTATTTCATTTTGTAATTTTCGAAAAATTCATCACGAAAATCTAATAATCTATCTTCCCAAATTGCTTGTTTAATTTTGTCAGTTAATCTATGTAAAAACCTAATATTATGTATTGATAATAACCTTCCACCAAAAATTTCATTTGTATTTATTAGATGACGTACATATGCTCTAGTATAATTTTTACATAAATAACAATCACAATCTTCTTCTATTGGTCGGAAATCTTCTTTATACTCTGCGTTTCGTATTGTTAGATCGCCTTTCATTGTCATTGCCGTTCCGTTACGGGCTATTCTTGTAGGAAGCACGCAATCGAACATATCAATACCACGAACTACACCTTCTACTAAGCAATCAGCACTACCAACGCCCATTAGATAACGAGGCATCTTTTCAGGATAGTAAGGACGCATCGCGTCTAGCATATCATACATAACAGATTTTGGTTCTCCTACCGAAAGACCACCAATAGCCAAACCACATTTTGCAAATGGTACAGTTTTTTGTATACTTTCTATTCTTAAATCCTTGAACATATTGCCTTGTACAATAGGAAAAAGCATTTGATTAGGATTATTACTAACATTATTACATCTCTCCAACCATTTTATAGTGCGGTCTAGTGCTTCTTTACTCTTTTCATAACCTGCATCAGGTGCGGTACATTCATCAAAAGCCATCATAATATCACTACCCAATGCTTGTTGAATCTCTATACTTTTTTCTGGTGTAAAAAAGTGTTTAGAACCATCTATAAAACTATTAAATAAGCATCCCTCATCAGTTATTTTGCGCAAACTTGATAAAGAAAATACCTGAAAACCACCACTATCCGTTAATATAGGATGATTCCAATTCATAAATTTATGCAATCCGCCCGCTTTTTTTATTAATTCGTGACCTGGTCTTAGGTATAAATGGTATGTATTGCTTAATAAAATTTGTGAACCTTGATCCCATACTTCTTCAGGACTTAATGATTTTACTGTAGCCATAGTACCTACCGGCATAAATACTGGTGTTTCTATAACGCCGTGAGGAGTGGTTAGTTTTCCTATTCTAGCTCCTGACTGTTTACATTCCTTAATAACTTCGTACTTAAACATATTTCTCCTTATAATATCAACATAGCATCGCCAAAGCTAAAAAATCTATATTTATCGTCTACTGCGTGCTTATATAATTCCATAACTTTTTCTTTACCAGCTAAAGCACTAACTAACATAATAAGAGTACTCTCGGGTAAATGAAAATTGGTAACTAGTCCCTTTACTACCTTAAAACGGTAACCTGGAAAAATAAATATTTCTGTATTTCCCTTACCTGCCTTTACAAATCCATTTTCATCAGCGTTACTTTCTAAAGTACGGACACTTGTTGTGCCTACAGGTATAATCCGTCTGCCTTCTTTTATTGCCTTATTTATTCTATCGGCACTTTCATCGGTAATTTCATAATACTCGCTATGCATTTTATGTTCTTCTATCACATCTTCCTTAACAGGTCTAAAAGTACCTAAGCCTACATGTAATAATATTTCTACTATTTCAATTCCTTTAGCCTTTAACTTTTCTATTAGTTCAGGGGTAAAATGCAAACCTGCTGTAGGTGCGGCAGAAGAACCAGTTGTTTTTGAATAAACAGTTTGGTATCTTTCTTTATCTTCCAATTTTGTAGTAATATATGGAGGCAACGGCACTTCAGCGACTTTATCAAGAATTTCTTCAAAAACTCCATTGAATAGAAAAGTAACTATTCTTACGCCATTATCAATAATTTCATCTATAGTTAGTGATAATTCTTCATTAACAACAATAGTTGAACCAATTTTTGCTTTTCTAGCTGGTTTTAATAGACATTCCCAACGGTTTATATCCAATCTTTTCAATAAAAATATTTCGTATTTACGCCCTTTTTCATCAAAACCAAAAAGCCTTGCATTAAGTACCCTTGTATTATTAACTACTAAGACATCGCCTTTGTTTAATATATCTACAATATCATAAAAATGCTTATCTTCATATTTGTTTGATTCTCTATTGTAATATAACATACGAGATGAATCTCTTGGATATAATGGTGTTTGCGCAATTTGCTCTGGTGGCAAATCATAATAAAAATCACTTTTTAACATATTATCTTTTGTCCTCTTTGTTACTTATCTATTGGCATTGGTAAATTTAGATGGTCATACGCAAGTTTGGTACATACTCTGCCCCTTTGCGTGCGTGTAATAAATCCTAATTGCATAAGAAATGGTTCGTAAACATCTTCTATCGTAACCGAATCTTCACCTGTTATTGCTGATAATGTATCTAAGCCAACAGGTCCGCCATTAAATTTTTTTATTATATTTTCTAGTATTGCTAAATCAATATTATCAAGTCCTAATTCATCAATTTCTAAACTTTTTAGTGCTGTTTTTGCTATTTTTAATGTGATTATATCTGAATTTTCATATTCAGCATAATCTCTAACTCGTTTTAGTAGTCTATTCGCTATTCTTGGTGTACCTCTACTTCTTGAAGCAATTTCTACACTTGCTTGCGTTTCTATTGCTATATTAAGTATTTTAGCGGAACGTGTTATTATTTGGGCTAATTCATCATTTTTATACATTTCCAAACGGCAAATTACACCAAATCTATCTCTTAAAGGAGAACTTATCATACCCGCTTTCGTTGTTGCACCTATTAATGTGAATTTTTTTAGAGGTATTCTTATTGTTCTTGCACTTGGACCTTTACCTAGTACCATATCAAGTCCAAAATCTTCCATAGCCGGATATAACATTTCTTCTACACAATGGTTTAGTCTATGGATTTCATCAATAAACAAAACATCGCCTGATTGCAAATTGCTAAGAATTGCGGCTAAATCACCTGCTTTTTCGATAGCAGGACCAGAAGTCATTTTGATATCTGCGTTCATTTCATTTGCTATAATATGGCTAAGTGTGGTTTTTCCTAATCCCGGAGGTCCATATAATAATACGTGGTCAAGACATTCTCCTCTATTTTGTGCTGATTGCATAAATACACATAGGTTTGCTTTAATTTTTGTTTGCCCTACATAATCGGATAGTTGTTTTGGTCGTAAAATATTTTCGTTATCTTCACTATCGAAATCTTCAATAAAATCACTTGAAATGATTCTTTGTTCATCTTCGTACAATTTTTGCCCCCTATCCTAATTTACGCAAAGCAAGTGCTACAATTTCTTCTATAGTAGAAACTTCTTTTGCGGCATTATTTACAGCAGTTTGTGCATCTTGTGCATTTATTCCTAAATTCTTTAATGCTTCTACTGCATCTTGAATATTTTTATTGGCATATTCTCCTGCAGGCATATTATTCATTAGTTGTGGCATATCAATATTAATATTTTCTCGCAATTCTAAAATAATCCTTTCAGCTGTTTTTTTGCCTACACCCTTAACTTTGGAAATTGCTTTTACATCTGATGAAATAATAGCAAGTGCTAATTCTGTAATTTCCATACCTGACAAAATTGACATAGCCGCTTTTGGACCTACTCCAGAAATTGTAATTAGTTTTAAAAACATATTTTTTTCTTCTTTTGTATAAAAACCAAATAAAAATAAACCATCATCTCTTACATTTAGATAAGTATATAATTTGATAAAATTTGTAGATTGACTTATACGAACTAGAGTACTGTTACTTACTGTAATTTCATAACCTAATCCATTATTCTCTAAAATTACTGTACTACCTATAGTATCAACAACTTCGCCACTTATAAAACCTATCATATCAATCTCCTTATTTTTTCTATACTCTAAACATATTTGTAAAACGGCAAGTTTGGGCGTGTGTTAGTGCGACTGCTAGTGCATCTGCCGCATCATCAGGTTTTGGAATCGATTTCAAGTTAAGTAACAAAGTTACCATATGTTGAATTTGATATTTATCTGCCCTACCATAACCTGTCATTGCTTGTTTTATTTGTAAAGGAGTATATTCATATAAATTTTTACAACGATTGTAAAGAGTTAATAAAGTTGCTCCTCTAGCCTCAGCTACCATAATTGCTGTTTTTTGGTTATTTTGAAAAAAAAGTTCTTCTAATGCAACTGCTTCAGGATTATATTTATCAATAAGTTTATCAAAACCATCAGCAATTTTTGATAACCTTAAAGGTAAACTATCTTCTTTTGGGGTAGTAATTACTCCATAGTCAATAGCCTTATATTTGCCACCTTCACTACTTATTATACCGTAGCCGACAATTGCATAACCGGGATCAACGCCTAAAATTATCATAGCTATATGATACAAAAAATTTATATAATAGTCAAATACTTTATTTATATAATATTATATATCTCTGCACGTAAATCAGCTAAAGAGTTAATATCTCTTTCAAAAATTGATTGTGCAATTTTTTTATCTAGTAAAATTTTGCCACCATCATCTAAAACTATTATTCTATCGCCTAGAATTAGTGATTCTTCGATATCGTGTGTTACAAAAATTGTGGTTTTAGAATTATCTCTATACAAATCCTTAAAAAGGTTCATTATCCTCTTTTTTAAGCTAACATCTAAACCTTTGAAAGGTTCGTCCATTAAAATTAGGTCACTAGGATATACGAAAGCCCTTGCTAAACTAACCCTTTGTGCCATTCCACCGCTTAATTGTTTGGGATAATATTTAGCATATTCGGATAATTGTACTTTATCTAAAATAGCTTTTATTTGCTTATTTATTTCTTCTTTGGAAAATACAGTATTCTTAAGAACATATTCCAAATTTTTATAAACAGTTAGATTCTTTAATAATAATTGATTTTGGAAAATATAACTAATTTTTTCACTTTTTCCGACAACTACACCGCTTTCAGCAGTAATAACACCTGCAATAATGTTTAAAAGTGTGGTTTTACCACAACCGGACTTGCCTAAAATACAAGTTATTTTGTGCTCATCAAAATTCATTGAAAAATCTTCAAATACTACTTTTTTATCAAATTTTTTATAAATATTGGTCAATTGCATAATTTTTACCACCTAATAACTAATTTTTTAATTAGAATAATAACATTTTCCAAAAAGTAGCTTAACAAAATAGCAACTATTGTCCAAGCTAAAAGTTCGGATGTATCAAGTATACCTTTTGACAATTTCATCATAAGTCCCATTGAAAGTTTTGTTTGTGCCAAAACTTCTGCGGATATAATTATTTTTACATTTAGAGAAATAGCTGATTGTAAAGTGTCAAAAAAACTCGGGGCAATATTGGGTAAATACAAAGAAAAAATCATATCTTTCTTACGCACATTATAAGCCTTACTCATTTCAATTAGTTCGCTATCTACGGAGGTTATACCTGTATAAAAATTACTATACATAATAGGAAAGATTATAAAAAGTGTAATCAATAATGGGCTATAATCAGAATTAAGCCAAATTATTGTTAGCAAGATTACACTCATCGTAGGTATTGCACGAATAATTGTTACTATAGGTGTTAGCAATTTATAAATTACCGGTATAAAATTACTAATTATTGCTAGTAAAATGGCAAGTACTAAAGCAATAAAAAAACTCAGTAAAGAACGCCAAAGCGTACCACCTAAAGCCAAATAAAAACTATTTTCACCCAATAATCGCCACAGTTTTGAAAATGTATCACCAACCCGTGGGACAATAAGTTGGATATCAACGGCCTTAGCCACCAAAAACCACACTAAGACTAAAAGTCCTAGTGAGATAATTGGATAAACTATATTCATAAGCCGTCTGTTTTTTAATTTCATATTATTTACTTATATTATAATAAAATGCATCATCTGGCAATTCTCCGCCAATAGTTGCTGGGTTAAAATCTTTAAGAACACTCAAATAGTTTACTATGCTTGCTTTTGCGGTAGCACAGTCTTCAACTCTCATATTACACTTTTTAATTACAGCTGTACTAGAGAAAACTACTGCACTTCCATTATCTTTAAGCGTATTTGTAAGTTCTTCTAAATTTTCTTCATTTTCGATATAACTTATATTTTCTTCCATTGCTTCATAAAAAGCTTTTACAAAACCAGGGTAAGTTTCTACAATTTCGCTACGAACAACAGTTGATGCTTGAGGATATCCATTAAATTGGGTAAGTTTTTCCCATTCTTCTTGCATATCAAACAATACTTTTGCACCTGCTTTAGATACACTCATAGTTGCAGCGGGTTCTCCCAAAACAGCAAATTCAGCCTTTTTTGTCATAAGAAGTGGAATTACATCAGTACCTGAAGCAACATAAATTATTGTAGCATTTATATTGTTTTCTTGCAATAAATATTGCAATACAAAATCAGGTGTACCACCTTGACCTATACAATAGATTGTTTTGCCATCCATATCACTAAGTGAAGTAGCATTTACATCTCCATTACCCATTATATAAAGTAAACCAAACACATTACTTGAAAGCAATTTGATATCAAGACCATTTGCGTAAAGAATACTTGCCATATTGGTAGGTACAATAGATATATCAGTTTGACCTTGAGTCATCTTTGCACCAATTTCTGATGTACCAGACACTATTTCATAATTAATATCATAATCTTTATAGCTAAAATCTTTCATTAGTTTAGCCATAGCTAGAGTTGGAGCACCATCAGGGATAGTAATGTTGATAGTTGCATTTTCTGGTTCTTTATTTCCGCACGCAAATAGTACACAGCATACTAAAGACAAGACCATAACAATTACTAAAATTTTTGATAATTTTTTCATTAGAGTTTTTTACCTTCCTTATATTAAATTATTTTTGTTGTTTTTATTGTTCATCTATTATAGTAGATGTAAGAGCACTTTTTATATTTACTTTGTCTATACGACCAAGTTTTCCTGTTAGGGCATTAATTTTTTCATTACTTCCCTTGACGATAATACTAATTGCTTTTATGTTGTTTTCTCTAATTGGGATACCCATTCTACCAATTATAATATCCGAAAACTCACTTAATATATTTTGAATTTCTATTGCTATATCGGAATTTCCCGTTACTACAATGCCTATTACGCCTATTCTTTTCATAATAATTTTCACTCCTAGTATGTTTTATTTACAATAAAAAAAGCTCCGATTATTCGAAGCTTATTATAAACAAATTTTTATTATACTTATGGATAAACACATTCTGCCCTTTATCCAAATATAAATTATTAAAAACTTGCAAGCTTAATCTCCGAACATATCATTGATTTTAGGTTACGCTGTTATTATAATTATATAATTTTATATTGTCAAGTTATCAGGACTATAAATTTTAATTTATGCAAGCAAATCATTATTATAAATTAGTCTTTCACTTTTTATATCATAAATTCTTATTGATGCACGCTCTAACATTTCTCCATTTAAGATATAGCAAATAGTGACTTCCCCGCCTAAATAACATTCATTGAGAAAATATTCAGGTTTTAGATAGACTCTATCCTTATCAATTTCCAAATAAACATCACCATTGGACATTTCGATAAATACATTTTCACACTTTGATTGCGGGAAAAATAATTTATAAGCAATTACACTTTCCGGATTTGCTTTCAAATCAGTTATACTACCTTTTTGAATTTCTACTCCATAATTGAGCAAACAAACTTTTTGCCCAAAATAACTTGCTTCAGGAACGCTATCTGTAGTAAAAATTACTGGTGCAACATATTTCAAATCATCTATATATGTAGCTAATTTATTGAAAATTTTCCATCTATCTTTTGCATTAAAGTTTTGTAATGGATTATCTATCAAAAAACATCTAGGTTGTCTAACAAACAACCGACATATAGCAACTTTTAACTTTTCATATGGTGTAAGTTCACTAATTTTTTTATCAGCTATTTCTGTGATTACTAGTAGTTTTAAGCATTTTTTTACAATTGTATCAATTTCTTCTTGCTTAATATTTCTAATTTTTAATGGATACGCTACATTATATTCCACAGTTTTTTTATAAAAAAAATTATTTTCACTATAAACAGCAGCTACATTCCTATCTTTTATTGGCAATTTTAGTAAGTCTTCATAATTATTAATAATCATACCCCTTGTAGGTTGGTAAAGACCAGCAATAGATTTAATAAGAGAAGTTTTACCCGCCTCTCTATCTCCTAAAATTGTCATTACTTCACCACGAGAAACCTCAAAATTAATATTTTGAAGAGCTAGTGTACCAAAATTGTATTTTAGATATAAATTCTTAACTTCAATAGTATTCATATATTAAGGATAACAAACTCCATAATATTTTGCAATAAGAAATTTGTCAAAATATATATTAATTTTAATAATATTTCTTGACAAATAAAAATAATATCGCTAATATTATAGATAATAAAATTATAATTATTGCTAGGGGTGACATTCCCAAAAGAATGTCTGAGATTAAACCCTCCGAACTTGATTGAGTTAGTACTCACGAAAGGAAGTAAACTGTCGCTCGTAAGCTAGTTTGCTTGCGAGTTTTTTCGTTTATAGCTCGCCATAATGCAATAGAAGGAGAAAAAATGCTTTTATCTACAACAACCATACCCTTTTCTGAAATGTCAATTGATGACAAATTTAGTCGCATATTTTTATATGTAACTATCTCACTAGTGGCAATTATTGCCATAATCGGTTTTTTTACTAAAAAATATCGCAAAGAAAATATGCCTAGTTTTAGTAAATATGCTATTGGTATCTTAGTAGGATACTCTATTACTGTTATTTGTTCTATGTTCTTCTTTAAAATAGACGCAATGGTAACCGAGGGATATCTTTATCCGCTAATATTCTATCCTATATTAGTTACTGCAATTGTAGGCATTTTGCTTGCTGTAATTGGTATTGCTATTAACTTAATTAAACCAGAGATAATGAAAAAATATTCATTTATTGGACTTGGTATCATTACTTTACCTGTAATAGCAAGTATTGTTTGTATATCAATTTATTATGTTCAAAATATCAAAGATAGTGAATATTATGAGAATGTAAGCAATATTGGCTTAATAATTAGTGCAATAGCATTAATAGTAATTATTGTTGCTTTAGCATTAATATTTGGGAAAAAGAGAAAAACTACTACAAAAAGTATTGTTTATGCATCAGTTTCTATCGCACTTGCTTTTGCATTAAGCTATATTAGAATGTTCAAATTACCTCAAGGCGGGTCAGTAACTCTTGCTTGCCTACTACCTATAATTTTCTATAGTTATATGTTCGGTATTAGAAAAGGTGTACTAATTGGTTCTATTTTTGGAATATTGCAAGCAATTCAAGACCCTTGGATAATTCACCCTGCACAATTTTTCCTTGACTATATAATAGCTTTTGGCGCAATTGGTTTAGCTGGAATATTTAAAGAAATAGGCATTTTCAAAAATAATGTTGTTCTTTCTATATTTTTTGGTGGATTATTTGCAGGAATATTACGTTATTTCTGTCACGTAACAAGCGGTATTTTCGCTTTCTCTTGTTATGCAGAAGCTGGTTACGGAGCTATAGCTTGGGGATTTTTATACAATTTATTTGTATTTGTAGACTTAGCTATTTGTTTGGGCGCAGGTGTGATTATGTGCAGTTCAAAAAGTTTTGCTAAAATGCTTATTGTTGAAGACAATGTGAATTAATCAAATTAAAATAATAAAAAACTTAAATTCAAAAAAGGCTTTCCATAATTTATGGAAAGCCTTTTTGCTTATTCTTTAATATTAAAATATAAAATTAGATTATATATTTATCACATTTTACTTTACTAGAATTTAGTTCTTCTCTCTTTGCTTCATATCCTTCTCTTCCTAAAAGTGCATAAGTTGCATTTTTGCCTTCTTCTACACCCGGTTGATTAAAGGTATCGATATTTAGATAAGCACCGGTAAATGCTGTTTGCATCATAAATAGCATCATAAGTTGTCCCAAATAAAACTCGTTTACTTCAGGTAGCATAATACGGTTATTAAGCCTATTAGCTCTTGTTAGTGCATATTCAGTTGCATTCATTTCTGCGGTAATTAGTTCATTTAGAGTATGTCCACAAAGGAAGTTTACACTAGGAATGTCTTTACAACCCTCACTAATTACTACTTCTTTACGATAAGATTCTACTCCGATAAAAGTAACTACTTTATCAAATGGACCTTCTGTATATAATTGTACTTGGCTATGTTGGTCAGTTACACCTACTGCCTTAACTGGTGTTTGTCCAACGAAAACTTTATTACCGTTACGATTCATAGCTTTGCCTAGAGATTCGCCCCATAATTGTGCATACCAATCAGACATAAGTTTCAAACTATCAGCATAAGGCATCATAACAGATATATTTTTGCCTTTTTCCATAGATATGTATTGTAACAAAGCTGCCATTAAAGCTGGATTTTTCTTATAATCTTTCTTTTGTGAAAGCTTATCCATAAATTTAGCACCCTTAAGTATATCTTTGATTTTTATTCCTAATACTGCAGCAGGTAACAAGCCAACTGGACAAAGTTCGCTAAAACGACCACCAACGCCATCTGGAATATAAAAAGTTTTAAGGTTTTCCTCTTTAGCAATTTTAATTAAATTACCTCTTTCTTTACTTGTTGTAGCAACAATATGTTTACTAGCTTCACTCCCTAATTGAGTTTTCAAAATATCCATAATAATAAGGTATTGTGACATAGTTTCACTAGTTGCACCACTTTTTGTAATTACATTAAACATAGTTTTTTTGATATCAATTACATCAAGTAAAGCACACATTCTTTCTGGGTCTACATTATCTTCAACATAGAATTTTGGTGCTTTTCTTTTTGATTTTGGTAATTCATTATGATGTAAATGCTTTAATGCTTGAAAAACTGCCATTGGACCTAAAGCAGAACCACCAATTCCTAATACTACAAAATTGTCAAAGTTCTTTCTAATTTCCTTAGCGGTTTCATTAATTTCAGCTACTATTTCGTCTTGGTTGTAGGCAAGGTCTGTCCAACCCATCATATTTTTGCCTCTTCCTTCCATAACAATATTATAAGCATTGATAGTTTCTTCTGCCTTTGCTTTAATTTCTTTGTCAGTGATTCCTTCACTGCCTATATAATCTGACATCATATTATTATAGTCAAATTTTATTGCTTGTGTCTTCTTTGTCATTACATTTCTCCTTCATTGTTTTTTGCTTTATATAGACATTCATTTAGATAATCATAACATTTAACAAGTTGGTCGTAAGTTTTGTAATTATCGGGATAAACTTCTATCATTCCACAGCCATTATATCCCATTTTTAATAATCTAGAAAATAATTGTGTGAAATCAAAAATTCCATTACCAGGTAATTCCAACTTGCCATTTGCATCATAATCGCATAAATGAACATTTCGCAATCTATCGCCCATTTTGTCAAGGTAATCATAAACATCAATTTGTGACTGCATTGCTTGTTTTATATCGAGCACAGTGCCCACATTTGTGTATTTACCTATATTAGTAATATAATCGGGTTCGTTATAATAGGTCCAATGAACATTTTCATATGTTAATTCGGTAGTATTGTGGCTATGCAATTTTACAAAATCGCATAATTGCTCGACTCTATTACCAATTCTTTCATAATTAAGATTATATTTAATTTTTTTGATTTTTGCCGGTCCGTGAAAAGTGTAATACTTTGCACCTAATTTTTCAGCACCCTCAATAACGGTTTGAAAAAAACCTTCACCATCACTCCTTGTTCTATCCATACTACTGAATAGTTCTGGTTCAAATTGTTGGTTAAGGGTATGAATAGAATAAACCTGTAGGCCATCTTTTCGGGAAACTAACTCATCAATAAACTCAGGTTTATATTCGGAGAAAGTTCCCAAAAAGATTTCACATACAGGTATTTTTAATTTATTAATTTCTAAAATAGCATCTTCTGTTTTTTCTTTTGTAAAAAATGATGCTGTTGATATTCCTATTTCCATTACTTAATTTGTTCTAATCTGCTTCAATTAGACCATAATCTCCATCATTTCTTAAATATAATATGCTTATTTTATCATGTTCTATGTTATTAAATACATAGAAATCGTGATCAAGAAGCTCCATTCTTTCCATAGCCTCAGAAATATTTATAGTGTCCATATTAAAGTTCTTAACCTTAACTACTTTTCCTATTTCTTTTTCTATTTTATTGTTTTCGTTGTAAATTACTGGTGTATCAAAAGCAGTAACACGGAATTTTGAATCCAATTTTTTACGATGTTTTACTATTTGTCTTTCTAATTTAGGTAATACTATATCTAAATTACTTTTCATATCATCAGTAGTTGTTGATGACCTTACGACATCGATACTTTTTGCATTAATACTTATTTCCATAGTATATTTGTCATTACCAAACTTTGTTAGTTTTACCTTTGCATCTGCTTCGTTATCAAAATATTTATCAAATTTCGTTAGTTTTTTGATAATAACTTCTTTAAAACCATCATCTAGGTAATAATTTTTGTTCATAATCTCTATTTGCATTTGGTCCTCCTTTGTCAATTAGAAAATCTAATTGATTGTTTGAATTAATATTTACTTCGACTATTACATCGTGCAAATCGTTTTTAATTATCTGGTCGCTAAGCTGGTCTTCTAGGTTATCTTGTATTGCCCTTTTAAGTGGCCTCGCTCCATATTTTATATTATAAGACATTTCTACTAAATAATCAACTGTTGATTTAGCAACTTTCAAAGTTATTTTTCTAGAATCAAAAACATTAGTACTTAATTGTTTTATAAATAGGTTTGCTATCTCTTTCAAATTGTCCTTTGTAAGATACTTATAAATAATTATGCTATCAATTCTATTTATAAATTCCGGTGGCAATTTTGCTTCTAAAGATTTTTTCAATTCTGCTTCATACTTTGTAAAATCTTCTTCTACATTATTAGAATTGCCAAACCCTACTTGTTTGCCTGTATTTAGTTCTTTAATACCTATATTACTAGTCATTATAATAATGCAATTACAAAAATTTATAGTTTGTCCTACATTATCGGTAAGTCTTCCATCATCAAGTACTTGAAGTAATACATTAAATACATCTAAATGTGCTTTTTCTATTTCATCAAATAATATTATTGAATAAGGTTTTCTCTTCACTTGCTCGGTAAGCATACCGCCTTCATCATATCCAACATATCCAGGTGGTGCACCAATTAGTTTATTAACTGAATTTTTTTCCATATATTCACTCATATCAAATCTTATAAGTGAATTTTCGTTACCAAATAAATGTTTTGCCAATGCTTTTGCTGTGGCTGTCTTACCCACCCCTGTTGCACCTAAAAATATAAAAGAACCAGTCGGTTTGGTAGCCTGTGATACACCTGCACGCCCTCTTTTTATTGCTTTTACTAATTTAGCAATAGCTTCGGATTGTCCAACTATCTCACTATTTAATTCATTTTCTATATTGCTTAGCTTCCCTACTTCTACTGTATCTAATTGTCCTATTGGGATTTTTGTAATCTCGGCTACAATTTTATAAATATCATCTGCATTTACTATGATATCATTAGTATCATTCTTTGCTTGGTTGCGTTTTTTTGCACAAGCCTCATCTAACAAATCAATGGCTTTATCCGGTAAAAACTTATCGGTGATATATCTTGATGATAAATCCACGCATAAATTTACCGTATTATCATCAATTTTAATTTTATGATAATTTTCCAAGCTAACTTTTACCCTAGACAAAATTTTGTAACTATCTTCTTTGTTTGGTTCTTCTATCATTACTACCATAAAACGCCTTGATAATCCCTTATCCTTTTCTATACTTTGCCTATATTCAGCTATAGTAGTAGTTCCTATTACACACAAATCGCCATTAGTAAGATATGGTTTTAGAATATTGCTTATATTCATACCGTTTTCGCTATTGCCCGAATTAATAATTGTGTGCATTTCATCAATAAACAATATTAGCCCTTTCTCAATAACATAATCTATAACTATTTTAATTTTTTCTTCTAATTCGCCCCTATACCTTGTCCCCGATACTACACTGTTTATGTTAAGTGCAAATATTGTTTTGCCCTTTAAAAATTCTGGAACATTGTCCTCTATAATTTGTTGGCATAATCCTTCTATAATAGCGGTTTTCCCAACTCCACTTTCACCGATTAATAACGGATTGTTTTTTGTTTTTCTCGATAATATTCTTATTATTCTATCGATTTCTTCCTCTCGCCCGACTAATGGTGATAGTTTATTTTCACTAGCTCTTTTTGTTAGGTCATAACCATTTTCCAGAAGTTCTTTAGGTAATGATACCTCTTTTTTAATTTCTTGATTATTACTGATACTGATTGTTTTAATTTCGCTATCTTCCGAATTTGTATAAATAGCGTGATAATTCATTCCATTTATAATTGGTAAAATTACATTATAGTCAATATTATGCCTTGACAAAATTTTGCAAGGTGGACTTTCTCGATAATAGCAAATAGCAAGTAATATGTGATGAGTGTCCACTTGAGATAATTTACTAAAATGAGCCACCTTAGATGCATATTCCATTATTAAAGTGTAATATTTATCTTCACCATTTCCTATTGCTGTCCCTACAAGATAACTCTTAGCAATTTTGCTGTCAAAACCTAGTCTAGTTAGTATTTCATAACTAAACGTATTCTTACTCGTTGCTAATGCTACCAAAAGCTGAGTTGAATTTATTTGATTTTCAAAAGAAAAGGTCTTAGCAACTTCTAAAACCTTTTGTAAATCTGACGTGTACCTAATTTCCATTTCACTCCTACAATTGTGATATTATTCCCTTTAGGTATTCTTTTAATCCGTCTTTTATCTCTTCATGTCTAAGTCCATATTCAATATTTGCCTTAACATATCCGAGTTTATCTCCAATATCGTATCTTTTACCATCAAATTCATATGCATAAACACTAACATCACTACTCATTAATTCTATCGCAGTAGGTAAATAAACCTCACCATTTTTTGCTGGTTCTGTCTTCGATATGTAACTAAATATTTCAGGAGTTAGTATATATCTTCCTAAACTTGTCAACTGTGATGGTAATTCTTCCAATTTAGGTTTTTCTTTGAATCCAAGTAGTTCTGTAAACTTACCCTTAACTTTACCCGGTACAACAACACCATATTTTGGACATTCTTCCTTTGGTTGGGTTTGAACACCAACTATAGTAGAACCAGTTTTATCAAAAGCATCCATAAGTTGTTTTATTACAGGATAATCTGGATTATAAATAACATCATCACCAAATAAAACTGCAAATGGTTCATCTCCTACAAAAGTTTTACAAAGTTCTATAGCCTTACCTGTACCCTGCATCGCCCATTGTCTTACATATACAATATTGACTCTTCCTTGTAAACTATTCATCTTTTGTAAAAAATCAAATTTTCCAGCTTCATTTAAAGTATTTTCTACTTCAATATTACGGTCAAAATGATCTGCTATTGAATTTTTGCCTCTACCTAAAATAATGCAAATATCAGTAATTCCACTATTCGCACATTCTTCTACTATATACTGTATGCTAGGAACATCAACTATAGGCAACATTTCTTTTGGCATTGATTTTGTTACTGGCAAGAATCTCGTTCCAAATCCTGCTGCCGGTATAACCGCTTTTCTAACTTTTTTCACGACTTTCCTCCTTATGCATAAAAAGATGGTGTGGATGATGAGACTTGAACTCACAAGGTTTTATCCATACGCCCCTCAAGCGTACGCGTCTGCCGTTTCGCCACATCCACATAAGATATAAATATGTTTTTATAATTTATAACTTAAGTAGGTTTTTGTTATATTAAAATCCATATTTTATTACAAAATTAGGATTATAATTGGTAAAGTATGACGCTTTTTCACCCATCTTAAAGCATTATTATATTACTACATTGATAATATTTTGTCAAATATATTATCTAACAGCTAAAAACTGCTTATTTGTTAACCACATTTTGAGGTTTTTTATCTAGATATTTAATTATATTATTCCTAGTGACTTCTAATAGTCTTGCTCTTGCTTCATAACTTGCCCAAGCAATATGCGGTGTTATTATGCAATTAGTTGCACTTAATAAAGGATTATCTTTATTCGGTTTTTCTATAGTCAAGACGTCAAGCCCCGCACCTGCTATTTGTTTACTATTTAGTGCATCGGCTAAGTCTTGCTCCTCTATGAGCCCGCCACGAGCTGTATTGATTATCACAGCACTTTTTTTCATTTTTGAAATTGTATTTTTATTAATAAATTTTTCATTAGCACTAGTTAGTGGACAATGTAAAGAAACAACATCTGATTTTTCCAAAACTTCATTTATGCTTACACTACCCTCAAATGGCGTTCTATTATTAATAAGCACTTTCATTCCAAATGCTTTAGCTATTTCGGCTACTCTTTTACCAATATTTCCGTAACCTATGATACCAAATACCTTATTATTTATTTCTACAACACTATCCAAACAATAACAAAAATCTTTACTATTTACCCAATCGCCGTTATGTACCGATTGAGTATGAATACCTACCTTAGAACATAATTCTAAATACAACGCAAATGTGTGTTGGGCTACGCTTTCAGTACTATAAGCAGGCACATTGCTAACGATAATACCTTTAGATTTTGCATATTCCAAATCTACTACATTTGTACCTGTAGCTAAAATTGAAATAAATTTTATATTAGGACATAAATCCATTACATTCTTATCAATAAGTACTTTATTTGTAAGTACGATTTCAGCATCGCCTATTCTTTCTATTATAAGATTATCAGGCGTTCTTTCATAGGCAAAAAATTCACCTAATTTGCTTAAACTTTCTATGGTAATGTCATTTTGTGACATTGGACTTGCATCTAATACAACTATTTTTGTCATTTAATTAAAACCTCTTTTTCTTTATTATACACAAAAATAAGTGGATATACCATACAAAATGTTATATCCACTTAATTTTATTAACTTTTATTAATTTTTACTATATTATTTTTTTGCATCTAGGTATGCACCTTGTGCATAATAACCTACAGTCATCATTAGATTACCTAATGCACCACCGAATTCTGGAGCACCTTCTATTCTTAGATAACTTTTTTTCATATAATCTATCATATCAGCTTTACTCATAAGAATACCTAATGCGTGTTCGGTATTATCGAATCTCATTGTAAGAAATGGTTTACATCTCTTATATTCGCCGTGACCTGCTACGGATTTACCTCTGCATACTCGCAACCACGATTGCAAATCATCATGTCCAGTTACTGCAAATGCATAAGTTCTATCTGGACTTACTTCAGTAAATTGTGTAGCTTCTTCGTGTCCTGTTTTGTTAAGTTGACTAATACCATTACTAAGCAAATAGAAATACAATTTTACTAGTAAGTTTTGGTCTTCTTGTTTAGTAGGAATTTCGGTTGCTTGCAACAAACCTGCCATTCTAAGTAGCGTTAGCAAGATTGCGACAAATTTACCAAAGTTCTTAAATACGCCCTTCATTTTTGGCAATGGCATACCCTTACCTGTGAAGAATAGGATAAATTTTTCTACTGTAGGGAATTCCAACTCTATATCTGGACTTGGATGAGTTTCACTAACGTGAGTAGTCCACTCTCCATTTTCCACTACAAAATGAGTAGATAACTTGCCAGTTTTTTTGAATTCATCTGACAATACACTTATTTGAAATACAAAACTTTTTCCTTCAAATTTCTTCTTAAATTTAGGTTCGGTAGTAGCAATAACTTTTAATAAAGGCAACGCAGAGAAGAAGAATATTCTTAACGCATATTTATCTCCTTGAGTCATTTTATTTATTGTCATTTTTACACCTCATCAATCCAGTTTGCACCACTTGGAGCAGTAACTACTTCAGCTGACTGTTTTGCATCATCAGCTTTTACTTTTTTACCGCTAACTTCTGTTTTTTCATATTCTGACTTAACTACTTCAAGTACATTCTTTACAATACCTTCAGCATCAATTTCATACATAGCCATTAAGTCTTCGTGCATTCCTATTTTTGAAAATTCATCTTGTAAACCCAATTTCCTGAATGAACAAGCCAAACCGCCTTCAACGACTACTTCAGCTACTGCACTGCCTAGTCCACCAATAACAGAATGATCTTCTGCGGTAACAATACGACGAGTTTCCTTAACTGCTTTCAAAATTGCTTCTCTATCAATTGGCTTTAAAGTATGCATATTAAGTACTCTAGCGTGAATATTGTGATCATACGCCAATACCTTAGCTGCTTGAATAGCTTGATATACGCAAGAACCACAAGCAATTATTGTGATATCGTCGCCTTCAGCCATAGTAACTGCTTTACCTACTTTAAATCCATAATCATCATTGTTATAAACAACTTGGTCAAAACCACGATTAATACGGATATAAAAAGGTCCATCTGTTGCTGCTGCTGCACGAACTGCTAAACCTGTTTCTATACCATCAGCTGGACAAATTAATGTCATATTTACCAAACCACGAATAACCGCAAAGTCTTCGATAGCGTGATGAGTAGAACCTGCTTGTCCGAATGAAGTACCGCCATGAGTACCAATTATTTTTACATTTACATTTTGATAACATATATCTGTATGAATTTGGTCCAATGAACGCAATGATGCAAATACTGAGAATGAAGAAGCAAACGCAATAAATCCGCATTTTGCTAGTCCTGCTGCTGTACCGTACATATTTTGTTCAGCAATACCTACATTTATAAACCTATCTGGGAACTTTTCACCAAATTCACCGATTTTGGTAGAACCTTTCAAATCAGCTGTTAATGCAACGATTTTTGGATTCTTTTCACCAAGTTCACAAAGTGTCTTACCAAATATTTCAGCTGTAGCTAATTGTGTACTTTCTACTGCTGTAAAAACTAATCCACCTGCCATCTTATTTGCCCTCCTTTTCTGCTACTGCTTTTCTTTTAGCACAATATTCAGCTAAATCTTTCTTAGCAATTTCATATTTTTCATCATCAATTGCGCCATAATGCCACTTATAGTTATCTGCCATAAAGCTAATCCCTTGACCTTTTATAGTTTTTGCTATAATGCAAACTGGCTTATCTCCATCTTTCTTAGATGTTGCATAATCAAGTGCTTCGCATATTTCATCAAAGCGATGACCATCAATAACCTTTACATCAAAACCAAAAGCTTCCCATTTTTTGTCAAATGGTTCTAATGACATAACATCTTCGGTATTGCCATCAATACTATATTTATTACGATCAACTATAGTAACAAGATTGCCAACTTTAAAATGTGCTGTAGCCATAGCAGCTTCCCAAACACTTCCTTCATCACATTCGCCATCGCCTAATATTAAGAAAGTTTTATAAGCTTTCTTGTTTATTCTGCCAGCTAATGCACAACCAAGTGCCAATGAAGAACCGTGTCCTAGTGAACCTGTAGAAAAATCTAAGCCCTTAACCTTATTACTATCTAAGTGCATACCTAGTTTGCTACCTGTAAGGTTAAATGTTTTTAAGTCTTCTACATCTAATAATCCTAAATCAGCAAATAAACCAGCTAAACCGATACCAGCGTGTCCTTTACTTACTACGCAACGGTCTCTATCTGGATCTTCATAATTTTTTGGATCAAAATTCATATACTTAAAATATAGTGCTGTGATAATATCCATCACACTTAAACTTCCACCTACGTGACCGCTACCTGACCAATGAGTAGTTTGCAAACACAAATTACGTAAATCATTAGCTTTATCTTCAAGGTGTAACCATTCTTTTTTGTCTAATGCCATACTAACCTCCTATTTATTGAAAATCCGGGTGCATAGACTTAACTACTTTATAAGCTTCGTCCGCTACATCCAAAGTTTGTTTTATATCTTCTTCAGTAATTGCATCATTAATGAAGCAATTATGATGACTAGTAAAGAAAATGCCTCTCTTTACACATTCAGCAACCCATTCTTGATGCATAATAGCTGATGGATAATCATTTTCTAATCTCATAAACCACATTGCTGGTTCTCCGCTAACTTTCAATTTGAATCCGTTTGATTTTGCAACATCTTGCAAACCAGTTTGAAGTTTGATACCTTTTGCTTTTATTGAAGCTGCTGTATTATTTTCTTTCATCTTGTTAATACAAGCAATACCAGCGGCAAATGGAATTGCACTTAGCCAATAACTACCTGTAAACATAATATTTTCGGCAGCACCTTTCATTTCTGAAGTACCACAAATAGCGGAAACATTCCAACCATTAGCAATAGCTTTACAAAAACATTCTAAATCGGCTTTTATACCAAAATGCTTATCACTACCCGCAATATCAAGACGGAAACCACAACGAACATCATCAAATATAAGAACAATTCCGTTTTCATCACAAATTTTTCTAATCTTTAGCCAATAACCTTCAGCAGGTAATTCGCTATCACCCATTGCAGGATGATAATAAGGTGTAGAAATAAATGCAGCGATTTCGCCTGGATGTTCTTTAACAATTCTTTCAAATTGTTCAGGTTTGTTCCAATCAACATAAAAATTGTTAACTAAATCTTCATCAGTTACGCCAGAATATCCATAGTTTTGACACCAAGGAGAAACACCGTGATAAAAACCATTAACTAAAACTAATTTACTTCTATGTGTTTTTTCTTTAGCTATCATTGTTGCAAACTGTGTAGCATCATTACCATTCTTAGCAAAAAATGCCCAATCAGCCATATCTACTGTATTTACCATTAATTCAGCAAAATCTACAAGTAGTTCGGGAGCTACAGATGCACAATTTACTTTTTTAGCTTGTGCTATTGCCGCCGCATCAACATCAGGGTCATTATATCCTAATATATTTGGACCATAAGCACACATATAATCAATAAATTCGTTGCCATCAACATCCCAAAAATGAGAGCCTTTAGCGTGATCCATAAATAATGGGAAAGCTGAGGTAGGTATTGCACAACCTTCAGCAGGTCCAATATGTCCATATATTCCTGCAGGCACTACCTTAAGTGCTCTTCTGAATAATTCGTTACTTTTTGTATACGTATTTAATTTCATCATAATATCTTAATTACCTCCTCTATTATTGTAGATAAACACTAACAAGATTTAGTAGTTTTGACATTTCATTAAGTACACCAACAACACCCTTTACCTTGAATTTGCCACTACCTAGTCCAGCATAGCTTGATTCTTTACCACTAAGCATATTATGAGCAAAATCTATATCAGCAAATTCCATAAATGCTATTGCCTCTTTATTTTCACCTTTATATGCTGTCATAATATGATCTTCAACTTTTATATAAACGTCTAAAACACCAGGAATACCGCAAGCAATTATAGAATTTGACATACGTGCAGCAACTTTCTTACCTGTACTATCACTATTTCCCACTTGACATAAAGCAAAAAATGCAGTAAAAGCAGTTAATTTGGTATTAATTTCGAAAAATTCTCTATCGTTAAATAAATCTTCACTCTTAGGTTGAAGAAAATAACTCAAACGCTCTGCTAATTTAGTAAATGTTTTTAGTAAGAAACCAACTTTAAATACATTGATAAATAAAGGAATTGTATTTTCCCCATTCATTAATTTATTAAAATGCTCAGGTGAATTAAACCATAATTTTAATCCAGCTTTAGATTCATTAGGAATGAATTCGCATTTACCACCTTTAAAAATTAGTACAGCACATCCAACTTCGGGAACATTAAAAGAAACAGAAAGCTTGGTATTTTTAACAAGTTCTTTTGATTCTTTATCTAGTTCACATAAGTCTTCAATGTTGCGAAGTACGGCAAATAAATTAATTTTTGCCTTAGTAACATTATCCATATTGACCTCCTTTTATATTAAGTCTTGAGTACAAATTATATAATAATGATAACATAACGCAAAAAAACTATCAATAGCAAATATATAAAACCGCAATATTTAGTGTAATTATTAGTTACTTAAGAATTTTTATATTTTTTCAGTACCCTATTACTAATTTTTGACAAAAGTATGTAATTTGTCTCATTTATCATTTTTGCCAAATCATACGGATTTAGGGTTTTTCCAAATATATTTATGTAATTCCCGACCTTAATTTCTATATTATTTTTTAGGTCAATTATCAAATAATCCATACAAACTGCCAAAATATCATAAAATTCGCCTTCAAATTCTACTTTTCCATTTATTATTTCAAGTGGCAGCCCATCGGCATAACCTATAGAAACGCACGCAATTAACATTTTTTCTTTAGCTACATAACTTTTATTATATCCTACAATAGTATCTTTTTTTATAGCTCTAATTTGAATAATTTTTGCTTTTAATGTCATAGCAGTTTGCAATGGTGTGTCAATATAATTTTCATTGTTATATTGCAAAATTCCCAATCTAACACAATTATAACAAAATTCATTTTTAATAGCTCGATAACTACTTGATATGTGAATTGTCGGAAAAAATATATGCTTATTTTCAAAATAACGAGCGGCAAGCATAAAATTATTATTTTGATATTTACAATATTCTAAGTCTTTAGAATCTGCAAAATGCGAATAAATTCCTTTATAAATAAAATAATGTTGGTTTATGATTTTTTCAAAATTATCATAATCATCAATTTCCAAACCTAATCTGTTCATTCCACTATTAATGGCAATATGAACATTTAATTTATTTTTTGTTTTATCACAAAAGTCTGAATATCTATCTAAAATTTCTTTTGAATAAACGCTAAGCGAAATATTATTTTGGGATACATAAGGTAAAAATTGAGCATTTACTTCACCTAAAATTAGTATTTCTTTAGTTATATTATTTTGACATAACTTTTTAGCTTCTTCAATAGTAACTACACCAAAGCTATCGACAAGCGGTTCTAGCTTTTTGGCTACTTGTACCAAACCGTGTCCATATGCATCCGCTTTTACTATAGACATAATTTTAATATTATTATCTATTTTACTTTTTATGTAACAAACATTATTATAAATAATATCCAAATCAATTATTGCTATAGCTCTATAATCCATATTTTGTACTATCAAAAAACTCCTTATATATAATTTCTTTTAATTTATTTAATGTTGATTGGTTATTTTGAATTATTTTAGTTTCATTAATTTGTTTTACACCAACACACATACCGCCTGAAGAAGTAAAAATAATTTGGTCACAGTCATATAATTCATTTTCTGCAATATCTCTACTTTGCACAGGTATTCCTAACTTTTCACAAGCTAATAAAAGATGATTGCGTGCTACGCCAGACAAAATTCTATTGTCAAGAATTGGCGTTATTAGTTTGTTATCTTTCAAAATATGAACATTACTATGCAAACCCTCGCTTACAATACCATTTCTAATAAAAATAGCTTCATTACAACCTACTTTTTTAGCATTAATACTTCCTAAAATATTGGGCATAAGATTTATTGTTTTTGCATTACAATATAAATATCTTTTATCTTCTAACGTTATTACCTTGTATTTTGTATCCATAGCTACTATATCCTTAGGATAAATCATAACTAATAAATTAGCTTTACCTTTATAATAATGTTCTCTAATTGCACTGCCTCTACTTGCTTGCCAATATACAAATTGATTACCGTTATCCACTTTTTTAGCTAAATTTCTTATTAAATCTTCTAAAAAATCTTTTGAAAAATCCAAATTTATTCCTACAAGTTTGGAACTTTCAAAAAATCTATCAATATGCTCTCTTAATGCAAAAGGATTATGATTATTTGAATATGTTGCATCATATATAGCATCACCAAAATAACAAGCCCTATCTAAAACAGGAATTTTTAGAGTTTGCAATTCATCAATTTCTTCATTATAATAACCTAAATTTTCCATTGTTCACCTCTATAAATATATATTCTATAGCTAAATTTTTATGCAATAGCAACTGCTATTGTATTGAATATATCTTAATTTCAAATTGTACATTAAATAAGTTGCTATAAAATTATATTTATATTATAATTATTATAAAATATCGTAATTTATATTGATATTTAAATATGAATAAAGGAGTAATATAATTATGTCAACTATATTTATAGACACAAATTGTGAGTTAAATTTTAAGACAGCTAAAGAAATAGGCTTAAATAATGTAATTAGAATGCCTTATACTATATGCGGAAAAGAATATTTTTATGACCTTGGTGAACATTACACTGCTAAAGAATTTTTTGATACCGTTCGTGAAGGTAATATGCCAATTACATCAGCACTTAACGCAGAAGAATACAAAGAATATTTCGAACCATTTTTCAAAAAAGGTGAGGATATCCTTTATATAAGTTTTTCTACAGAAATGAGCGGAACTTTTAATCATTTAAATATGGCAATTACAGAACTAAAAGAAAAATATCCTGATGCCACCTTTACACGTTTTGATACAAGAGGAAACTCTCTTGCTGCAGGTATTCCTGTTTATATGGCAGGTAAAATGGCACAAGAAGGTAAAACTCATCAAGAAATTATTGATTTCCTTACTGTTTTCATAAAACGTATTAGAACAATTATGACAGTTAATGATTTACATTACCTAAAGAAAGGTGGTAGATTATCAAGTGCACAAGCTACTTTAGGTTCTATACTTAAAGTAAAACCAATTATTAAAATGGTTGATGGCAAACTTATCAATACCTCAAAAGTTAATGGAAGAGCAAAATCTCTTAATGTTATTGCTAATGAAGTAATCGAAAATGTAAGAGATATTGATAAATATCCTATTGGAATCATGAATGGCGATTGCAAAAAAGATGCTGAATTTATCAAAGCTAAAATTTTAGAAGCTTATCCTACCGCTACTATTTGGGATTATGATATTGGACCAGTTATTGGTACGCATTGTGGCCCTGATACAATGGCTGCAGTTTATGTAAGTGATGTAGAAGAATAATTTATTAAACATTAAAATCAAAAAAAATTGCTTTGAATTTATCAAGGCAATTTTTTTATATATTTTTCTTATCAAATGGCAAAAAGCCATCTTCAATAGCTCTCGCTTCGCACCCAAATTCCGGGTCTAATTCCACCCCTAATTTAAGCACATTAAATCCATATTTTTTTCTTAAATTATCTATATTTTTATCTATTTGACAATTATGGTTATCTTCAATAAAACTTAATTGCACCATATCACTAGCAGAAATTAGTCCATAAGTTGCTATCGTTATTGCCCTTAATGGCAAATTTTCACTAAACGAATAATGTTTTCCAAGTATTTCTAATGCTTTTTGCGAAATAACTGATGAATTAGATGTCGGAGATATTAATTTTTCTTGTCTTGTCATACTACACAAATCTGTATCTCTAATATGAATAGCGACACCTTGTGCAACTAAATTATTTTGTCTAAGACGATAAGCAATAATTTCACATAGTGAATAAATAAGCGAAGTTGCATCTTTAGTATTCGTGATATCGTGTACTGGTGTAGTGCCATTACTTACACTTTCAGGAATATGTTTATCCGTATAAAGTTTTACGCCCTCATCTTCGATACCATTAGCAGAATTATATATCTTTTCTCCTACTTTCCCGAAAAGGTCTTTTAGGTCTTTAATAGGCATATTTGCAAGTTGCCCTATTTTCTTTATACCTAATTTTTGTAATTTTGCTTTTACTGACCTACCTACAAATAGCATTTCTTCTACATTTAGATTCCATATAATATCTTTGTAGTTTTCCTTTGTTATTACTGTAGTTGCATCAGGTTTTTTGTAATCACTTCCTATTTTAGCAAAAATTTTAGTAAAAGATACCCCGACCGATACGGTAAGTCCAATTTCTTTTTTTATGCGTTCTCTAATTATATTTGCAAGATTTTCGCCACTTCCATACTCTTTTTCGCAACCGGTTACATCAAGCCAACATTCATCTAATCCAAAACTTTCTACATTAGGTGTATAATCAATATATAAATTATAAAGTAAATAAGAGTATTTTGCATATTGTTTATAATCGGGTGGTACAATAACTAAATCAGGAGCTTTTCTCCTTGCTTCACTCACAGTATCACCTGTCTTTATACCATACCCCTTAGCAATATTACTCTTAGCTAGTACAATGCCGTGTCTTTCATCTTTTGCACCACAAACAGCCACAGCACGTCCTTTTAATGAAGGATTATTTGCAACAGCTACAGAAGCAAAAAAATTATTAGCATCCACGTGCAAAATTAAATGTTCCATTAATTCTCTAGTTTTTGCAATAATTTTTCAACTTTTTGTGTTAATTTTTCATAATTGTAATCGTTGTAAACAATATCAGTTGCCAAAGCTACAAGTTTATTTTCATTTCCTTGTTGCAACATAATTTTCTTTTGAGCAAGTTCACTTGAAATATGGTCTCTATCCATAATTATTTGAACTTGTTTATTTTTATCTGGTAAAACTAGCCAAATACGGTCAAAATTGTCGGCTAAACCGCTTTCTATAAGTAAAGGTACTTCTATAAATATATTACCTTCTTTATTTATTTCTTGCATAACTTTGTCATTTATTCTCGGATGACTTAATTTATTAAGCAATTCTCTTTTATCTTTATCTGAAAATATAATTTCTCCGAGTTTAGTTCGGTCAACTTCCCCATTAACTATTATATCGCCAAAATTTTCTTTTAATATTTCTTGATAATCAGCATCTTTTAGTAATTCGGAATTTATTTCATCACAACTTATAAAGGTTTTGCCTTTATCCGTTAGTATATGACCTATAGCACTCTTTCCGCTGCCTATTACACCGGTAATACAAACTTTCATTTATTTTGCCTCATACCAATTTTTACCACTAGCAATATTGATAAGTAATGGAATTTTTAATACTACTACATTTTCCATATTTTCTTTTAATAATACCTTTATTTGTTCTAATTCCTCACAAGGAACATCTAATATAAGTTCATCGTGAACCTGCAAAATTAGTTTTGACTTAAGATTTTGCTTTTTTAATGCACTATCAACATTTAACATTGCTAATTTAATAATATCACTTGCTGACCCCTGCAAAGGCATATTCATTGCTGCCCTTTTACCAAATTCTTTTATCATATATTTAGGTGATGCAAGTTCAGGAAAATATCTGATTCTTCCAAGCATTGTAGTTAGATAACCTTGTGCAATCGCCGTTTTTACATTACGGTCCATAAATTTTTTTACACTAGGATAACTCTCAAAATAACTATCAATAAATTTTTTGGCTTCATAATTGCCTACACCCGCATTTTTTGCCAAACCAAAACTACTTATTCCATAAATAATACCGAAATTTACTGCTTTTGCGGAAGAACGCATAGCACTTGTTACTTCATTAAGTGGCGTTTTGAAAATTTTACTTGCAGTAAGTGCGTGAATATCTACACAATCTTTATATGCTTGAATCAAATTCTCATCTTCAGAATAATGTGCTAGCAAACGCAATTCTATTTGTGAATAATCTGCACTAACAAGTAAATTCCCCTTACTAGGAATAAACATTTTTCTAAGTGTTTGTCCTTCAGGTTTTCTTACTGGAATATTTTGCAAATTAGGCTCAGTAGAAGACAATCTACCTGTTACTGTAAGGCACTGCTTAAAGACAGTATGCACTTTGCCACTGCTTTTACTCATTACATTACGCATACCTTCTACATAGGTAGAACGCAATTTTGCTATAGTTCTATACCTTAATAAAAGTTCTGCAAGAGGATGTTCTATCTCTTCTAATACCTCGGCATTAACCGACAAACCCGTTTTATTCTTTTTCCCGTGTTGCAATTCTAATTTTTCAAATAAAATATAACTTAATTGCTTATTACTTTTTATATTAAACTCTTCTCCTGCCATTTCATAAATTTGCTTAGTTAGTTTATCTAATTCTTCTTGGTATTCTACACTTAATTCATCAAGCATTTTTGTATCTAACAAAAATCCTGCTTTTTCCATATTGTACAAGCATTCAACTAAAGGAAGTTCTACTTCCCTATATAGTTTTGTCATATGATTTTTTTCTAATAAATCATATAATACTTTGTTTACATCAAGTATATTATAAGCCGAATTAATGTTTTCTAAATAACCATAATTATTAAGTAATTGATCCATACTTTTAATAACTTTATTGGAATTTAGCAAATATCCTTTGATTAAAATATCCTCATATGGCTTTGCAATTTCTACGCCAAATTCGTGCATAAAATACATTGAATTTTTTACATCAAAAATTATATTTATATAATCACTCGAATACAATTTAGCTACTAATTCTGCTACCACATAGTCGTTAAAACCATTACCAAATAAATCATTCGTTAATTTTATATTGTACTCTTTGCCTTCAAAACTCAATAAAACATTTTCTTCGCCCCAAACAGTGGCAATTTGAGTATTTTTCTTTATACTTTCTACTAATTTTTTTATTTCTTCTTCGCTTTTTAATTCTTGAGCTGCTATAACTATTTTTTTTGCAACTACTGAATTTTCATCTCCTGAAAATTCAAAATGCAATTTAGTAAATTCTAATTTTTGGAAAACTTGTTTTGCTTCAATTGGAAATGGATAAACAAATTCTAAATCAGATAATTCACACGGAATATTAACACTAGTGCAAATTGTCGCTAATTCTTTAGATAAATATACTTTTTCTTTGGAATCAATTAGTCTATCTCTTAATTTACCTTTTATATTATCTATATTTTTATAAATATTATCTATATCGCCGTATTCATCAAGCAAAATTCTTGCTGTTTTGTCACCAACTCCGGCAGCACCAGGTATATTATCCGAACTATCTCCAGCAAGTCCTTTATATTCTATAACTTTTTGTGGAGATAAACCTTCTTCTTCTAATTCTTTTGGTGTGTAAATTTTTACATCGCTAACGCCTCTTTTTGTATGAAAAATTCTTGTAGTGCTATCAGCAAGCTGTAAAACATCTTTATCCCCACTAACTATAATGGTATCAATATCAAACCTTTTTGCTATAGTGCCGATAATATCATCAGCTTCAATCCCTTGCATAGATAAAATTTTTATATTCATTTTTTGCAAAAGTTCTTGCAAAAGAGGTATTTGCATAGCAAGTTCTTCAGGCATAGGCTTTCTTTTACCTTTATATTCAGCATATATTTTATGTCTAAACGTTGGACCCCTACGATCAAAAACAGCACAAAGATGTGTTGGTTTTTCTTCATTTATAAGTCTATTTAGCATACTCATATATCCTAAAATTGCATTAGTAAAAACACCTTCTCTATTTGTTAGAGGTGGCAATGCATAAAAAGCCCTATTTATAAGACTATTACTATCTATTAATATTAGTTTTTGATTAGCCTTCAAGAAGCATATCTCCTTTATTTATCCAGCCTTTCTTTCTAAACCATTCGCTCAATCCTAAACAAACGATAGTAGGAATCACAAAGAAAAGCAAAGCAATACCCAAGCCGATTTCCCAATTAGGAATAACGCCTGTGCTTGCTTCTATTGTTCCAAATATTCCAACTAATCCTGATGTTCCCATACCACCACCAGAAGCATTACATCTTAAGTGGAAAACTACTGTAGAAAGTGGACCGACTATCGCACTAGCGACTATAGGCGGTATAAATATTATTGGTTTTCTCATAATGTTTGGTATTTGCAACATACTTGTGCCAAAACCTTGAGCTATAAGACCACCCCATTTGTTTTCACGAAAACTTTGTACTGCAAAGCCTACCATTTGACAAGCACAACCGCATACAGCTGCCCCACCAGCAAGTAACATTGCATCTGATGTATTTGTGGCGGCTATCGCAATCCAAATCGCAGCAGAAGATGTCGGCATAGTAAGAAGTATTCCCATACTTACCGCAATTATTATACCCATAATAAAAGGTTGTACCTCTGTAGCAAGTTCTATTCCCTTGCCAACTAGTACTATTAATTTTATAAAAGGCCAAGCTGCAAACATAGCAACCATTGATACCAATAATACGGTAAATGGAACTAAAATAATATCTAATTTAGTTTTGCCTGCTACAAACAACGAAATTTCTATAGCTATCAAACTAACTACATAAGCACCGATAGGATTACCAGGTAAACCACTAGTGCCAATTAAAAATGAAAATTGGAATGTTCCTCCGAGTATTTTATCCGACCAAGCGCCTAGCATACCAGCGACTGCTGCCGAAAAAATAACTAATTTAGGTGCTTTAAGTGCATTTGCTATACCTACGCCAATGCCTGCTCCCATTAATATTTTTGCCATATTAGCGGTAGTTAGAACCACATTACCTACAGCATTAACACCAATCCACTTAGCTATTTGTGCTAGGATAGTTCCTATAATTAATGTAACAAATAAACCTTGTGCCATTCCTGTAAAAGCATCAATAAACCATCTTTTAGAAAGTTTCTTTAGTACTCCAACAACTTTTTCCTTTTTCATTGTTCCTCCATAGACATAATCATATTAAATAATAAATCTTCTTTTGTAGTTACTTCTTTATTTGCGTTTAATTCTATGTATGTTTTTTGTAAAACATCAAGGAATTCATTAAAAGTATAGTAGCAAAATCTCTCTACGCCATATTTTTTTGCATAAATTTCCAAAAATCTAACAAAACTTTCTTCATTGTCACATACCACATTATCACCTTTTGTAAAATAATAAATTGCATTAATAACACCCCATTTTGAGGTTATACTAGGTAATTTCAATAAAATTTTTATATCTTGAATTGTTTTTTCAGACAAATTTATCAAGAAATTTCTTATATCGTCATAATCTAAGGTAGGGAAATAATAATGTAATCCTTTATAATCTTTTATTACACGAATTGCATCATAATAACCTAATTTCATATTGTAAGCAATTTTTTCTAAATTCATATTTGCAGCCTTGCCCAAATATTCGTGTGGTTCTATCATAATTAATTTTACATTTTTGTTTTCCAATGGACGATAATGCTTGTTTTTATCCATATTTGTTCTTATAGCTACAATTTCATCATAGCCTTTATTGCCCAATGTATTTAATGGTAAATTGTCATAAACTCCACCATCCATATAATATTTACCTTGTATTCTGTTAAATTTGAATAATGGAAAATATGCACTAGCAAATATGTATTCGTGCAAATGACCATAAGGAATATCTTCCAAAAATAGCTCAAGCGGTTTGCGTTCACTTATAGAATAAGTAACCAATGCATAATCTCGACCGCTTGCCCGAACTTTATCTTCATCTATGTATTTTTTCAAAAATGGTATAATTTTATCAGTTGGCAAACCTAAATTTTTCAATGTGTGAAAAGCTTTAGATGCCATATATTTTATAGTAGCTTTGTCAAATTTCTTGTTATTTAACTTTGCTAGTTGTTCATCATCTATATCTATAACATCTGACGGCTGCAAATTTGTCCATAAATCAAGCAATGTGCTTACATTATTATCTTGAGCTACAATAGCACCATTAATTGCACCTATAGATGTACCTGCTACACCATCAAAACTATATCCATTTTCGTAGAGAGCCTTAATCGCACCGCAATGATACGACCCTTTTGCTCCTCCACCTTCTAAAACTAATCCTCTCATTTATTTTCTCTTATTAATTGCTCCTTATTTTATAATCATACGGCAATTTAATGTATATTCTTTACCCGCTAAAATCTTATATTGTGTTTTCAAAGAAGCAATACCTGGGATATCACCGCCAACACCTCTTTGTTTACCATCAATATAAACTGAATTAAAATTTGATTTTTGCAATTGATGCAAATGAGTTGATTTATCCAACATTTCCATTTCATAAGGATGAATACTAAATTCAAAAGGTGCATTTTCAGCTAAAAATGTAATACCGTTCTCATCGCCTAAATCTAAAAACTTAGCTTGAGTATGGTTTCCATTTTCTTGTGGACACAAATATTCGTGATTAAAATCTTCTGCATTCCCTTTATAAAGAGCCAATACAGCACTAGAATCTCTATCACAATAATTTTCAAATGGACCTTTTGCCATAAATTCCATACTTTTTATATCTTCTCTTGTTGCTAACTTAAAACCATATCTGATAAGGTTAGCGGTAGGAAGTACATTAAGTTGTAAATCAATTTCGCTATCGCCAAATATATACTTTGTACTAAATTTCTTTAGGTGTTTCATTTTCCAATTAATATCGACTATTACTTTTCCTTCTTCTTGAGTAACTTTAATATTTTTTGGATGCATTTTTTTACTTGCATCTCTAAATTTATACACACCCATTATCTTTTTAACAAAATCTAAATTTATTTGAGCTAATTTATCATTATCAATTATTGCACGATGAAAATTAGGTAAAATAGGTGCTTTTAACATTTCTTTACCGTTTTTATTAATACTTTTTATTTCTCCGCTTAATTTATCAATAATATACATAATATCATTATTGCTAATAGTAATTTCCCACTCACTTTCAGTCGTTGTTAGATTGCCTATAACTTCTGGTAAATCAAAATTGCTTGTATTTATAATAAATTGCTCATAAGCAATTGTGTCACCCTTAGCCCATACGCCGTTTGCTTTAGGCATATTAATTTCTACTAATAAATTACAGTCTTCATTAGTTTCAAATTTTGGTAATTTTATTTCAATTTCACCTTTACTGCAAGCAGAAATACTTGGTAAAATAATTTCTTTTATACTTACATTATCCGTATTTATAGTAGAAGTAAGTTTTACAGTAAAACCTTCTAGATTTGTAAATAAAAATCTATTATTAAATAATAATTTGTTACCGCTTAATTCTATATCTACTTGTTGATATTGTTTTCTAACTTCAAACAAAGCAGGATTTGGACTCCTATCGCCTCTTACTATGCCATTAAAAGCAAAACAACCACTATTAGGTTTATCGCCAAAATCGCCACCAAATCTCCATTCTGTAACGCCATTATTATCAAATTTTATTGTTTGGTCCGCAAAGTCCCAAATAAAACCACCAGCTAATCTATCATATTTTTTGAATGAATCCCAATAATCTTTGAAATTGCCCAAACTATTGCCCATACAATGTGCATATTCACATTCTATATATGGCAAATCTTTATACATATCTGGTTTATATTTACAACCAAGTGGACGGAAAACCGTACCAAAACAATGTGCTACTTTTTTATTTTCGCCCAACGCTTCCATTTTGTCTTGTGTCGCATACATTTCGCTGAATACTTCACTGCATTTGCCCGTTACATCTTCTTCATAATGAATAAATCTTGTAGTATCGATTTTTTTAACTGCATCTTTCATTGCAAAAAATACTTTGCCAAAACCTGATTCATTTCCCAATGACCAGCTAATAATACAAGGATGATTTTTATATGTATTTACCATATTTCTAACTCTATATAAACAATGTTTTTCCCAAAGTTTACTATTCTTAGGTATCATATAAGATAATCCATGAGTTTCCAAATTGTTCTCACTCATAACTAAAATACCATATTTATCACATAAATCGTAAAATGCTTGACTATTTGGATAATGACTAGTTCTTATAGCAGTTATGTTATTGCGTTTACAAAGAATTATGTCATTTTCAATTTTTTCTCTATCTAAAGCGTGTCCGCATTCTGGGTGGAATTCGTGTCTATTTACACCACAGAATTTAACGGGTTTTCCATTAAGTAAAATAAATGGACCTTTTCCGTTTTCCATAGGAACAATAACAACCTTACGGAATCCATAATTTGTACATCTTCTATCAATAAATTTTTCACCATCTAATAAGGTAATTGTCAATGTATATAAATTAGGATTTTCATGTGACCACATCTTAAATTTTTCAATATCTTCTGTAATTTGATAAGTTGCTTTATCAAAATTATAATTTTTATCAAATATTATTTCCTTTTGGTCATCTAATGAAGTAAGGTTTATATTCAAAACTGGATTTTCTAATTGATTAAGATTATCAATGATTACCTCAACATCTAAATTTGCTTTAGAAAAATCTTCTTCAAATTCACTTTTTGCAAAGATATCAGCTATTTGTACTACTGGTTTGAAAATTAAGTTTACATCTCTAAATATACCGGCAAGACGCCACATATCTTGGTCTTCTAAATAACTTCCTGTACAATATCTATAAACAGTTACCGCCAATTTATTCTTACCCTTTACAACAAAATCGGTAATATCATACTCTTGGAAATCAAAAGTATCTTCACTGTAACCAACAAATTTACCGTTTACATATATTTCAGCACAAGAATTTATTCCACCAAATCTTATGTAAGTTCTATCTTCTAAATTTTTTACTTCAAAATTGGTAATATACAAACCAACTGAATTTTTATTACCCTTTATATGAGGTATCATTAATGGATTTAATGTAACTAGTGTATGAGGATAAGCGACATTTGTATAAATAGGTTTATCATATCCTTCAAATTGCCAATTACTAGGCACTTTAATTGTATCAAATTCACTATCGTCAAAATTTACTTTATAATAATTTGGAATAATTTCTTTCACATTATTACAAAACTTAAATTTCCATTTGCCATTTAGTAAAACAGTTTTGTAATTATTTTTTATGTCCATTGGAAAACCACTTGCATATCTTGTAATTGTATTTATATCAAAAACGTTTTTATCATTGTAATAATTTTTCATATTTTCAATTCTCCCATAAAATTTTTATACATAGTGTATTAATGCTACATATATTCATATTCTATTGTATCAAAATAACTGCATTTTTTCAAGTGTTTGACATATTTATTTTTGTTGTCAATAAAATATAATATATGTTTATATTTGTAACTGAATTTTTATGTGGAATCGGCGTATTTCTATTTGCTCTAATTTTATTAAACAATAGTATATGCTCTGAAAAATTTCAACTAAGTCCTAAGCTAAAACTGAAAGTAAAAAATTGCTTTTTTGATAGCTTTTTAGGAATATTTTGTGCTGGAATAATGCAAAGTTCTTCCGCCGTAAATAGTATTTTAGTTGGACTTACCGAAAAAAAGATTATACCGCAAAAAAATAGTTATTTTATATCTATGGGTGCGAATATCGGCACTACAATAACTGCTTATATTGCACTTATGTCAAATATAAATATGACAAATTTGCTTATTGCATTAATCTTTTTAGGTGCACTCTCAAATATGATTTTCACAAAAAAAATAATAAAAGATATTTCTACCTATCTTTGCTATTTTTCATTAATTT
>JBAXZI010000003.1:0-66086 GCA_041670385.1 Clostridia bacterium | reverse complement strand
GTTGTTGCTTATTTTGTTGGATTTGAAGGTAATCGTTTGTGGATAACAATGGCTTTACTTGCCATAGCTTTCTTCCCTACGGGGGCAATAAGTATTGCGCAAACTTCACTTTTCAATGATAGTATTGATTATTTAGAATGGCAAACGGGTAAACGGACAGAGGGAGTTACTTTTTCTATGCAAACATTTTTTACGAAAGTTGCTAGCGGAATAACTCAAGGCGGGTCAATGATAGCACTCGGTATATTGGGGTATAAAGCAATAGATGCACCTAATGCTGTTTATGTTGGGACACAATCTGCTGCTTTCGATAAGTGGATATGGCCACTTATGATACTTACTCCCGCAATTGCTGCACTATTGTATATAATACCGCTATTTTTTATTAGATACACAAATAAACAAAAAGCATTGGTGGAAGAAGATTTAAGATGTAGAAGGGAAGGTTTGCCCGAAAGTGGCGAATCGCCATTTTGCAAAATGACAGAAGTAGAATAAATAATAAAACCGCCTATAAATTATTATAGGCGGTTTTATTATTAAAAAATTTATTGTTTGGATTTTGTATTAATTAATTTGGGTGTATAAATCATCATTTAGAATTATATCGATATATTCCATCCACTTTATACGAGTTACATGAATTTCTGGATTGCTTAGCCAAAAATAAAATACATTATAAATACCACCGGTAAAGAATGTGCTAATAATATAAACGGGAAGTTTGTAGCCTATTTGTTTATTTTCAGCGTGTACCATATCTTTTATGCTTCTTTCAAGAGAAGTTCTTATAACACTCATAACTTTTTCATTATTATTGTTTTCAAAGATTTTTCTAATTATATCTTCGTGTTCTGCTATATAATTTAGAATTGTTAATGCAGCGGCTCTACAAAAATCCTTAAGATTTAGTTCATTCATATTCTTATCTAATTTTTCAAGCTCATTATGTTTTATTTCTTCTACTAAACAAGTAAGTAGATGATATTTATCTTCAAAATATGCATAAAATGTAGTTCTGTGAACCATTGCCATATCGCAAATTCCAACTACACTTAAATCCTCTATTGATTGTTTTTGTAATAAAGTTATAAGTGTAGAATATAACAATTTTCTTGTGCGTAAAACTCTTAAGTCTTCTTTTTGTTTTGGCATAAATCGCTCCTAAGTTAGTATACATATAGACAATTTTGTATGCTTAAATACATTTGATTTGTTTTATTATAGCATATAAGCTAATTTTAGTCAAGATATACTACAAATGTATAGTTTGCATACACTTGTACTTATATTATATTCGTATGAATAACTAAAAAAACGGAACATATTTGTTCCGTTTTTTACTAATTTATAGGTTATTTTTTAGGATAGCTAGTATGGCTATTTTTGGGTATTGGTTGTGTCGGTTGTATCAAACATTTTGCACCAAACCCTATTAAATCGCTACGATTATTTGCTATTAGAATTTCTTTTATTTGATTATAATTGCTATCTTCATAATATTGAAGTAAAGCACGGTTTATTTGTTTTTCTTGTTTTGTGTTCGGCACATATACAGCTTTTAGGGTGTCGGGGTCAAGTCCCGTATAGTACATAGTTGTAGATTTTGTACTAGGTGTAGGATAAAAATCCTGTACTTGTTCGGGTCTGACATTAATAGATTTGAGATAACAAGCTAATTTTATAGCATCTTTAGTGTCTGAACCGGGGTGCGAACTTATTAAATAAGGTACGATATATTGTTTTAAGCCTAATTCTGTAGTAACTTTATCATAAAGCAAGCGGAATTCATCGAATACGCTATTAGGTGTTTTGTTCATGATTTGAAGAACCTTATCTACACAATGTTCTGGCGCTACACGAAGTTGTCCGGAAATATGATATTCTACTAATTCTTTTAGTATAGCTTTTGAATTTCTATCCATCATCAAATAATCAAAACGGATACCACTTCTTACAAATACTTTTTTAACTTTAGGTAATGTGCGTAAAGTCCGCAAAATATCCATATACTCAGAATGGTCAACTTCTAGATTTGGGCAAGGCGAAAACCCGATACAAGTTTTGTCTTGGCAACTACCGACTTTTGCTTGTTTTGCACAAGAAGGGTTCCTGAAATTGGCAGTTGGGCCACCTACATCGTGAATATACCCCTTAAAATCTTTATCTTTAGTCATTAAAATAGCTTCTTCGATTAAGCTTTCTTTACTTCTTTTTGTTATTTGTCTACCTTGATGCATACTAATAGCACAATAATTGCAAGCACCAAAACAGCCACGAGTTGAGGTTAGACTAAACTTTACTTCGCTTATTGCGGGTACACCTTTTTTATACATCGGGTGGTAATTACGCATATAAGGATATGTATAAACTTCATCTAATTCTTCAGTTGATAGTGGAAATTGTGGTGGATTAACTACCAAATATTTTTCGTTTTGCTTTTGTAAAAGGGCATATTTGGTGTTAAATTCATTACACTTATATTCTATATTAAATGCATTAATATATGTTGTTTTGTTATTTTGTATTTTTTCATAAGATGGAATTCTATTTATTTTATTTTCATCTAACTCTTTTAATATTTTTTTTGGTAAATTATCTCTTTCGGTTAGATAACAAGTTCCTCTTATATCTTTAATATTACTAATTGGAATATTCCGTTTTACCATAGTAAGCAATTCTGCTATCGGTTTTTCACCCATACCATAAATAAGTAGATCAGCAGGTGCGTCTACAAGAATCGATGGCATAACTTTATCATTCCAATAATCGTAGTGGGCAAATCTTCTTAAACTCGCCTCAATTCCGCCAATACAAATATAGCTATCAGGGAAAAGTTTGCGTACATTTTTAGTGTGAAATGTTAGTGCACGGTCAGGAACTTTACCAACTATTCCGCCTTCACTATAAACATCTTGACTACGCCTTAATTTAGCTACAGTATAATTGTTTACCATACTATCTACGACTCCACCGCTAATGAAAAATCCAATATTTGGAGTGCCTAATTTTTGATAATCAGCATCATTTTGTGGTTGTGGAATTATTCCGATGGAAAAACCGTAATGTTCTATTATTCTAGAAACAATGGCGTGTCCAAAAGAAGGATGGTCAACATAAGCATCTGTACAAATTAGTATAAAGTCAGGTGCTTGATTATTTAATTCTTCTTTAGTTGTGGGCAAAAATGGCATTTTAATATCCTCTCAATATATCGTAAGTATAGTTTATAATATTGATTTTAGCAAGTAAATAATAATAATTGATAATAGTCATAGGGTGTGTTAGTATATAGCTAACCTACATAATTATAGAAGGTATTTGATATTGGATAAATCTCTAAAAAAAGTAATATCTCGAGATAAGCAGATAATAAAATTTTGTTTATATGGATTCTTAAAGGATTTGAAATTTTTTGAGCCATTTTTGCTTGTCTATTTAATGAGTAATGACCTAAATTTATTACAAATAGGTATTTTGATAAGTATTAGAGAAATTATAATTAATATTTTTGAAATTCCATCTGGGTTTATTGCGGACTATATCGGGCGTAAAAAAGAATTAAGTATGTGTTTTATCTTTTATGCGGTATCATTTGTGTTTTTCTTTTTCAGCAAAAATTTTGGGATAGCGGCAGTTGCTATGGTGTTTTTTGGATTAGGCGAAGCTTTTAGGTCAGGTACGCATAAAGCAATGATATACACTTATTTGGAAGAAAAAAATTGGCAGGATAACAAGACTTATGTTTATGGAAAAACCCGTTCGGCATCTCTAATAGGTAGTGCAATTAGTTCGCTTCTTGCAATAATAATTATTCTTAATGTGCCTAAAGTCGGATATATTTTCCTAGCTTCCATAATTCCATATATTTTAGATTATATATTAATAATGACATATCCAAAATCATTAGATAAGTCTGCGTTGCAAGATAAAATAAGTTTTAAAGCAATGGTCAAAATGTTTGGACAAAGTATTTTTCACAATAGAAATTTGCGAAAAATATTGGTAGGAGAAGGGTCATTTGAAGCGGTTGTATCATCAATAAAAGACTATATACAACCTATTATGGAAATGCTTATTGTTGGGTCAGGTATTTTATTATTGAAAAAAATGTCGCCCGATGATAATTTGCATATAGTTTTGGGTGTATTATATGCTTTCTTTAATGTATTCGGGTCAATTGCCTCAAGAAGATCTTATTTGATTAAAAACAAATTTAATTCAAAAGCAAGTCTTAACATAATGCATATTATTTTATGTTTAACTATGTTGTTATTAGGCATATTTATTAAAAATCCATTAATTATTTGTTTTATATTCTTAATTATTTACCTAGCTCAAAATACGAGAAAACCTATTTTTATAGATGAAATAGATAATAATATAAATAAATGCGAAAGAGCAACGATGCTAAGTGTAGCATCACAAGTAAAATCTATTTTTGTTATTATATTGGCGCCAATATTAGGTGCGGTTGCAGATAACTTTGGATTGCAATATATTATGTATGGTTTAGCTGGGTTGTTATTTATTATATTTCCGTTTATAATGTTAAAAGAAAATAAATAAAAAGGGAATTTGGGCTTTGTGAATGTCAAAAGATAACAAACATATAAAGAGCAAAATTACTTGGAATAAGCCTGCAAAGGGGCGGTATTTGTCAATTAAAGAATTCCTGAATTATTCATTGTATGTATTGGGCAATGGGGCAATAGGTGGTTCGTTAATTTTTGTGGCGACAGTTGCTTTATTGCCTTATTTTTATAGAATTGATACAATACACGCATATATTATTGTTGCATCAGGAAGTTTGCTTAATATGATTGTGCAACCATTTTTGGGAAATCTTATGGAAAGGACAAATACAAAATTTGGTAAATATAAACCTTATATTTTGTGTATGATGCCTTTATATGTTATTTTGGTAATTTTGGTACTTTGGGTGCCACAATTTGAAAGTGAAAATTCGAGAATAATTTATGCATATTGTACTTGTATTCCTGCACTATTATGTTATGTATTTGCCAATAATATGGCACTTACAATGCCTACAATAATTACGCCAAATCAACAAGAGAGGGCTGATGTAATGACTCCCGTAAGCTTGATAGGCGGACTAATTCCTTCGCTTATAGCACTTATAGCTGGTCCATTGCGTAGTCATTTTGGATTATTAGGTAAAGAATTTGTAGCTATAAGAATTATCGGCATAGGTAGTGTTTCAATTGGTATTTTATTAGTGTTTTTCTTGCTTAGAGTAAAAGAAAGAGTGCATCAAACTATTGATGCAAATACCCAAAAAGTAAACAAGGTAAGTGTAATAGAAGCATTAAAAATGCTCTCCAAAAATAAACCGCTTAAAATATTGTGTTTTGCACTTATTCTTGGGTCATTAAGAGAATTTTCCGCTTTATTTAGATGGCTTATTATACAATTTAGATTTGCTGAAAATGTAAATGATGCTATTAAAATTTCTGGTATTCCTATGTCGATTATGTCTTTAGGATTTACTGTATCAGCTTTTCTAATGCCTGTGCTAACAAGGAAATTTAGTAAAAAAGTGGTGCTGATAATTTATACATCGTGTGCTTTAATTGGTAATAGTGTTCTTGCTATAATTGGTTATGAAAACATTCCTATAGGTATGACTTCTCTAATTGTGGTTACTATTTTTCATTTTATTAGTGCTATGGCTATAGCTTCGGTTATTGTACCTATTATGTTAGGCGATATAGCCGATTATCAACAATTTATATCAGGTAAAAGATTAGAAGGACATCTTCAAAATTTACTAATAACTGTGCCTTTACTTTGTTCACAAATATTTATGATGGGTTCTTGGTTTTGGCAAAGAAAAATTGGGTTCGAACCAAAGGATTTTGCAAATTCTGCTGTTTTGACTTTACATCAAAGGGCAATTACTTGTCAATGGTTTGATGTGGTTAGTATTATATCCGCAGTAAGTGCGCTATTAATGATAATAGTTCTGTTATTTTATCCACTTTCTAAGAAAAAAACTATAGAAGTGTCGAATTATTTGGAAAACCATTCAGTTTATCGAATTGATTCCGAAACGGAAGTTGAAAAATTTGTTGAAAGTATTATTACAGATAACACAAATAACTTAAGAGAAGTTATAAAGAATCTAGATGATGATATAGATAACATAGAGAATTGAAAACCCTCTAATTCTTATTATTAACCAAATCAAAGTGAGTTTGGCGCATTCCTTCGACTTCATCGCAAATAGGCTTTAATGAGCAACTGTCGCAGTCTAAGGTTACATTCTTAAGTGCGTGGTCAAAAGAATTTGTTATGTCGGCTACTCTAGCACCTGCTGTTATTAGTTCATCAGATATTGGCAAAGTGCCGGTAATAAACATTATTTTTACATTTTTTACCATAGGGTTTTTCTTGTAGGCATTTATATAGTAATTGCCTATCGTTTCAAAATTAATACCATTTTTTATAGCGTCTTTACTAATTCTAACTTGTTCTTTATTAAGCATACTTGATGCTGTTAGCATATAACCATTTAGATTAAGTCTATAATGAGCAAATTCAAGAGCTTTTATGTTTTTATAAATTGTATTTTGGCTCATATCGGGTTGGTCTTTTATCCTAAGATAAGTAATTCTAGAAAAAGCTATATTTTCTTTTATTTCTGTTAGGTCTTGTCCATATAAAAGCAACTCATCTTTATTTACTAGATTTTCATTAGAAGTAGGGCATAAAAATGCAGCAGAGGGAAACTCTCGTACTCCAAGTTCGTATGAAGCATCTCTGCTTAATATAAACTCGTTAGATTTTGAGGTTTTCCAATTTTCTTTATAAGTTACTGGCAAGTTTTTTGCACTTTGCTTACTTAGTAATTCGTTTGTTACATTTATTATTCCATCGTATATTTTCATAGTTTTTGATAACCCTTTTTTTAGTATGTGTAAAATTAATAAATGAAAGCACTATACCAAAATAAAATGGCATAGTACTTTCTTATTTGTTTATAAAGTAAATAATTAAATTTTACTTGTATTGTTTTTATTTTTTCTTTCGTGATATTTATTGAACATAGAATATATTTTAGATACCAATTTCATATCAGCGTTTGTAATATAAATAATGAATAGTGTTATCATTATTAAACCTCCAAATCTAAACCTTTTTGTCTTGCATATTCAGCTGCACCAAGTGCACCCATTAGTTGTGGATCATATCCATTTTCATTTAGGTCAATAACTTTTAATTTTAGTACTTTTTCTATAGCTTTTGTCAAACCTTTGTTCTTAGCGCAACCACCTGTAAGTGTTATGCTATCAATTGCTCCGGCTTTCTTTGCCATAACAAAACAACGTTTTGCAACGGCTAATTGGATACCAGCTGCGATTTCATCTTTAGGTTGACCTTCACCTACTAAAGTAATTACTTCAGATTCAGCAAAAACTGTACATTGTGAAGTTATTGGAATTACATTTTTTGCTGTTAGTGATAATGTACTAAATTCATCTAGTGTACATTCAAATGCACGTGCCATACTTTCAAAGAAACGACCAGTGCCGGCAGCACATTTATCATTCATTGCAAAGTTTTTAACAGTACCATCATCATCGATAGCAATACCCTTAACATCTTGTCCACCGATATCAATTATTGCTCTAACATTAGGATTAGCTATATGCACGCCCATTGCGTGACAACTAATTTCACTAATATTTTCTTGTGCTTGTGGTACTTTATTACGACCATAACCAGTACCTATAAGGTATGATAGGTCTTCAATTTTTTTAAGTTCTGGTAATTTACCAAGTACATTATTAAGTCCTAGTAAAGCACTATCTTTGCTATTTATTTTGCTTCTTATAGTGTCATTAGCCACCATTTTGCCATTTTCATCAACAATTACTGTTTTTGTGTACGTAGAACCTACATCACATCCGCCAAAATATTTCATTTTATTATCTCCTTCTACCAAGTTAAATCATCATTATATTCTACTAGAGTTGGGTCTAGTGGTTTTGCTTTGAAAACAGTTTCCATATAGTTGTTAACTTTTCCACGCATTGATTTTCTACTTACTGTACGCCTGTCGCAAAGGTCGTGTTCTACCCAAATAAGGTGAATACCTCTTTCTCGAGCTTGTTCTTCAAATAAACCTTGAAGTCCATTCATTGATTTGCAAGAAACGTGATAGTACATAATTACTATATTACAATTAAAGTATTCGCACATTTTCCAACATTCATCAAGTACATTTACAAATCCGCCGTTTGTATGGCTACGCATTGTCATACGCTCGTATGCGGTAGCTAAATCAACTAATGATTTATATTTATCTTCTGTATTAAAGAAGTGATGACTTAGCATACATTCCATATCAACTAGGGTCTTAATGCCCCAACAGTTTTGTGCCCAAAAAGTAAAGTTACTATAATAATGAGCAGGGCAACCCCAAACAATTGCACGGTATTTTGCTTGATTGTCAAGTTTTTTATCTTGTTCGTAGCCTTTCATCATTAAATCGTGAACTTTTATATCATTTTTTACGAATTTAGGATCTAAATTACCCGCAACTTGAAAGGCATATTCTCTATGAAGTGCCAAACTTGCGCCACAAACTTGTGGATATGGAGTTCTATTTATTTCCCATTTATCTAGCATATATTGAGTTTCTGTATTATATCTTTTTGCAACTTCGAAATAATGGTCCCAATCGCATTTTTCGCCAGTTTGTTCTTCTAACCATTTAATACAGCCTTGAATGTTCTTAACTGCATAGGCTTGAATTTCCGGTTCATTAAAACGAACTGGAGGTGCTATTTGGTATGATGGTAATTTGAAATATCTATCCATAAAAACCGTTGCACTAACAGAACCGTCACAAGGCATTGAAGAACCAATAAAATAATCACCGCATAAAGGATAATCATCAAGTGCTGCACAACCACTTTCGGCTGCTGGTAGTGGACAAGAATCAGCGGGTAAACCAAAATTTTCTATTGCATCAATATAAGGTAAATTGGCTGATTGGTCAACTTCACCAGCTTCAAATACTGGAATCATTTGAATAGGTATAAAAATCAAATTAGGGAAGAAACCACCTATTTGACAAGGCATCATTTCATCAAATATAACTATTTTTTTGCGAAGTGCTGCCGCTTTTTTACTATTACCATTAAGGTGTTTATCTGCTTTTAACATAGTAGCTAGCATATTTACTGAATGTTCTAAAACAGTAAAAAATTGGTTATGGGCGTATCTTAATTCGTAGCCTTTTAGCCCAAGAGTATGTCTATCAACAAAAGCAGGGGTAGAAAGATATGATGCCATCCATCTATATCTAAATAAACTCTTAACCGTTTGTATGGGTGCTTTAAAGGTAAGTCCGATAATTATTAGTTTCCAGCATTTTAGCCATCTACCAAAATCGTACATAGTGTCCTTAAAGCCTTTCCACTCACGGCGAGTTGTTGCTATTTTGCCATTAAAAAGATCTCCTAAACCTTTTACTTTCGTAGTGTTTTTTGTCTCTGCCATAATTAACCTCTCTCTTTAGCTTTTCTAGCAGCTTTTATCTTCTTTATTTCAAGGCTTTCAACAAAAGCCTGTACACGAGTACGCAATTGACCGCTAGTTCTTGACATATAAGGTCTGTCAATTGATAGTGTAGGAATATTACGCTCATTATTCATTATATAGCTTGCTATTGTTCTTTCATATCCCCAATAGGTACAGAATTTTATTTGTTCATAAATTATTCCGTCAGCATTATAATCTTTTACTAATTGTTCAGCAAAATCTTCTCTAAATTTAACTTTTTCTTGACTCATGAATCGTGGACACAAACTATCTTTTAGGTATCTACGACATACTTGAGTTAGGAAGTCTTCGTGACCTTCGGATTCATCAAGTTCGATAACTTGTCTTCCTGGGAAAGAACCATAACAGAATCTATCAGCAACAACTAGTGCACCAGATTCTTCCATTAGGGTAATTAAATCAGGGTCATCAATTTCACTACCGACAACAACAACTCTAGCTCTATATTTATTTTTTGCGTCAGCTTCTCTAGTTTTGATTTCTTCTAGAGTTTCTCTTAATTTGTCAACAATTAATTTTTTAGGACAAGTATAGCTAACTAAATTAAGAATGTGAAATTCGTGGCCAGTTATTAATGGATTCAATTCTTTACGATAATTACCAATTTCAGTAATTATTGCGGATACTTCATTTTGTTCTTCTACAGCTTTTTTGATAGCCGCATCAGAAATATCAGTACCCAAATTTTCCTTTAATTTATCCATAATTTTAAGTTTAATTTGTTCAGTATAATGAATAACCGCATCATCATCATAGCAAAAAGGAATATCAGCGTGTGATAAAAAGAAAGTTTTGCCAGTAATTAAATTTTGTACTTCTATGTTTTCTAAGCAACGATTCATACCTTCACAAGTGTCTACACCCGCTAGGGCATCAATAAAGTTGTAACCGCCTTCAATTGACCTTTCTAATATAGCTCTAGCAAACTCACAAGTACCTGTGGTCATATAGTATGTTGCCATATCGAAAGAACCAGATTTTGGTGCTCTTAAACGTACAGAAAAGCAATTATCGACATTCAATAAAACTTCAGGTACGTGAAAACAAGTGTAACCGATTACCTTTTTTCCATCTTCTTTCGCTTGTCGTACCAATTCATTATAGGCACTGTCAAGAAGATTTTCGAAATAAATCATATGTTTTAGATCTTTCATGGAGTTCTCCTTCAATAGTAATATTTATTTTATTAATTTAAACTTCCTAAGAGCCTCAGTAACTCCAACAATCACTTCAGATTGTTCGGGAAGTTTGGTTATGTTCTTGCCTTGAATATCAAAGGTGGCAAGAGTTGTATCATTAGGGATATAAGCAAGTATAGGAATATCGCCTGTATCAATAAATTCCTTAACAGATTCGTCGGGTAAGCGGTTTATAATACAGCCTATTTCGTCATACATTACCATTTTATCCGCAACTTTTTTTATAGTTTGGATTACTTGTGTTCCCTTTTTACTTGCATCGGAAATAAGAAGTAAGTGTGTAACTTTTTCCATAACACGCCTATTTACTTGTTCTATACCAGCTTCGCCATCAATTACTACATAATCAAAGTCTTTAGCGAGCATAGATATTACATCTTTTAGATAAGCATTAACTTTGCAATAGCAACCTGATGATTCCGGACGACCAATAGCAAGAAAAGCATACCCTTCAGTTTCTACAATGGTTTCATAAATTTGGAACCGTGATTCACTTACTAAGTCAAGTGCTTGACTAGTTTTGCCTTCTTCAACAGAACTGATAATTGATTGTCTTATGTCATTAACAGTTTGTTTAGGTTCTATCCCAAGAGCAGTAGCAAGGCCGACAGCAGGGTCAGCATCTATTGCCAATATTTTTTTATCAGGATAGTTAGCAGCAAGTATTTTTATGATTGCCGCAGAAAGGGAAGTCTTACCGACCCCCCCTTTCCCCGTAAGTGCAATTATTTTTGTATCTTTTTGTAACATAAATTCTCCTAAACTTTTAGAGCAAGATTATAAGCAGCTCTACTAGCTTCTAATACTCTACCAGCTTTAGCACTATCACCAATATTATATAGTTCTGGTGCTACGTGAGCTTGTTGCATTTCAAAGAACATTTTTTCATCGGCACGACCACCCATAGCAAGAAGAACCATATCGGTTTCGAAAGAAGTAGGTTTGAAATCATCACCAATTTTCTTTGCCAATGGATTTTCTATATTAGTAGGTAGTATAGGTTGCCAACAATTATAAGGATTAGGAACATTCTTATTATAATTCTTTTCAACATTAACTTTGCCTTTTTCAAATGAAGTAACTTTTGTGCAATTATGAAGTTTTACTCCAGCTATTTCCATATAATGTAGTAAATGTCCACGATTAGCTGTACAAGAACCTTCCATAAAACGAGGTAGCATTTCTACAACGGTTACATCAATACCTTGTTCGTAAGCTAGGAAGTAAGCAGCTTCGCAACCAACTACGCCACCACCGACTATAACAACTTTTTTAGCGCCATCTAGCAATTCTGGTTTTACTAATATATCAGTTGCAAAAGCGTGTTTTACATCGTTTATACCTTTTAAGAAACCAGGCACTTTGTTATCTATTCCGTATGCTAATACGACTGCGTCATAACCTTCTTTTTTAAGAGATTCTGTATCAGCAGTAGAATTAAGAATTAATTTGAAGTTGGCATTTTTCTTTGCTTTTTCAATTTTACTATTTAGATAAATCAAGTAGTTTTCAAAATCGAATTTACCTTTAGGTTTGCCACCGGGAATAACCTTACCGCCAATTTCTGCATTTCTCTCGTATAAGTCTACTTTGTGACCTCTCTTAAGTGAGCTAAGTGCAAATATAATACCAGCAGGTCCTGCACCAAGTACAGCAATACGCTTTGAAACAGTAGCTTTTGGTATTTCTTGAGGTATAATATCTTCAAATCCAGTACGAGGATTTACCGCACATTGTGGGTGTCCGCCTAATACAAATTCGTTTATACAACCTTCTTGACAACCAATACAAGGGCAAATGTCAGAAACTTCACCTTTATAAGCTTTATTACACCAGTCAGGGTCAGCAAGTAATGGTCTTGCAAGCATTACCATATCACAATCGCCATCACGGATAGCTTTTTCAGCAATATCAGGATAACCAAGTTTACCAACAGCAACTATAGGAACTTCTACACCAGCATTAGACAATATATTGTTTTTCTTGAAATAATCTTTTGCAATCTTGCTAATAGGCAAGAAACAGCCTGCAGGCATACCTGCTGGAGGATGTGGTAACCACCAGTTATCATAACAGCCTAAATCAACGTCAAACATATCAACGCCGGCTTTAACTAAATTTGCCATATATTCTAGTGTGTCTTGAATTGTACGACCGTTAGTGAACTTTTTAAGTTGTTTAACTTTCATACCTTTTTCGCCATAAGTTTCGTTAAGTGCTAAACTTAAATCTATACGATACATAATAGGATAGTTAGCGCCAGCACGACGACGAATTTCTTTAATAATATCGATACCAAATTTTTGTGGGTCAGAATATTTACCAAGTTGTCTTCTATTGAAAGCAGGATTTGTCATTTGTTCTAATAAATAACCTTCGTGCCCGTGTAAATATACACCATCTAATCCGCATTCTTTTGCATCAGCAGCAGCTTGTCCACAATTTTTGATAATTTTCTTTAAATCGTGATCTGAAAGTCTTTTGCAAGGTATCTCACTTATATAAAAATTAGGATTCCAAGATGCAGAAACTGGAAGTTTGTGCATTGTTAATAAACAATTAGGATTACCAACACGACCTAGTCCAGGTGTAAGTTGTATAAAAATTTTACTTCCGTAAGCGTGAACACCTTGAGATAAATCACGCCAACCCATCAAGTTGGTACGAGAACGGTCTATTCTTGGGAAATAACTTAAACCGCCTGGTTCTGTTACGGAACTATCAATTCCGTGACTTACAGGGATTAATCCTGTTGTTAACAAACCTGTACCTCCCTTTGCACGAGCAAAGAAATATTGTAACATTTTGTCATTAGGACGTCCGTTTTCTTCGCACATATCCAAATTACCCATAGGTCCCATTACAACACGATTTTTAAGTGTAAGTCTATTTATTTGGATTGGAGAAAAAACGGAATCATAGGGATATAATTCTTTAGTCATTCTACCAGTACCACCGGCAGTATTCTCTAAATTATCATTTTGCACCCAATTGCCATAGCTATCTACTAATTGTTGAACTTCAGAATCTGTTTTCATATTGAGCTCCTTTAATTTTTATCGATAAAAGTTTATCTATTGCATATTATAGTACATTTTAATGTTAATTGCAATACCTTTTATAAAATTAGGATAGTAAAAAAATGGAAAATAATTCACCATTTTTAATATAATGTAAAGTAAATTGGAAAATATAGGCATTAATTTTTTTTAAAAAATTACGGAAAATCAAAAAAAGTAGTAGAAAAATCAATTATACAAAGAATTATAAAAATAATTATGGAAAAATTAAATATTTTCCAATAAAACTTCAGCTATTTTTAAATCATTCGGATATGTTATTTTAAAATTATATCCGAGTTTGTCGCAATAATTTATATTTGTACTAGGTACTTGTTGAACAATTGCTGTTGCATCGCTGTCGGCTTTAAAATCTTTTAAAGCATCAAGTCTGAAAGCTTCGGGGGTTTGAATCAAATAATAATTATCACGATTAATAAATCCTATTCCTTTTTGACCTAAGCTATCAGTAATTTTTGCAATAGTAATTACACCATCAAAAGTATCAAGCAAAGCATCTACAGTATCAATATATTGTGGAGTAAGTAGTGGTCTTGCACTGTCTGCAAAAATTATTTTATCACAATCATGATAATTGTTTTTGATGAATTCAAGTGCGTTATTTATAGTAATATTGCGTGTGTTTCCTCCCTCAATACAAGGAATTTTATATGTATCAATTATATGAGAAACATATTCGGGGTTAGCTACGACAATGATAGCAGTAGTGGTTTTGCTTTTTTTGAAAGCATTAATAGAATATGAAATAACTTCATTATCATTAACTTTTAGATATTGTTTTGGTATATCCGAACCAAATCTATTTCCTTTGCCACCAGCTAAAACTACACCAATATTCATTTTGCACTCCAAAATTTTATTATTTATTATATTTTACAATATAAATAAATTATTAGCAAGTATATTATTAATGTCTTATATTGTTATATAATGTGCAATATGTTGACATAATTAGTGGTAAATTGTATAATACTAAAAAAGGTTGTGTAAGGAAACATAAAATGAATGTAGGAATAATTTTGGCAGCAGGTGCTAGTGAGCGTTTTAAAAGCAAGGTTTATAAGCAATATCTTAAACTAAACGGCAAAGAAGTAATATATTATACAATATGTGAAATGCGAGCAGCAAATTGTTTCGATGAAATTATTGCAGTTACGGATAAAGAGGAATTTAACGAGAATTATATTTCAAATAAATACAATATTAAATGTATAGAAGGTGGAGATACTCGAAATAAATCAATATATAATGCTATAGACTATGTAAAGAAAAATTATAAGGCTGATAAAATCGTATTTCACGATTGTGCAAGGCCGTTTATTAAAAAAGAAATTTTTGTGGAGTTTATTAAATTTTTAGATAAAAATACAGCGGTTGCACTAACAACAGCAATTAGCGATAGTTTGGTAACAACTACTGGTGATTTTGTAAAAAGAACAGATTATAATTTGATTCAAACGCCTGAAGCGTTTAGGTTTGATTCGATTTGTAATGATTTTGATGCTACAAGTAAAGAAACCGCTATAATTAATCAATTAAAAGATAAATCAAAAATTCTGCTTTATAAAAGCACCGCTTTTAATTTCAAAATAACTTATCCTGAGGATTTGTTTTTGGCGGAACAGCTTATGCGAATTAATTATTTGCATACATTTTCTTCAAAAAGTTATGAAAAAAAACCTAAATATAAATTAGGTAAAGTATTAATTATTGGTGGAAGCGGTGGTGTTGGTCAAGCTATAATTAATGAATTAAAACTTATGGATACAGAATTTTATGCACCGACGCATAACGATCTTGATTTATGTCATGTAACGGTAGAAAGCATAAAAAAAGTTTGTCCTTTTGTCCCTGATATTATTATTAATACGGCAGCAACATATGCTGCTGATGATGCAGGTTTATTAGAGACTTATGATAAAATTTTTGATGTAAATTTGCGTGCAAATTTGGTATTAATTGAATATGCAAAAACATTAAATAAGCGAGTTAATATTGTTGTAATGAGCTCATCTTCATCTACTATGGGTAGAATAAATTTGACTAATTATTCGGCAGCTAAGGCCGCATTAAATAGTATAGTAGAAAGTCAAGGGAAAAAACTTGCACAACAAAATATTTATCTTAATGCAATAATTCCAGAAAAAATAAATACTCCATTAATAGAAAAATTGCACAAAACTGCTATAAATACTAGAGAATTGTTAGATGTAAATGAAGTAATTGACGCATTATTTACTTATGCAATAACTGATAATTATGGCAAATTGGTTCATATTAGAAAAGGTTTATAATCTTTACTTTTAATATATTCCCATAATAATTTTTAACATTTTTTTTATCTATTTATAAATAATATTATGTAATTTATTGACTTTTAATGTCAAAAAGTGTATATTATTAATGAAATTGCTATTTTTATGTATTAATAATGAGGATACAATAGTAATTCAAGGGGAAAATATTTTATGAGAAAATTCTTAATTTTAGCGTGTATAATGTTATCTTGCGTATCATTTGTTTTTTTATTATCTGCCTGTAATAAGACTGATAATTCTGTGTCTGATTTAGAGCAAAATTTAATAAATGATGAGAATACTGATATAAATAAAGTTTTTGAAACAGCAAAAGAATTAGGCTATGAAGGCACTTTGGAAGAATTCCTTGAAGATTGCAAAGGCGATAGTGCTTATAATGTTGCTAAAACAAACGGATATAGGGGTACCGCTGAAGAATGGCTTGCGAGCTTAAAAGGTGCAAGCGGTACAAATGGAATTACACCTCATATCGGCGAAAATGGGAATTGGTACATAGGCGATGCAGATACAGCAGTTAGAGCTGTAGGAATTAATGGCGAAAATGCAATTATCCCTGCCATTGGCGAAAATGGGAATTGGTTTTTAGGCGATATTGACACTGGAAAAACCGCAATAGCTACAAATGGTAAAAACGCCTATGAAATTGCTGTAGAAAAAGGGTTTGTCGGTTCTGAAAATGAATGGTTGTTAAGCTTAAAAGGCGAAATTGGTATAGCAATAACAAATATTGAAATTAGTGGGAATAAAGAATTAATTATAACATTAAGTAATGGTGAAATAAGAAATTTAGGTGTAATTGTTGGTAATGATGGAAGTATTGGATTACAAGGAAATGATGGCGTAAATGGTAGAGAAATTTGTATAAATATTAACAATGAATATATACAATGGAAATACCAAGATGAGGATAATTGGACTAATTTAATAAGTTTGGAATTGCTTAAAGGGAAAAAGGGTGATAATGGAATTTCACCACATATTGGGACTAATGGCAATTGGTATTTGGGTGATATAGATACTGGTGTTTATGCGGAAGGTCAAAATGGACAAGATGGTACTAATGGTATAGATGGTACTAATGGTATAGATGGTACTAATGGTACAGATGGTACTAATGGCATAGATGGATTAAATGGCACTAACGGAATTGATGGTACTAACGGAATAGATGGTTTGACGCCACATATAGGTAGTAATGGAAATTGGTTTTTAGGAGATACGGACACAAAGGCAAAAGCACAAGGTGTAGATGGACAAGATGGAAAAAGTATTGTGTCAATTACTAAAATTTCATCAGTTAACGGCATAGATAATTATGAAGTCTTATTTTCGGATAATACTAAATTTTTATTTGAAATAACGATGGCGATAAAAGAGAATTATGCAATACAATTTGATGCGGTAGGTGGGATTATTGATGCAAATTATGAACCATTACTTATATTTGATAGTGATAACAATTTATATAAAATAAATAAAATTAGTGGTAGCAATTTTGATAGCTTGCCATTACCTAACAAAGATGGATTTACATTTTTGGGTTGGTTTACAGGTAACGGCGTAAATGATGCACAATTTGTGAATTATCAAACGATATCAAGTAATTTGAATTTGTCGGCAAAATGGCAAGAAAATAAATATACAATAAATTTTAATGCGAATTTTGAAGTTCGAAGTGAAATGGATAGTTTGGTCGATATTGGCTTTACAGAAAGCATTAAATTACCTACAAATATATTTGTTAGGGATTATTATGATTTTAATTACTGGAGTTGTGGAGAAAATATTTATCAGGATAACTCTACAGTAAGAATGTTATGTACGCAAAACAATGGAATAATAAATTTAGATGCTAATTGGTTAGCTCAAAAATTTGTTATTAATTATGAACTAAATCAAGGTACAAATAATATTAATAATTCAAATGAATATACCATAGAAGATGAAATAATTTTAGGTACGCCTACTAAAGACGGGTATGCTTTTTTGGGTTGGTATTTGCAAGATACATTTATAGATGAAATAACAAAAATAGAAAGTGGAAGTATCGGGAATAAAGAATTGTTTGCAAAGTGGCAAGTAGAAAGTTATACAATTACTTTTAATACTGTTGGTGGCAATGAAATTTTACCTATTACTCAAAATTTTGGTACTGAAATTATGGCACCTGATAGCCCTATAAAATTAGGAGATAAATTTATTGGTTGGGATAAAACAATTCCAATAACAATGCCAAGTAATAATATGACAATTAATGCAATTTGGGAAGCAAATCAATATACTATTACCTACCATTTAATTGATGGCGTAGAAAATCCTAATGCGAGTAAAGAATTTTATTTGATAGATGATGCAACCTATGAATTAATTTTGCCTATTCTACCTACAAGTGCAAGCAAAGGATATAATAATTATAAATGGTATACGGATATCGGAAAAACGAATGAAATTAATGAAATAGTTATCGGTTCTTGTGGAAATTTAGATTTATTTTTGGGACTAATTAACCCTATAGATTATTGCATAAATTATTATTTGGATAATGGCGTGAATAGTGATAATAATGTATCTAAATATACGGTTGAAAATGAAATAATTTTTGAAAATCCGACAAAAGAAGGAAACACTTTTATTGGTTGGTTTTTAGAAGATACATTTGTTAATAAGGTAAATAAAATCGAAATTGGGAATATCGGGAATAAGGATTTATTTGCGTGTTGGCAAATAGACCAATATACAATAAGTTTTGATAGTGCAGGTGGCGAATTAGTAGCCGACATATCGCAAAATTATAATTCAGCAATAATCGCACCAAATAATCCTATTAAGGCGGGATATAATTTTATTGGTTGGTTGCCTATTGTGCCTAATATAATGCCGAGTAACAATTTAGAATGCATAGCACAATGGGAAGAAGTCGTAGTGGAAAAAGCTTATACGAGAGTAGATGAAAATAATGTTGAAAATAGTACTGGACAATATATTTTATATGGAGAATATCCACAAACACTAAAGGATAGTCAAGTAGAAATAGTAGGCAGTACGCCTAACGAAAAAGGATACTTTTTAGGTTCGGATAATAGTTTTTATGCGAAAGTAATTAGCTCGCCGAATAGTAATTCGTATAAATTCAGTGATGATAGTTTGATTATAACATCTACTATATATTATTTTAAAGTAGAGCCTATAAAGTGGAGAATATTAGAAGAAAGCGATGGTAAAGCAATAATTTTATGTGAGAGTATTCTTATTAATAAAAGCTTTGATGAAAATTCTAGTGATTGGGAAAATAGCGATATTAGAAGTTGGTTAAACAATGAATTTTATGATAATGCATTTAGTGACTTGCAAAAAAATATTATTGAAACATCATCATTAGATAATAAAAACACGGCTTCGGGTAAAATAACAAATCAATATGCACAAATAAGTAATAATACAACTGATAATATTTATTTATTAAGTTATGAAGATTTAATAAACGTTAATTATGGATTTGATGAAGCTGATGACGCTTCTTGCTTGGAAAGAACTAAAAAAGTTAGTGATTATGCAAGAAGTATCGGTGCTTATATGGATACAGATTTATCAAGATATGGCAATGCGAAATGGTTCCTTAGATCTACTAGTAATGTAACCTCAACAAAAGTAAGTTATGTAGCTAAAAATGGTATATTAACGAGTTTTACAAGTGTAAATGATAGTACCTATGGAATTGTCCCTGCAATAAAAATTAGCTTATAATTATTCGAAAAATATGAATAAGAATCAGCATTGACAAAACAACAACATTAGTAGTACAATTATTCTATTGATATATATTATATTATAATATAATCATATAATAATATGTATATATAGGAGTTTTTTACTGTGAAAAGAAAATTAAGCTTATTTTTTATTTTATTAGCCATTAGTGTATTAATGATTACACTAACAGCTTGTTTTGAAGTAGAACCGAATAATAATTCAAATAATACTGAAAATATAACAATAACTTTTGATACAAAAGGCGGTACGGAAATTTCACCTATTGTACTAAAAAGTGGAGAAACAATAACGATGCCAACTAATCCAACAAAAGCTGGATATACATTTAATGGTTGGGATAAAACTATTCCTCAAGTAATGCCCGATGAAAATATGACTATAACTGTTAATTGGGCAGTTAATTCTTACATAATAAATTATCATATATTTAGTGGTATTACAAATCCCAATTTAGCTAAATCTTATTATACTATTGAAGATGATACTTACAAATTGATAGCCCCGACATCTGTTGAGGCAATAGAAGGTTATCAGGATAATAATTATAAATGGTTTGTATTCACTGATGGCGAAAAAGAAGAAATTACTGAGATAACGAAAGGTACTTTCGGAGAGTTGGATATTTATTTAGGAGGGACGCCTATTGAATATTCGATAGTTTATAATAATATGGATGGTATTGAAAACACTAAAAATCCTAATATTTATACTATTGAAGATAATATAACATTTGCTGTACCTGAAAAAAGTGGATACGCATTTTTAGGTTGGTTCAGTGAGGCTGGCTTTGAAAATGAAGTATTGAATATAATATCGGGAGATATTGGCAATTTAGAGTTATATGCAAAGTGGGAAGTTGTTGAGTATGATATAAATTATCATTTAGTATATGGAATGGAAGAAACCGAAAATCCAAACATACTAAAGACAAATTATACAATAGAAGATGAAGAATATGTATTCATAATACCTACAGGTGAGGTGTTAGACGGTTTTTCTGATAATATTTATCAATGGTATGGCGATGTAAAAAAGACAGAAATAATTACAAAAATTGATAGTGGTAAAACAGGAAATTTAGATTTATATTTGGGCGGAAATTTAATAGCTTATAATATTACTTATTGTCTAAATGGCGGAACAAATAGTGAAAATAATCCAACAATATTTACTGTAGCAGATAATATTGAATTAAAAAATCCTACTAACGGTATTATTTTGAAAGATAACAAAATTTATAATCCCGGCAATTTTGAGGGGTGGTATGAAGATAGTTCTTTTACAAAACCAATTGCGACAATAGATTCTGGTACAATTAGTAATATATTAATATTTGCTAAATGGGAAGAACCTACTTTACTTGGCAATATTGCCGACCAATATGTTAGAGTTGATAACAATAATAATGTAAGTGAAGATGGCGATTATTTGTATTTTGGTACTTATCCTCAGTCATTGAAAGCAAGTGAAGTTAGCATATCGACAAATGAAGTAAATGCTAATGGCTATTATGTAGGTTCCGACGATTGCGAATATGTAAAAATTGTTGCGAATTTATATTTGGTAAATGCAAAATCCACAATTGATTTTGACGGAAATGAAATAGTAAATGGAAATATCTATTATTTTAAGGTAGAACCAATAAAATGGAGAATCCTTTCAATTGATGATGGCGAAGCATTAATTTTATGTGAAAACATTATTGACAATGGTGCTTTTGTTAATAAAACAAATTATGAATGGATAGACATCAATAATGATGAATTGGCAAATAGTAATGAATATTTTACGACAAAAGATGATGAAGATGAAAACAACTTTGCGAATAATTGGAAGTATAGCGATTATAGGGAATATTTGAACGATGATTTCTATAATTTAGCATTTAATAATATGCAAAGTCGCTTGATAGTAACAAATCAAACAGAAACTGATGTAAGTGATAATATTTATTTGCTAGATAAAGATGATATTATAAATAGTGATTATGGTTTTTCAAGCGTTGTTAATTATAATGATATACTTAGACAAAAGCAAATTAGCGATTATGGATATATTAAGGGCGGGTTTATGAACAACGATACAGACTCCGACTATTATAAAAAGGGTTGGTGGTATTTGCGTTCGCCTGATTATAGCGGAAGTAAAACAGTTGATTATATTATGGTAAATGGCAATAAGGGAAGTTTAGTAATTGACAGTTGTGAAGGTGGTATGGCCCCTGCATTAAAAATAATGCTTAATTCTAGACAAGAGGCAGATAAATATACAGTATCATATATTAGCGGAGAAGGTGACGGCACTGCACCTATTATCCCTAATCAATTTGAAGATTCTCTAATTACATTGATTGAAAACCCTTTTATTTATGAAAATCATAAATTTGTAGGATGGACCGATGGTGTAACTATTTATAATGTAGATGATGTGTTTACAATTGGCGATAATGTAGTGTTTACGGCAATTTGGGAAGAAGATATAAAATTCACAATAACATACAACAATGGTGGCGGAGTAGGTGATGACCCTATAATAGCCTACCAATATGAGAATGCAAATTACATTTTAATAAATAATTCATTTACATATGAATATCATAATTTTGGCGGTTGGTCTGATGGAACAACTTTATATGCTGAAGGTGATAGTTATATAATTACTAAAAATGTAACATTTACAGCGACTTGGATTTTGTCTGCATCTATAGAAAATGTAGAAATTGTGCCCGATAATAGTGTTTTACAAATAGATGGGACAACGACTAATGTTACTTTTACAGCTAATTTGTTGCCTAATTGTAATACATATCAAGTTATAGATTGGTACATTAATGATGTATGTGTAACTAGCGGTACTACGAATACTTATACATATTCTCCAACAATAAATAGTGAAACACGAGTTTATGCTATAGTGGATAATATCCGTTCTGATGTAGAAACTTTGATTTGTGTAGATAATGATTTGTATAACAAACTTACGGATAATACTTTTTTGAATACTAATGCTAATACAGAAGGATATAATAATGCGAGTGATGTGGATATGCTTAGTAGTACTTTTATTTGGAAAGGAATTAAACAAAATTTGTGGCTAACAAGTCAAAGAGAAATCAATGATTTTATTTGTTATGTACTAGCTAATAGAATGGATTATATGCCTATATATGTAGATAGTTGTACGGGGATAGATGATAGTATAATTGGTGATGCTTTATTTGCGGGATTAGAATCGTTTGATGAAGCTGGTTTGAATGGTTATGTGCCCAATATTTGGAGCAATTTTAATGATGAAAGAGTAATCTTAGTTAAAAGTAATGTTACTAGAAATTTATCACCAACTGGACCATATATTGTTCAAGCTGTAAAAACGCAGTATAGTACTTTTCTTCAACATTATGTAATAAATGTAGCAAGTACAAGAGATTTATTTATTGATTCATAACCAGTTTACCCTGATAATGTCCTATCTTCTGAAATACTTTATAAAGTTATTTCGTGGGGTTATAAACCTACATTTTCAAGTGATGCAAATGGAGTAGCTTTATCGAATATGTATGAGAGTGCTAAATTGATAGCTAAGCAAATATTGACAGATAATATGTCAGATTATGAAAAAGTTCTTGCAATACACGATTATATAGTATTAAATGCGACTTACGACCATAATATAGTGGAAGCCGGTTTGACCACAGAAGAATCTACAGCTTATGATGCTTTTTATCTAGAGGGTGTTTTTAATGATGGTTTTGCGGTTTGTTCTGGGCTATCTAGAGCATTTACTTTGCTTTGTGGGATAGAGGGCATAAAAACCATTGTTGCTACGGGAACGGCTAGCGGTGGAGGCCACGCCTGGTCTAAGGTTCTTCTTGACATAGATAAAACGGATAACGATTATATAAAGAAGTGGTATATTGTAGATATAACCTGGGACGATGCAACAAAAGATAGCAATTATGAAATATTAAGATACAATAATTTCTTAATTTCTGATGCTGAAGCAACAAGCAATGGACATACAGAAGATGCAACTTATCAAAGCACTAGAAGCAGTGTAGCACTTACTTACGATAAATATGAAAATGCTGTTTCTTCGGATTTGTATTATTATAAAAATGAAGTGTTAAGTTATGATGATGGGACACTACATAGTGGAGATTTATATATTGAAAGCAATGAAGAACTTAATAATGTTTTTGGATACCTAAATACATTGACATTAACGGAAGATCATTATTGTTTGCAGTTATATATAGAAAGTAGCTACTATGGTTTAGGTGTAATGTTCAATATTAATGCAAGTACATATTTTGGTAATACTAATATAGATGATAATTATACTTTAGAAAAAAGTTATGAAAATGGCTATTTAAGTTATTATTTCGAAAAAAAATAAGAAAATAAGAAAATAAGAAAATAAAATAGTAATAATTTGTAGATTTAATAATTATTTTGACATAATTATACTATTATGCTATAATGGCTAGAATGTATATATCAAGGAGTAAAAAATGAAAAAGAATTACAAAATATTGATATTGGCAATTGTCATAATAGCATTAGTAAGTGTTTGTTTTACGGGTTGTACGGAAGCTCAAATTCAAAGCTTAAAAGATACCCTAGAAGAACACACTATAATTGTTGGCGGTACAATAAAATTTACTCCAAAAGATATGATTGCTACTGATGAAAATCCTATAATATTTGAAGTTACTAGCAATTTGAATTCCTGTGAAAATTCGGACAGACAAATAGCGTCTATTGATGAAGACGGAATAATAATGTCCTATGGCGCTGGCGTGTTTGCGGTTAAGGCAACACAAGGCGATAAAACTGAAGATTATGCAGTTATTATTGCTCCAAGGAATTATAAGAGAATAGTTGCTATTAATGATGTAATTACCAAACCAACCAGTGCGAGTATCGTTGATTACGAAACAAATCTTCTAATTGACAATGGTGATGGTACTTATACCGCAAAGGAAGTAGGAACTTTTGTAATAAGGAAAAATGAAGACGGTCTATATACAGAACAATACGATTATACAATAGAAGAATAAATATAATAATAAATATAATAATAAATAAAAAGTAAATAAAATAATGTTATAACATAAAAAAAATACTGTCTAAAATTAGGCAGTATTTTTAATATTTTCATATATTTATGATAAATAATTTTTGTAAACTTTTTTGAATTATATTGTCTTTCAAATAAGTTACAAAATATAAATTATATCCTTAAAATTTTATTAATTTAGTCAACAACGGCTACGATGTCGCCTACCTTAACTTTGTCGCCAGTAGCAACTTTAATTTCACTTACAGTGCCTGCTACAGTTGATTTGAAAGGTGTATTAATTTTGCCAGCTTCAAGAAGAAATAATTTGTCACCAACATTTATTGCGTCGCCTTTCTTTGCGAAAACTTTACCTACTTTAGCTGCGCCTCCAGCTATTTTTTCTATTTTAATTTCTGCCATTATTGTACTCCTTATTAATTGTTAATTCAAAAAAAAGAGATACTTATGATAAGTATCTCTTTGCTTTTTATATTAAATTATTTTTTGAAATCGTCTGCAAATTCATTTAAACTAGCTTTTAAGTAAGTTACTGAATAAGCCATAGATGGACCACCGCCGAAAGCTACACTAACCATAGCTGCATCTAAAATTTCTTCTCTTGTGCAACCTGCTTCAAGTGCTTTGTAGCAATGATAAACGATACAATATACACATCTGTTGTAACAAGCAATACCAACACTAATTAATTCTTTAGTTTTTGTGTCAATAGCTGCTGGTTGGTAATTTGTTCCTAACAAGTTCATAAAAGCGCCAACTTCAGCCTCTTTTTCTTGTCCGATTTCTCCTAGTCCGCCTACAAAAGCGTTAAGCATATCTCTTGGATTTTCCATAAAAATAACCTCCTCAATGGTATTTATTTTATTATACCTATAGTTTAACACATAAAATTGTTTCTACAACCCCTAATGATAAATTTATAGTAAATTTATAGTAAATTTATAGTAAATAAATCAATTAATGGTCAATTGTTATATTTAATGTGTTATAATATAACGCGTAAAAAACTAATTAATATAAGGAGTACAAACGTGGAAGATATTCAAAAACAATTTAACGAAACTCAAATTTTGGAATTAGACAAGATTATCGATGAGTTTGGTAAAAAACCTGGTGGACTTATACCTTTACTTGAAGAGGCACAAATTTTACTTGGCTATTTGCCGCTTAGTGTACAATATAGGATTTCACTGAAAACAGGAATAGCACCTAATAAAATTTATGGTGTAATTACTTTTTATTCGTTCTTTTCTATGGAACAAAAAGCAAGACATAGAGTCCAAGTATGTATGGGCACTGCTTGCTATGTAAAAGGTGGCAAAGATATTGCGGAAAAAGTTGAGAGTTTATTAAATATCAAGAAAGGTGAAAGCACTCCTGATAAAAGATATACTTACGAAAATGCACGTTGCTTTGGTGCTTGTGGACTTGCCCCCGTTGTTATTATTGATGGCAAAGTTTATGGCAAAGTTACAGTGGATAGTATTGAAGATATACTAGTTCAATACAAGTAAATTTTTGGAGGTTATTAAATGATTAAAAGTATAGAAGATATAAACGCTATTTCTGAAAAAATAAATGGTGCAGATATAAACAATCAAAATATCATATATGTCCATATGGGAACTTGTGGTATTGCTTCTGGTGCGAATGAGGTTTTGTTAAAATTAAAAGCATTAATTAAAGAAGCTAATATGATGAGAGATATCAAAATAGTAACTACTGGTTGTGCTGGTATTTGTTCGGAAGAACCGTTAGTAACAGTAAAACTTGCTGGACAAGAACCAGTAATGTATTGTAAGGTAGATGAAAGTAAAACTAAAGAGATTTTTGATAAACATATTGTAGGCAAAAATATGGTAAGCGAATATGCTTTTGCAAGAGGTATGGAATATCAATTGGCAGAAAGAAAGGCAAACGGCGGTAAAGTAGCTGGTCAAAAAACTTTGGATACAAAGGTACGAGGGATTGAAGAAATTCCTTACTTTAGTTTGCAAACTCAAATAGTAATGAGAAATAGAGGGCTAATAGATCCTAATAAAATTGATGACTATATTTCAAGAGGTGGTTATCAAGCCGCTTATAAAGCATTGAATGAAATGTCAAGTGAAGATATTATTCAAGTAATGTTGGATAGTAAACTTCGTGGTCGTGGTGGTGCTGGTTTCCCAACTGGTCTAAAATGGAAATTTGCATCTAAAGAAGCAAACGAAACTAAATATGTACTTTGCAATGCGGATGAAGGCGATCCAGGTGCTTATATGGATAGAAGTGTTTTGGAAAGTGACCCTCATAGTATATTGGAAGGACTTATTGTTGCAGCTAAGGCTATTGGTGCTCATAGTGGATATATATATTGTAGAGCAGAATATCCACTAGCTGTAGAAACATTAAACAAAGCAATTAAGGCAGCTAGAAAATATGGTATATTAGGTGTCGATATATTAGGGACTGGATTTGATTTTGATGTAGAAGTATATCAAGGTGCGGGTGCGTTTGTTTGCGGTGAAGAAACTGCATTAATGCGTAGCTTAGAAGGTAAAAGAGGAAATCCTCGTCCTAGACCTCCATTCCCTGCTCATCAAGGATTATGGGAAAAACCAACAACTCTTAATAATGTAGAAACTTTAGCTAATGTTGCTCCTATTTTATTAAAAGGTGCAGAATGGTTCGCTAATATCGGGACAGAGGCTAGTGGTGGAACAAAAGTATTTAGTATAACAGGCGATATCGTAAATGTAGGTTGTGTAGAAATCGCTATGGGTACTAAATTAGAAACAATAATTTATGATGTTGGTGGCGGAATTACAAAAGGTAAAAAATTTAAGGCAGCTCAATTAGGTGGGCCTTCGGGTGGTTGTATTCCTGCACAACATCTTGATGTAAAAATAGATTATCAAACCTTGCAAGAATACGGTGCAATTATGGGTAGTGGTGGACTTATTGTTATGTGTGATGAAAAGTCAGCTGTTGATATTGCTAGATTTTTTATGGAATTTTGTAAGGAAGAAGCTTGTGGCAAATGTATTCCTGGTAGAGAAGGTACTCGTCAAATGCTTAATATGCTAAATAAAATTAATAACGGTGACGGTACATTAGATGATATTGCAAAACTTGAAGAACTTGCAAAAGTAGTTCAACAAACAGCACTTTGTGCATTATGCAAAACTTCACCAAATCCTGTTCTTTCTACATTAAGATATTTTAGAAATGAATATGAAGAAGCTGTTGCTAAAAATAGTGAGGTGAAATAATGATATTTACTAAATCAAAAAAATATGAAGATATAACTTCTAAACTTGATAAAGATAATGATGCAATTGCTATAATTGGTTGTGAAACTTGTGTTAGAACAGCTGGTAGTGGCGGAGAGGCTAAATTAGTTTCGCTTGCAAAACAGCTAAAAAAAGACGGATACAATGTAGTTGAAGGTTTTATGATTCCATCTACTTGTACACCAAAAACTTATTTTGCTGATGTGGATAGTAAAGTAAATACAATCGTTTCACTTGCTTGTAGTGCTGGTTCTTCAAATATGAAGAGATATTTTCCTACTTGCAAATTAGTTGAATCCATTGATGATATTGGTCTTATGGTAACTGATAGCAAAAAAGAAATAATAAAAGTTAGTATGCCTTACGCTGATTATAAAAACGAAGTTAATAACGAATATGATTTTTATACAGGTGCGAAAAGAGATACAAACGATACACTTACAAATATGGAGGTGGACAAATGATAATATCACTTCGTTCAATAAACTATGAAGAATTAAAAAACCAACTAACTAAAGAAGATAAAATCGTTATTAATAGTTGTGATACTTGTATTAAGGCTTGTGGAGTAGGTGGCAAAGCAAATATAAATTTACTTGCTGATATGCTTGAGTCTGATGGCTATAATGTAATAGGAAAGGACCTTATTAGTATTGGTTGTAATGTAAAATTATTAAAAGAACATAAAAATGATATAAAAAAGAAAGATTATTATGATGAAGCAACAGTTATTATCCCTTTGATTTGTGAAGATGGTTTAGAAGCTATGCAAATGGTTTTTGAAGATAAAAAAGTTATCCAAATTACAAAAACAGTTGGAATAGGAAATCTTACTATGGATAGAGGTGTAGTGCTTACACACCCTTTTGAAAATACTAAATTGGCAAAAAATGATGAAGGTTATGATATTTATGAATTAGCTGAAAAATTAAACCTTTATGATTCTTTCTTTGATAAAAATGATGCTAAAATTTCAGAAAACGATATGGTAAAATTTACTGTTGATGGTAATGAAGTAGTAGCTAAAAAAGGACGCAATCTATTAGATGTTTGCGAAGAAAATGGAATTGAAATACCTCATATATGTTATCACAAAGATTTGTCAGAATTTGGTGCTTGCCGTTTGTGTCTAGTAAAGATAAAAGGTAGAAGAGACCTAAGTCCTGCTTGTTGTACTCGTGTAGAAGAGGGTATGGAAATAGTTAGTAAAGATGAAGAACTTGACCATAATAGAAAAGTTATTTTAGAATTAATCAAGTCTTCTAGGAATTATGATACTTATCCAACGACTATTCCTTTCGGTACTAACGAATATCTACAAATGTTTGAAGATTTGAATGTGGATAGTTCTCGTTATGAAAAAAATGATGTTGTTTATGACATTGATGATTCTAGTCCAGTAATTAGGATTGACCCGAATAAGTGTATTCTTTGCGGGCGTTGTGTACGAGCTTGTGAAGAAGTTGCGGGAATGTGTAACATCGGGTTTGTTAATCGTGGCTCTAAAACTATGATAGCAGCTGGTCTTAATACAAAAATGAATCAAAGTGATTGTGCTACTTGTATGGCGTGTACAAATGTATGTCCTACCGGTGCTTTAAGTGAAAAATATATTCACTTTAGCGGTAAAGATTTCAAAAAAGAAGATTTCCATCCAGGTAACTAATAATACAAACTATATAACTATAAAGACACCTTATAACTTAAGGTGTCTTTTTTTATTAATCACGAAATTTTATAAGTCAATTTGTTTGAAGACAGCTAAATTTATGATATAATAATTCTAAATTACTATATTAAAGGTAGAAATGAGGAGAATTTATGAACAATATCATATTATCAAAAAGTATTAATCCGTATTTTAATTTGGCGTTAGAAGAGTATATGCTTGATAATATAGCCGAAAATCAAACAATTATGTATTTGTGGCAAAATGATAATACGGTGGTTATTGGGAATAATCAAAATCCTTGGAAAGAATGCGATATAGCAAAAATTAATAGTGAAAATGTGAAATTAGCTCGTAGATTGTCTGGCGGTGGTGCTGTTTTTCACGATATGGGCAATCTAAATTTTACTTTTTTGACTAAACGCAATAATTATAGTGTAGAAAAACAACTTAAAGTAATTAGTAACGCATTGTTAGAGTTTGGACTTATAGCCGTAGTAAGCGGGCGTAATGACATTACTATTAATGATAAAAAGTTTTCGGGTAATGCTTTTTATTATACGGGTAATAATTATTATCATCACGGTACTTTGCTTGTTGATGCAAAATTATCTAGATTAGCGACATTTTTGACACCTTCTAAGCAAAAAATTATGAGCAAAGGCATAACTTCTGTTAGGTCTAGAGTTATTAATTTAAAAACATTAAATGATGAAATAACTATCGATAAAATAATAGAAAATCTAAAAATTAGTTTTGAAAATCTATATGGTAAAGTAGAAAATACTAAAATTATAGATGAAAATTCTTATGCTGAATGCGAAAAATTTGCTAAAATGAACGATAAATATTCTTCTTGGCAATGGATATATGGGGATAGCCCAAATTTTGATGCTGAATTTAGCAATAGGTACAATTGGGGTGAAGTTAGTATTGGTATAAAAATCAATGATGGCGTTATTACAAGTGCAAAAGTTTATACAGATTCTCTAAATACACATTTTATAGATAAGCTCGAACTTGCACTAAATAAAGTCGTTTTTACAAAATTTGATATAGCAAATGCAATAAATATGATAACAAAAAAAGATGATAATGAAATTACCATCTTTAATGATATTATTACTTTGTTTGCCGAACTTGATTAGATTCTCTTTTTCCCTAGTAGTACGAGTAATCCATCTATAATTAGTAAAGCACCTAGTACAATAAATAGTGTATCAACTAATACAAAGTTGGAAACGATTAGCAAAATTCCTACTATTATTAATAAAAATGGATATAAAATAGCTGATAATTTTCCTTTTTTCTTGTTTGACTTTTTAAGTTCTAATGCTAAGATATATAATCCATAAACTATTAATATAACACCTAAAACAATTAGTGCATATTCAAAAATTGTCCAACCAAATACTATTATTAATATACCTGCTAGCAATTGAAAAATACCTATATTACTTTTTTTATTAAAAATATTATATACGCCATAAATTATAAATAAAACGCCAATTATTGTTATTAGGACGTTTAACAATGAACTTCTAAAGGCAATAAATAATATGCCTATAATTATAATAAAAAAGGCTTCAATAACATAATTTGGAATATTTTGATTTTTCTTTTTCATTGATTTTCTCCTTATTGTATATATTTTATATTATACTAACATAAATATTTTAATAAAACAATCTATAATATTTGAATTTTACTAAATTTGCAAGTATTGTATAAATATATTATTAGTGTTATAATTATATCAATAATTATTAAAAATAGGAGTATATTTTTATGGCAGTAATAGAAATTAGTAATCTTACAAAATTTTATGGCCCAAATTGTGGAGTTAGCGATATAAGTTTGAAAGTTAATAGAGGCGAAATCTATGGTTTTATTGGCAAAAATGGTGCAGGTAAATCTACTACAATTCGAGTTTTGCTAAATTTTAATTATCCTACTAGTGGAAGTTGCAAAATTTTAGGTTATGATTGTGGTAAAGATAGTAAAAAAATTAAAGAAAATTGCTGTTATGTGCCTAGTGAAGTTTTTTACTATTCAGAAATGAAAGTAAAAGATTTGCTCGATTATTCAATTAAGTTAAACCCTAAAGCAAGCAAAGAAAAAGCAGATGAATTATGCAAATACTTTGAACTTGACACTAAGAGATTAATAAAAGAATTAAGTTTTGGCAACCGTAAAAAAGTTAGTATTGTGCAAGCACTTATTAGAGATGCTAAGGTAATAATTTTAGATGAACCAACTAGCGGGCTTGACCCTCTTATGCAAGAGAAATTATTTGAATTACTACTAGAAGAAAAGAAAAAAGGCGTTTGTATATTTTTATCAAGTCATAATCTTAGTGAGGTAGAAAAATATTGCGATAGAGTTTGTATTATTAAAGATGGCAAAATAGTTTTAGAAAATGATATGGCTACTATTAATAAAGAGCGAAGTTTGACTGTGAAATATACAACTAAAGATGAAACAAAAGAATATGTTTATGATGGTGATATTAATTTATTAGTAAAACAATTGCAGGCAAAACACCTTACTTCACTTGAAATAAAGCACACCTCCTTGGAAGAAAAATTTATGGAGTATTATGGGACTGGTGATAAAAAATGAATAAAATCAATATAAAAAAGGTATTAACTATCTATACTACAGAATTAAAAACCAAATTACGGACTATTTTAACTTGGTGTGGAGCAATTACGGCAATAATACTACTTTATATGTTACTTTTTCCAGTAGTAAAAGACCTTGCTATGGACAAAATGTCGGCGATGCCTGAAGGATTGCTTGCAATGTTTGGTATGGAAGGTATGATGGATATGACGAATTATAATTTATATTTTGCTATGATTTATCAACTTGTAGTAACCGTTCTTTGCGGTTATGCAATAGCTTTAGGTGCAAGTACTTTTCATAACGAAGAAACAAGCGGCACTATTGAATTTTTGTATGCAAACAACATATCTAGATTAGATATATATATAGCAAAGGTAGCCGTTGTATTTACAAGATTATTAGCAATAAGTTTGTGTGCACTTATAGCGTCACTTATTAGTGGTGCAATAGTAGCTAGTGATACTATTAATGCAAATGCAATATTTATGGGTTATTTGGTATCACTTGTAGCTATTTTATTTTTTGCATCGGCTGGATTTTTGATAGCTAGTTTGGTAAAGAAGAATAAAAATACAACCGGAATAGCAGTAGGCGGTATGTTATTTACCTATATTATGGGTTATTTAGGTGAATTAGGCGGAGATAAATTACAATTTATTAAATGGTTAAGTCCAATCCATTCATTGTCAGTAAATGATGTGATTATGTCTACTTGGGGTATCGGAGTAGGGAAATATCCAATTGTGGCTTTCATCATCTTTATTTCGCTTACTATCGCTTTAAGTGTTGGTAGTTGGTTTATTTATAATAAAAAAGACTTACAATAATAGTATTAAAAAAGGGGATAAAATGAGTAAAATAAATAGAAGGTTAATAACTTATGCAATTATCATTGTTAGTTTATTTATGTTATGTTCTTGTAGTAATAGTAATTTGGAAAATATAGTTAGTAAAGTAGACAGTGATTCAAGTGGATATAAAAGTATTGATGTAACCACAAAAGAAAAAACAGCTTTTGCTGATGCGTCAATTATTGTTATTTATGAAAATACTACTAGTGGTAAACAAGTTTTTGATGTGGTGTCAAAAAATGGTAGAAACGGCAATGTAGAAATGGCAATTTTGATAGAAAATAATATGGTTATTAATATAGCCGTAATAAGTCATCAAGAAAGTGAAGACCACGCAGACAGAGTATTTAAGGATAGCTATTTGAATCAATATAAAAATATTGACTTGACAAAAAAATTATTAGTTAGTGGTGGAGTGCCATCAAGTGATAATGATATAGTAGTAGTAAGTGGTGCAACAATTACTTCAAATGCAGTTCTTGATTGCGTAAATGCAGTAGCATTTTATTTGCAGAATAAATAAAAAAACTAATCATAAGAAAAACAAAAAACCATCTAATTTTAGATGGTTTTTATTTTGGATATATATAAATTGTTATTCACTAAGTTGCTTTATCTTTGCCATTTTTGCCATATATAGCAATAAGCCACAAGCAAGCATAAATCCAGCTACTATAAACATTATTATTCCTACTGTCATAGCTGCTTTTGTACCAACTAATAAATAGAATGCTAGTCCTACGGACAATGCAAGTACTGTAGCTATTAAATTCAATGTTAATAGTATATAATTACTTAAATCTGCCTTAACTCTTGATAGACTTTGATTAGAATTATCCATTTATATTCCTCCCTTTATAATTTTAGATAAAGGTAGTATGTATAAATGTATATATTCTATTCTATTTTAATAAACTTAATAATCCTAATTTAGTATTTTCAACAATTTTTAATGCAGTAGTATCCATATCATTAATTTTATCTATTAATATAAAGATATCTATTTGTGCATTAACAATCATAGGTAGTAACTGGAAAGTATTAGGTATGTAGGGATTTCGGAAATTAGGAGAATATGCTTGCTTATTATAAATTTTTGACAAGATATCTAATGCTTGATAAATACGATTAATGCAATAGTTTATTACTTTTTTTTGTTGTGGTTTTTGATTATTATAAAAATTTAGAGCATTAAGCATATCAAGTTGCTTTTCTTCTAAATTTATTATTTGGTCATAATTATTATAATTTATTTCTGTTGCGTTCGATAAAATTTCTTTGTATTCTTTAGCCATTTGTTTGATATTGTCAGCCATAATTTCACCTCGCTTTAGTATATGATGTATTTAATTAATTTGTTACATAAAAAAAGCCAAGATTTACACCTTGGCTAAATTATTTATTTGGATTATGTGACTAATTAATTGGTTATTTCTTAGTTTCTCTTTTTTTCCTTGGTTTTGGATAATTGAAATTAAGCTTATTAGCATTTATAAGTACATTATAGTATAAGGCTGCATCACGCTTTGCCATTGGTAAATCCATATCTACACAAAATCCACATTCTTTTGGTGTAGCTCCGGGTATATCGCCTTTAAACTCGGCAATATAATCAAATGTACGTTCTACAAGCGGATAGATGGTATCTACATCAATGTCTCCGGATACAATAAGGTAAAATCCTGTTCTACAACCCATTGGTCCAAAATACACTACTTTATCTTTCCACAAATCATCATTGCGTAAAAAAGTAGCTCCAATATGTTCGATTGCGTGAGCCGAAGCTGTTCCTAAAACTTCTTCATCATAAGGTTTTTTCATTCGTATATCAAAGGTTGTTATGCATTCTCTGCCAAACCAATCTTTTCTAGATATATACAAACCTGATTTCAAACGTAAATGGTCTACTTGAAAACTAGGTATTAATTGCATTATATCGCCTCCATTTGTTGTAATGTAATTAATATTACTACTTTTTAAGAAACTATGCAAGTAATATACATTTTTGATTTATTAAAATGATTTATAAATATAATATGTTTGACATTAAAATGTTATAATGGTAGTATTTCTTTTAGTAAAAGATATAATTGCATTAAAAAATTTGGAAAAAAATGGTTATATAATTCGGACTAAGGACAATAAAGATAGTAGAAAGGTCTATGTATCAATTACGAAAGCTGGGGAAGAATTTGAAATAAATTGCAGGGAAATTTTTGTAAATGATATTACAAAAATACTAGAATATTTAGGGGAAAAGATGCAATAGATTTTACCCGTATTATGAAAAAAGTAAATGGTATATTGCATTAGGAATAAACTTATTTTGAAGTTTTAATAAGGAGATTTATGATAGTAAAAACATTAGCAAATAGTATAAGACAGTATAAAAAGCAATCGATACTTACTCCTTTATTCGTATCAATTGAGGTAATTATGGAATCAATAATTCCATTTATTATGGCTAAAATGATTGATAATATGAGTGGTGCTACAGTAGTACCTATCATAAAATATTCTATTATTTTAGTGGCTCTTTCGATATTTTCATTCATAGCAGGATTTTTGAGTGGTAATATTGGCGCAACTGCATCTTGTGGATTTGCAAAAAATTTGAGAGAAGATTTGTTTTTCAAGGTACAAAAATTTGCTTTCCAAGATATTGATAAGTTTTCTACGGCTTCTTTAGTAACTCGTCTAACTACCGATGTAACAAATGTGCAAAATGCTTATCAAATGGTAATAAGAATTGCTGTAAGAGTCCCGCTTATGTTGATATTTTCGATGGCGATGAGTTTTTCTATAAATTGGAAAATCGCATTAATATTTTTATCAACTGTACCTATTGTAGGAATAATACTAGCCGTAATATTAAAAAAAGTAATGCCTTATTTTAATAGAATCTTCAAAAAATATGATAAAATGAACAATAATGTGCAAGAAAATATTAACGGAATTAGAGTGGTAAAATCCTATGCACGAGAGAATTATGAAATAGGTAAATTCAATAAAACGTCTGATGAAGTAAATAATGATTTTACTAAAGCAGAAAAAATTATTGCATTGAGTAGTCCATTTATGATGTTTTTTATATATTTAATTATTCTTATCATAAGCTTTTTTGGCGCAAAAATGATAATTAATTCTGTACAAACCGAACTAACAGCGGGGGAATTGGCTTCGCTTATAAACTATGGTGTACAAATATTGATTTCTATGATGATGCTTTCCTTTGTTTTTGTTATGATTTCTATTTCCGCAGAATCATCAAAACGTATTGTTGAAATTATTAATCAAGAACCTTCATTAGCTAATAGTGAAAATGTAAGCACAGAAATTCCTAATGGTAGTATTGAATTTAAAAATGTATATTTCAAATATTCCGAAAGGGCTAATAAATATGCGTTAAGTGATATAAATTTGATTATTAATTCTGGTGAAACTATAGGTATTCTGGGTGGTACGGGGTCAGCAAAAACAACATTAATACAATTAATACCACGATTATATGATACTACCAAAGGAGAAGTCTTTGTCGGTGGTAAAAATGTTACTGAATATGATATAGAAGCACTTAGAAATCAAGCGGTAATTGTGTTGCAAAAGAATTTATTATTTGCTGGTACGATTAAAGAAAATTTGCGTTGGGGCAATAAAGGTGCAACTGATGAAGAATTAATAAATGTTTGCAAAATGACGCAATCTGATGAGTTTATCGAGCAGTTTCCTGAAAGGTATGATACTTATGTAGAACAAGGCGGGTCTAATTTGTCGGGTGGACAAAAACAGCGACTTTGTATCGCCAGGGCACTTTTGAAAAATCCAAAAATTCTAATATTTGATGATTCTACTTCGGCAGTTGATACAAAAACGGATTCTTTAATTAAGAAATGCCTTAATAATGAATTGCCTAATGCGACTAAAATAATTATTGCACAAAGGGTAGCTTCCATAGAAAAAGCTGATAAAATCATTGTTATGGAAGGTGGTAAAATAATAGAAAATGGTACGCATAAAGAATTATTAAGCAAAAACGGCTTCTATAAAGAAATATACTTATCTCAAACGAGAGGAAAGGAGGCAAAAAATGCAAACTAAAAATTTGAAAGAAAAAGATCCTTCCTTAAATTATAAAAAAACCTTTGGTCGGTTATTAAAATTTATTATTATGTACTATAAAAAAGAAGTGATTGTTGTTGGTTTTTCTATAATAATTAGTTCTATTTCATCAATAGTTGCTGTAATATTCTTACAAAAATTAATAGATAATTGTATTATTCCAGGTGTAAATGCTGGATTAGCTTCCGTTTGGAAGCAATTGATTACTTATATTTTATTAATGGGTGGCATATTTGTTTTAGGTGTAATAGCCTCTTTTATTTATACAAGAATTATGGCTGTAGTTACACAGGGGACATTAAATAATTTGCGTGAAAATATGTTCAGCAAAATGGAATCTTTCCCAATAAAATATTTTGATACTCATAAACATGGCGACATAATGAGTACTTATACAAATGATACTGATGCTATAAGACAATTTATAGGGCAGAGTTTGCCTACACTTATTCAAGCAATAATAACAATTACGGCAACTATGTTTATGATGATTTTTTACAGTCTATGGTTGACATTATTAGTAGTTATAGCTTGTATAATTTTGTTTGTTATAATAAAGAAAATATCGGCTAAAAGTTCTAAGTATATGGTAAGACAACAAAAATCACTTGCAAAAGAAGAAGGGTTTGTCGAGGAAATGATGAATGGACAAAAAGTTATAAAAGCATTTTGCCATCAAAAAGAAAGCAATAAAGATTTTGCGGAATTAAACGAACAGTTATTTGAAGATGGACAAAAGGCAAATAAATATGGCAATATCTTAATGCCAATAGTTATGAACATAGGTAATATTTTGTATGTTTTAATTGCTATTGTCGGGGGATTTTGGGTATTTTTTGATATTATGAATGTAAGTTTGACGGGCATAAATATTATTTCTATCGGTGTTATTGTATCATTTTTAACAATGTCTAGACAATTATCTCAAACAATCGGTCAAACATCAATGCAACTTCCTATGATAGCTATGGGCTTTGCGGGCGCTAGCAGAGTTTTTGAATTATTAGATGAAGAACCAGAAAAAGATAATGGTTATGTAACATTGGTAAAGGCCAATATTGACAATGAGGGAAATATAACAGAAAGTGCCGAGTATACAGGCTTGTGGGCTTGGAAACACCCACATAAAATAGATAATTCTATCACATATGAGCAGTTAAAAGGGGATATTCGTATGTTTGATGTTGACTTTTGCTATGAACCTGAAAAAATGGTTCTGCATAATGTTACTTTATATGCAAATCCGGGTCAAAAAATAGCATTTGTAGGTGCTACGGGGGCAGGTAAAACTACAATAACAAACCTAATAAACAGATTTTACGATATTGAAGATGGAAAAATTCGTTATGACGGTATAAATATTAATAAAATAAGAAAACCTGATTTGCGTCGTTCTCTTGCTATTGTACTTCAAGATGTAAATCTTTTTACAGGCACTGTACTTGAGAATATAAGATATGGTAAATTAGATGCTACAGATGAAGAATGTATTGAAGCTGCAAAATTGGCAAATGCAGATGATTTTATTACACGCTTACCAGATGGATACAATTCACTTTTAGATAACAATGGTTCGAATTTATCACAGGGGCAAAGACAGTTATTATCTATAGCAAGGGCAGCAGTGGCAAACGCTCCTGCAATGATATTAGATGAAGCCACTTCTTCTATCGATACCCATACGGAAGCTTTAGTGCAAGATGGTATGGATAAATTAATGAAGGGAAGAACGGTCTTTGTAATTGCACATAGGCTATCCACAGTAAGAAATAGTGATGCAATTATTGTACTTGACCATGGTAAAATTATTGAAAAAGGCAATCACGAACAATTATTAGAACAAAAAGGAACATATTACCAATTATATACCGGTGCTTTTGAACTTGAATAGAAAGGGCAATAGCATTTGACAAATTTCATTGGTACTTGTACAATAACTATATGAATTACAAAAAAGAATTAAAAAAATTTAATATTAATCTATTTGCGACAATGTCACTTGTTATGTTTATTGTGCCATTGATAATTTGCGGAAGTATAAATATTTTTGCACTTAATAATAAATTGCTACTAACCGGTAAAGTATATTGGGATATACTTATTGTGCTTGTTGGTTTGGTATTTGGTGTTGTTTTGCACGAATTGTTACACGCTTTAGGTGGAATAATTGCTGGCAAATTAAGCACTAAGGATATAAAGTTTGGTATGAATTTGAAGCAAGGCTTATTCTATTGCCATTTAAGCAAAGCAATGAAGGTGTCACAATACCGTTTTGTGCTTTTATTACCTGTTGTTATAACGGGAATTATACCACTTATAATTTGCACTATTTTTGGTAACATATTTATGGTATTACTATTTTGCTTTATGGTTAGCGGTGGTGCTGGCGATATTATAATGTTTTTTAGTCTTATGAAAGAAGACAAAGATACTAAGATACTTGACCATAGTTCCGCACCCGCATTTTATTTGCTTTATCCGGAAGATAAATTGCCAGAAAATTTTGTTGAATGCACGGAAGAAATGGAAAAAGAACTTATTGCTTCAATGTCAATTAGTCCATATTCTACGAAAAAAGGGGATAAGAAGAACCCAATTATTAAAGTATTACTTATTGCTTCCTTTTTAGCATTGGTTGTTCTCGGTGTTTTTTTGGTAGCTTTAGTATTAAAGTTTGTATAAAAAACATATAAACAAATAAAAAAGAATCAAAAAACACACTTAAATATTAAGTGTGTTTTTTTAATTAATAATTTATTTTACTATTTTTTTGTTTAACTATAATTATATTTATTTTTTTTTATTTTCATTATTTATTGTTAGGTCATTTTTTAAGTCATATAATTTTTGACTTAAATCCACCTTGAAGGTATGTGGATTTACTAATCTTAAGTATTCAGTATAAAAGTCTTCGCTTTTTTCTTTTGCGTATTGTGCAATATCCATAAGTTTAGGTGAAGTATATGCTTGTTTGCCATCGACAAAAATATCTACCATTAAATTACGCATTGTATAATTATTAAGAATGGTTTTTTTCCAGGTTTGTTGTGGATGGAAAATAGTAAGAGGTTTAGTTATGTCAAATTCCTCATCAACCAAGCAAATAATGTCAGCTAAAGCTTTATTTTCATTGTCATAAATACGATATGTTGTTTTTATACCAGGAATGGTTATCTTTTCTACGGTATCCGAAAACTTCATTTTAGGAATCCAAACTCCATTTTCTTGAAGACAAGACATTTTGTAAACTCCGCCAAGAGCGGGTACTTCAGAAGAAGTGATTAGTTTGGTACCTATTCCATAAACATCTATTTTAGCTCCTTGTTGGTGCAAGGAACTTAGTATATATTCATCTATGTCACCACTAGCACAAATGATGCAATCGTTATGTCCTGCGTCATCAAGAATTTTTCTTGCTTTTTTACTTAGATATGCAAGGTCACCGCTATCTAGTCTTATACCTACGGGTTTTAGCCCTGCAGCTTTCATTTCATCAAATACCTTTATGGCATTTGGCAAACCTGATTTTAGTGTATCGTATGTGTCAACAAGTAACAAACCATTTTTAGGATAAATTTTTACATATGCTCTAAATGCTTCCAATTCGGAATCAAAACTCATTACCCAACTATGAGCGTGAGTACCTGCACAAGCAATACCATACATTTTTGAGGTAAGAACATTGCTAGTAGAAGAACAACCACCAATTATTGCGGCTCTTGCTCCATATATTCCTGCGTCAGGGCCTTGAGCTCTACGCAAACCAAATTCCATAACGCCAGCTTGGGCTTCTCTACAAATTTTGAATGCCTTAGTAGCTATTAAGGTTTGATGATTAATAATATTAAGTAATGCTGTTTCTACCAATTGTGCTTGAAAAAGCGGAGCACATACGGATAAAATAGGTTCTCCCGGGAAAATAATTTCTCCTTCTTTTATCGCTCTGATAGAACCAGTAAATTTGAAATTTTTGATAGCATCAAAAAATCTATCTCCAAAAAGATTAAGACTTTTTAGATAATCTATATCATCTTCATCAAAATGAAGATTGTTGATATATTCAATGACTTGTTCTAGTCCTGCACATTGGGCAAAATCTAAATGTTCTTTATATCTAAAAAAGATATCAAAATTAGCCATTGTGTCAGCTTTGTCGGTTTCTAAATAGGCGTTCATCATTGTAAGTTGATAAAGGTCTGTAAGTAAAGTTAGGTTACGCATTTTTTCTCCTTGAAATTAGGTTTATTTATATATTAAAAATTTATTATTTTGATAAACCTATATTTTTTATGATTAGTATGCTACTTTGACAGCGCCCAAATGTCTAATTTTAATATTGAACACGTTCTCATCGCCAAAAATATTATTTAGATAATTGCAAAATGTAGGAGCATCTTTACTATCTATGAAAGCAAGAATTGTCCCTGCAAAGCCACCACCGTGTACTCTATACGCTTTTACTTTATCATATTCAGATACAATTCCTAGTGCGAGTGGTACTTTCTGTACCTTATCGCCATTTGGATAGCAATTTTGTAAAAGAGTATAACTACTTTGTCCGCTTGCATTTATTGTGTCAAAGAATTTCTGTTTATCGCCTGTTTCTATTGCTTTTTTTGCAACAAATACTCTTTCATTTTCGTTAAAAAAGTGTAACGCACGCAAAATAGCTCTACCTGAATATTTAAGACACAACACATTTAGTGCGGACATAAACTCGTTTTTACTTACTTCTCTAAGTACGCTCTTGCCAAAATATTCGGCTATTGAATGCATTTCTTCTCTTATTTGTGCATATTGACCAGTAAGAGAGCAATGGTCTCCGCCACAATTTATAATAACCAAACTGGTATCTTCAAATTTCCAATCAACAGTAGATGAAATAGGTAAATTAGGATTGTAAAAATCCATAAAACTAACGCCACCACGACTAATTGTAAGTTGGTCCATAAGTCCGCTTGGTTTGCCAAAATATACATTTTCTGCATATTGGCTTATAAGTGCTTTTTCTATATAATCAAGTTTTGAATCATTGTAAAGTACATTTAAAATTTCACAAACAAGTAATTCAAAAGCCGCACTGCTACTAACTCCGGCACCTTTGAAAATATTGCTATGTGTATTTGCGGTAAATCCGCCTACTTTATATCCTTTATTTAGGAAGCCCTTCACAACTCCTTTAACTAAAGAGTCTGAAGTGCTATACATTTTTTCTTGAATTTCTAATTCATCAATATTAATACTAAAAGCAGGATAACCAAAGCTATTAATAGTAATTATATTATTTTGAGTTGTTGTGACTGCACCAACTACATCTAAATCTATACTAGATGCAATTACGAAACCGTGATTGTGGTCGGTATGATTGCCGACTAATTCTGCTCTTCCGGGTGATGAAAAAAAATAAATATCTCCACATAGACCTTCGGTTAGAGAAGAATATCTTTCACAAATTTCTTTGGTATTCGCTGTATAAAGTTGGTTTATACTAGCTATGAATTTTTCATTGTTTAATAATGAATGTTGAGTTAAAGCTCTTGCCATAATAAACTCCGTAGTGTATAATATTTGTAAAGATTATATCATACATAAAAAAAAATAGCAAGATATTGAGAGGATTTGAAATGGATAAACAAATTGCAGGTTTGATTGAAGATTTAGTCTTATATGCAAGAAAAAATTTAGATTTATGTACAGAAGATGCAGTAGTTGCACGCAACCAATTATTAGAGCTTTATAGTATTACTAATCCTAGTGAAAGGCAGGGAATTGATAAAAATTTCCAAACTGAGATTCTAGATAAATTAGTAAATTTTGGCTTAGAAATGGGCTTAGGCGATAGTGCTTCACCTGTGCTTTTAGAAACAAAAATTATGGGACTTGTTTGTCCATCAGCGGGATTAGTTGTTAATATTTTTAATCAAATAAAAGAAAAAAATGGACTTGATAAGGCATTGGAATATTTTTATAAAATTAGTGTAAACAGTAATTATATAAGAATGTGCGATGTAAACAAAAATATTTGTTGGTATTCTGAGGGCGTAAATGGTCAAGTGGGAATTACTATAAATTTGAGTAAACCCGAAAAAGACCCGAAGCAAGTATTAGCGGAAAAGAATTTTAAGGGCAATAAGTATCCTAAATGTATGTTGTGTTTAGAAAATATAGGATTTCAAGGAAATTTGCGTCATCCTGCTAGACAAACTTTGCGTATTATTCCTATCAAACTTAATAATGAAAATTGGCATTTGCAATATTCACCTTATGTGTATTATGACCAACATTGTATAGCATTTTGTGATGAACATAGACCTATGAAAATAACCCCACTTACATTTGTGAGATTGTGTGATTTTGTTGATATAATTCCACAATATTTTATGGGTAGCAATGCGGATTTACCAATTGTTGGAGGTTCTATTTTAGCACACGACCATTATCAAGGCGGTAAAAAGGTTTTGCCGATGCTATCTCGACCAATTAGAAAATCTTATTTGGAAAGTAAAGAAGTTAGTGTTGACATTAAGGATTGGTACAACAGTGTTGTTAGTGTACACGGAATTGACAAGAATAAAGTTATTGCGGTAGCTACAGAATTTTTGAATACTTGGCGTGAATATACCGATGAAAGCGTAGGTATTTTAGCAACGAGTAACGGTGAATGTCACAATACAATTACGCCTATTTCTCACAAAGAAGGGAAAGAATATGTTTTGGATTTAATTTTGCGTAATAATAGGACTGATGAAAATCATCCATTTGGAATTTTTCATCCTACTGTTGATATGCATAATATAAAGAAAGAGGGTATTGGACTAATTGAAGCAATGGGATTATTTATTTTGCCGGGTAGATTAAAAAAAGAAACAGCTACTTTGATAGAACTTTTGCAAAAAGGCAATATTGATTTCGATAAATTAGCTAATGATGAAAGCATAAATAAACACATCGATATGTTAAAGTCTATATATGAAACTCTTAATAAAAACGGTGTAGATGAAGAAACCGCAAAAAAAGCAGTTTCTAGTAGGATAGAAAAAACTTGTTTTGCAATTTTAGAATGTACAGCAGTGTTCAAAAATACCACGACCGGGCAAAATGCTTTTGATAAATATGTAAATTTAGTTTTGTCAAAAATTAACAACTAGTCTATAAAAGAAAATGGGTGTATAATATATACGTGAAAAAGAATAGGATAGTAAAATTATTTATCTTAATTGTTTTGGTATTGCTTAGTTGCAGTATGCTTTTTGCGTGTAAAGATAATAATATTCGCAATTTGACAGTTAAGTTTGAAGCGGTAGAATTGCCATTAGGTGGCAAATTAATAATTGATAACTATATATCTTATGAGGGCGAAAGCAAAGGCAAACTTAATTATGCTGTAGAAAATCTTGATGTGCTTACTATTTCCGATAACGTTGTTAGTGCTATAGGTAGAGGGACAGGCAAGGTAGTCGTTAGTAGCGAAGATGAAACAGTAAGTTTTAATGTTATCGTTGTCGATAAAAGTGCTATTGATATTAAGGTAAGCAATATATCGACTAATTATGATACTACACTAAAAAATATTGATGTAGAACTTTCTCAAATTCCTGACGGGACTAAAATTAATTACTATTGTGATGATAATAAAGTAGACGGATTTGTAAATCCCGGTACTTATGAAATTACGGTTGAGGTAATTGCACCAAATGGTTATAAAGTAAATTATATAAATAATAAAGCAACACTAATTATTGACAAGGGCATTATTGATATTGGTAATATAGAATTTAAAACAACTAGATTTATTTATGACGGCACAAAAAAGGTTTTGGAAGTTAAGGGCGAGTTGCCACAACAAGTGCAAGTAAGCTATACAAATAATTTTGCCACTAACACCGGCACTTATAAAGCATCAGCTATTTTTTCGGTTGATACTAATTTGTATTATGTGCCAACAAGCAGGTCGGCACAGCTTATTATAGAAAAACAAAGAATCGAGTATTCAACTTTAGGGTTTGCCAATAAATCAGTTTTTTATAATGGCAATTATCAATATATAGCATTTAATGACCAATTAGAGGGCTTTAAAATAGAATATTCTATTTGGGACGATGCACAAAATGACTATATTGCTATTGAAAATCTTAAACAAAGATTTATAAATGTCGGTAATTATAAAATTAGGGCTACGCTTGTAAAAGAAAACGATGTAAATAATAATTATACCTATGACAACGAGCAAATTGCTACCTTAGAAATCAAAAAAGTTGATTATATTAATAATATGAATTGGACACAATTATCCAATTTAACTTATAACGCAAGTAAAAGTATCGTAGTAGAAAAGAATAGTAATAATACCGATAATATTCAATATTTATATCTAGATGGAGATAATAATCCTACAGGTGTAAATGGCGAACATAGTGAAGATATTAGCATAGAATATTATTTTAGAGATGGCACAACAGATAGAATTATTGATAATACAAACAAAACTTTTATAAATGCAGGCAAATATATTATTGTAGCTAAATTCTATATAGATAAACCCGATAGCAATTATAATGACATTGAAGATAGAGTTTATACAATAAATATTAGTAAATCTAATTATTTTAATCTTGCTAGTGGGGAAACATTACCGATTGTTTATAATAATAAAAGTGTAGAATTTGATAATAATGCTATTACTTTTGCAAAAGATGAATCGAAATATCCTATTAAAGATATAAATAATAATATTATTTTTAATAATTTTGATGAACAATATCCTAATTTTGCTACTGATGTAAAAATATTTTATAGTTATAACAAAGATGGTATGGGTTATACCGACCCAAGTGAAATTCCTTGCACAATTAAAGATGTAGGTTTTTATGCATGCAAAGCAGCATTTTCATATAGTGCCACAAATAGTAGTGATAATTATAATATTATTCCGACTAGAAATTTTGAAATAAATATAACGCCTAAAGAAGTAGATTTAAGTGGAGTGATATTTGAAAGTACTAGTGTTGATTATGACCCTAATAGTAGCCATAGTATGGCAATTACCAGCACCTTACCAGAGGGCGTAACAGTTGTTTATTCCAATAATAACAGTCAAATAAATGCAGGTACTTATAGTATTGTTGCTACTTTAAGCTATAAAATGTCAGGCGTTGCAATAGCTAATAGTAATTATTGTTTTGTAAATAACAATAATTTGCAAAATAATCAACTTACAGCCTTTCTTATAATAAAAAAGATAAATTATTTACCAGGACAGATACCAACTGTTCATACCGCAGGCGGACAATATTCACCCAATAAGAAATTGTCTAATTATTATATTTTATTAAGTGACGACAGTATAAGCAATAACTTTTATTGGACTTTACCTAATACTATTCCTACTGTTACTATTGCTAGTTATAATTGTTATTATAATGCGTATCCAACCAATTATTATAATCATTATTTAGATTTAGCACTTGCGATTACTCCATTAGAAATTGATAAAGCAAATATAGAAATTCAAGACCAATTTTTGCCATTTACGGGCAATACAGTAAAGCCTGTATTTAGTATTGATGGCGATACAAATGTAAACAATATTCTTACTTTTAGTACGCAAGAAGGGGAAGCTCTTTCAGCTATTGGTAATCATAATGTTACTGCTTTATTTGCATTAGCGGATAGTAATAATTTTAGTTGGGTAGATAGTGCTCCAGAACCTAAGAGTATATCCTTATATATATATAACACCGCAAAATTTAATTATGCAATTAATTCAACGCAATTAATAGACTATTTAAGTAGTTCTCCGTATGAAGAAATTATGGAGGGAACTACCTCAATATATAATAACGCTATTAAGAATAAAGCGGGATTAGAAGGATTAATTTTGCCATCTACATTGATAAGTATATCAAACGGTGCTATAGATATTGATACTTTACCTAAATTAAATAAGGTAACAATTCCGTATTTAGGGACGGTATTAGGCGCTTATGAACCATTAGGAGCTATTTTTGGTAAAAATAATAATGAATTACCAATTAGTTTAAAAAATATTGTAGTAACAAACGAAACAAATATAAGTAATAATGCCTATAACGGGTGTCAATATCTAGAAAGCATAAATTATACTAATAGTGTATCCTCGATTGGGGACAATGCTTTTAGTGGTTGTCTAAATGTGAAAACTATAAATTTTGGTGAAAGTATAACAGATTTAGGAACTACAGCTTTCCATTATTGCTATGAACTATTGTCATTAAGTTTACCCTTTGTCGGTTCGAATGCAAGTAGTGCAAAACAAACAATGAGTTATTTAATAGGTACTAATGTAGGCGACAATTCTTATAATAATTATAAATTAAACTCTTTTACTTTGTATGGTAGTTGGACTACCTTGCCTAATAATATGTTTGCGGGTATGAGTAATATGACTTCATTAACTTTGCCGACGACCTTAATCAGTATTGGCGAGAAATGTTTTGATGGAGTAGTAGCCGACATTTTATTAAATGATAATTTTACTACGATAACTAGAAATATGTTTTATAACTACCAAGGAAGCACTTTGGTTTTGCCTAGTGGAACTTGTATAATAGAGCCTTACGCATTTTGTAAAGCAGATAAAATAACGAATTTGACTTTGCCAAGTGCAGTAAATTCTATAGGCGAATATGCTTTTCAAGAATTTAGCGGAACTATTTTATTTGCGGATAATTCTAGTTTGATAAATGTTGTTGACAACGCATTTAGGTATGCGGGATTTACACATATAGCATTGCCTTCATCGGTTACTACTATTGGCGAATACGCATTTGCTAATTCTAAGCTATTAATATTTACTTTACCCGATGCCATAACCTCTTTAGGTGTGGGTGCATTTAGCAATTGTGACAGCCTTACTACTATATCATTAGGTATTAGTATTTTGCCTAATAAAGTGTTGCAGGATTGCGATAGCCTTACTAGTGTAAATTTGTATAATACTACGACAATAGGCGAATACGCATTTAATAGTTGTGATAGTTTGCAAAGTATAATTTTACCTATTACAATTAGCGACATAAATAATTATGCGTTTTATGAATGTAATTTGCTTGACAATGTAATAATAGTAAGAGATAATGGCTTAGTAAATTTTGTAGGAAATAATGTTTTTGACAAAGAAACAAATATATTAGTAGCTGACCCATATTCTTATAAATTAAGATATGGTGATATAATTTATACATTTATAACAAAATAGTATAAAAAGTATACAAAAATAATATTTTCCCTTTTTTATTAATTTTCTTTAAAAACCCATTAAAATTAATTGACATCATCTAATTGTTGTGATAACATAAAAAGGCTGTTATTAGGGTAGATATGGAAGGTTCCCGTTATTACGGATAGTTTCCATGGACTTACGCAAAGGCAATGACCGATGCGACTAACTGAAATTTAAGGTGTTGGCCACACCTTTTATTAAAAGACAGCAGGACACACTCGGATGAGTGTGAACGAGTTAGCTAAATAAACAGGAGGTATAAAAAAATGGCAGGTCAAAAGATTAGGATTAAGTTAAAAGCTTATGACCATACACTAATTGATAATTCATCAATGAAAATCGTTGACGCGGTAACACGTACTGGTGCTAGTATATCTGGTCCAATACCATTACCAACAGAGAAGGAAATTGTTACAATCTTACGTGCTCCACATAAGTACAAAGATTCTAGAGAACAATTCGAATTGAGGACTCATAAGAGACTCATTGACATTTACAATTCTACAAGCAAGACAGTTGACGCTTTAATGAAGCTAGACTTACCGGCCGGTGTAGATATCCAAATAAAATTATAATAGGAGGCTGATATAAATGAATAAAGCTATTTTAGGCAAAAAATTAGGTATGAGCCAAATATTTACTGCAGATGGTCATATGATTTCTGTAACTGTTGTTGAAGCTGGTCCTTGTACCGTTATTCAGAAAAAGACAGTTGCTAAAGAAGGTTATGATTCAGTGCAAATTTCGTTTGGCGATATTAAAATAAAGAACGTAACCAAACCTATTGCTAGTCATTATAAAAAAGCAGATGCAGTTCCTCAAAGATTTTTGAGAGAATTCCGTTTCGATGACTGTTCAAAATTTGAACTTGGTTCAAAAATAACAGTTAAAGATTTTGCAGTTGGTGACATGGTAGTAGTAGCTGGAAAAACAAGAGGTAGAGGATTTACTGGAGCAATATATAGATGGAATCAACATATTGGACCTAAAGCACATGGTAGTGGCTATCATCGTGGTGTAGGTAGTATGGGTTCATCTTCTGATCCAAGTAGAGTTTTCAAAAATAAACATATGTCAGGTCATTATGGTAACGAAAGAGTAACTGTTAAGAACTTAGAAGTTGTCAGAGTTGACGAAGCACGCAACTTGTTGCTAATCAAAGGCGGAATTCCTGGTCCTAAAGGTTGCCTAGTTGAAGTGAAGGCATAGGGAGGATATATTTAAATGGATTTGAAAGTTTACAATATAGAAGGTAAAGAAGTTGGAAAAATTGCTTTAAAGCCTGAAATATTTGAGGTTGCTTATAATGAAGCGCTTATTCATCAAGTAATAACTGCTCAATTAGCAAACAAGAGACAAGGTACAAAAAGCGCTCTTACTCGTACAGAAGTAAGTGGTGGTGGAATAAAACCTTGGAGACAAAAAGGTACTGGCCGTGCTCGTCAAGGTAGTACTCGTAGTCCACAATGGCGTCATGGTGGAGTTGTATTCGCACCAAAACCTAGGGATTTCTCTAAGAAAATCAACAAGAGAATGAAACTTAATGCTTTCTATAGTGCATTAAGCCAAAAGATTAGACAAGATGAATTAGTTGTTTTGGATAGCGTAGCAATCAAAGAAGTTAAGACTAAAGAAATGGCAAGAATTTGTACCAACCTAAACGCTGGTAAGAAAGCTTTGTTTGTACTTGACGCTTATGATGAAGTAGTAGTTAGATGTACTAAGAATTTGGCAGAAGCTGAAGTTGAGACAATTAACTTAGTAAGCGTATACCAACTTGTTAGAGCAGGTAAAGTATTTATTACTAAAGATGCTATAACTAGCTTAGAGGAGGTAGCAGAATAATGAATAATTATGATGTGATAATCAAGCCAGTCTTGAGTGAAAAAAGTTACAGTGGTATTGGTGATAAAAAATATACTTTTATGGTTGTTAAGAATGCTACAAAAACTCAAATTAAGGCAGCAGTAGAAAAGATATTCGAAGTAACTGTTTCTAAAGTAAATGTTGTTAATTATAGTGGAAAAATTAAGAAAATGGGAAAAACTTCTGGTAGAAGGGCTTCTTATAAGAAAGCTTATGTAACACTAACACAAGATAGTAAAGCAATCGAATTTTTCGAAAGCTTGTCATAATTTAGGAGGTCACAATGGGTATAAAGAGAAGTAAACCAACCAGTCCTGCTCGTAGGTTCTATACAGTTTCTGACTTTTCAGAAGTTACTCGCACTACTCCAGAAAGAAGCTTACTAGAAAGTAAGAATCATAGTGGTGGTAGAAATGCGAAAGGTAGAATTACAGTAAGACATATTGGTGGTGGAAATAGACAAAAATATCGTATTATCGATTTTAAGCGTAATAAGGACGATATCCCTGCAAGAGTTGATTCTATAGAATATGACCCTAATCGTTCAGCAAATATTGCTCTTTTGATATATGCTGATGGCGAAAAGAGATATATCTTAGCACCTTTGGGATTAACAGTTGGCGACAAAGTATTAAGTGGAGCTGAATGTGATATCAAAGCAGGTAACTGCTTGAAGCTTATCGATATTCCAGTAGGTACAGTAATCCATAATATTGAGTTACAACCTAAACATGGTGGTCAAATCGCTAGAAGTGCTGGAACAAGTGCACAATTAATGGCTAAAGAGAATGGTAAAGCCACTCTTCGTATGCCAAGTGGTGAAATGAGATATGTACCATTAGCTTGCAAAGCTACTATCGGTCAAGTGGGCAATGTTGACCACGAAATCGTTAGTTTAGGCAAAGCCGGAAGAAAAAGACATATGGGCGTTAGACCAACAGTTAGAGGCGTAGCTATGAATCCTTGTGATCACCCACATGGTGGTGGTGAAGGTAAGAGTCCTATCGGAATGCCAGGACCAGTTACACCTTGGGGTAAACCTACACTTGGTTATAAGACTCGTAAGAAGAAAAAGACTTCTAGCAAGTTTATCATTAAGCGTATTAATTAGGAGGACATAACTAAATGAGTAGATCTATAAAGAAAGGCCCTTATATACATGAGAGCTTAAAGAAGAAAGTTCTTGCTATGAATGAGTCAGGTGAGAAAAGACCAATTAAGACTTGGTCAAGAGCATCCACTATTTATCCTGAATTTGTAGGACATACAATTGCAGTTCACGATGGTAGAAAACATGTACCAGTATATGTTACTGAGGATATGGTTGGATTTAAATTAGGTGAGTTTGCACCTACCAGAACCTTTAGGGGACACGCTGGTAGCAAAACCACTTCAAAATAATAGGAGGTAAAGTAATGGCTAAGAATATTTATGCAAAGGCTGTTAAAAGAGCTGAAAACGCTGATAGGCGTCCAAGAGCTAAGGCAAAGTACATTCGTATTTCTCCTTATAAAGTAAGAGCAGTATTAGATGTAATTCGTGGAAAGGGCTATAAAGAAGCAGTTTATATATTAGAAAATTTAAACAAGTCAAGCTCACTTCCTATTTTGAAAGTAGTTAAGAGTGCTGGAGCAAATGCAGAAACAAATCTTGGAATGAACATTGATGAATTGTTTGTTGCAGAATGTTTTGCAGACCAAGGTGCCACATTAAAGAGATTTATTCCTAAGGCACACGGTAGAGCAGGTGGTTTGTTAAAACGTACAAGTCACATCACTGTAATACTAGATTCAGTAGCTAAGAAGTAGGAGGATAAAATGGGTCAAAAAGTTAATCCACATGGTTTAAGAGTAGGAGTTATTAAGGGCTGGGATAGTCAATGGTATGCTGAAAAAAAGAATTTTGGAAAGTTAATATCTGAGGACTACAAAATCCGTGAAAGTCTTAAAAGTAAATATAACAATGCAGCAATTTCTAAAATTGTTATTGAAAGAGCAGCCAATACTGTAACAGTTAATATGTTTTGCGGTAGACCTGGTGTTGCTATTGGTGGTAAAGATGCAAATAATATTGCTAATATCACAAAAGACATTCAAAAGATAGCTGTTAACAAAGTAGTGAATCTTAATATAATGGAAGTTAAAAAAGTTGATACTGAAGCACAATTAGTAGCAGAATCTATTGCACAATCTTTAGAAAAGAGAATTCAATTTAGAAGAGCTATGCGTCAAGGTATTACAAGAGCTATGAAAGGCGGAGCAAAGGGAATCAAAACTATGGTTTCTGGACGTTTGGACGGAGCTGAAATAGCAAGAAGTGAACATTACAATGAAGGTAGTATTCCACTTCATACTTTGAGAGCGGATATTGATTATGGTTTTGCTGAAGCAAAAACTACTTATGGAATAATTGGTGTAAAAGTTTGGATTTATAAAGGCGAAGTTTTCATCAAGCAAGTAAATGGAGGTAATGACTAATTATGTTAATGCCTAAAAGAGTAAAAAGAAGAAAACAACATAGAGGTAGAATGAAAGGCAAAGCCAACAAAGGAAATGTAATTGCTTACGGTGAATTCGCGTTAGTAGCTACAGAACCAAGTTGGATTACAGCTAATCAAATTGAAGCAGCCCGTGTTGCGATGACTAGATATATTAAGCGTGGCGGTAAAGTATGGATTGATATTTTCCCACACAAACCAATTACCAAAAAACCTGCAGAAACTAGAATGGGTAGTGGTAAAGGTTCACCAGAATATTGGGTAGCAGTAGTAAAACCTAATAGAGTTTTATTTGAAATGGCTGGTGTAAGTGAAGAAGATGCAAGAGAAGCTTTGCGTTTGGCAGCTCATAAATTGCCAATTAAGTGTAAATTTGTAAAAAAAGAAGATATGATAACAAAGGAGGGTAGTGATAAATAATGAAAAAGACAACATATTTTGAATTAAATACCCAAGAACTCAATGCAAAATTAAATGAGTTAAAGGCAGAATTATTTAATCTACGTTTTAAACATTCTACAAATCAACTTCCTAATGCCAATGTTATTGTAGTATGCAAGAAAGATATCGCAAAAGTAAAAACCATTCTTCGTCAACGTGAACTTGGAATTAGTTTTGAACCTGCTAAGACTAAAAAAAGCACTAAAACTAGTGCTGTAAAGAAATAGGAGAATATAAAAGATGGCAGAAAGAAATTTGAGGAAGACCAGAGTTGGCTTAGTAACCAGCGATAAAATGGATAAGACCATTGTGGTAGCTGTTGTTAGTAAAGTAAAACATCCTTTATATAAAAAGTATATTACTAGAACAAAAAAATTCAAAGCTCACGATGAACTAAACCAATGTAAAATTGGTGATATGGTAGAAATTATCGAGACCAGACCTATATCTAAGGATAAGTGCTGGAGATTGAGTGCCGTAATTAGAGAAGCTAAATAGGAGGAATCGGATAAAATGGTACAACCACAAACAAGATTGAAAGTAGCCGACAATTCTGGAGCAAAAGAAATTATGTGCATCAGAGTTATGGGTGGTTCATATGTAAGAAGCGGAAATATTGGTGATGTAATTGTTGCATCAGTAAAATCTGCTACTAGCGGCGGCTCCGTTAAGAAAGGTGATGTAATTAGAGCAGTTATCGTAAGAACCAGAAAAGGTATTATGAGAACTGACGGTAGTCACATTAGATTTGATGACAATGCTGCTGTTATTATAGATAACCAAAAATTACCTCGTGGAACTCGTATTTTTGGGCCTATCGCAAGAGAATTGAGAGAAAGAGATTATATGAAAATTATATCTTTGGCTCCAGAAGTTCTTTAGGAGGTTATTAATATGAAAATGAATGTAGTAAAAGGTGATTTTGTAAAAATTATTGCAGGTCAAGATAAAGGTAAAATGGCTAAAGTTATTAAAGTAGACATTGATAAAAATAGAGTTTACCTTGAAGGCAAAAACATTGCAGTAGTTAAGAAATCTATTAAAGCTAAAAAAGCAAGCGATGCAAGCGGAATTATTGATATACCAAAAAGTGTTGCAGTAAGTAACGTTATGCCAGTTTGTGCAACTTGTGGAAAAACCACAAGAATTAAACACTCTATAGTAGATGGCAAAAAAGTTCGTATGTGCGAATGTGGTGCAATTTTGGAAACTAAGAAAGTTGCAACTAAAGAAGAAAAGAAAAAGTCAACTACTGTTAGAAGAAAAAAGACAGAAACTACTGAAGCTCCAATTGAAGCTAATGTAGAAGAAAATGTAGAAATAGTGGCAGCACCAGTAGCAGATGCAAAAGCAGAAGTAGTGGCAGCACCAGTAGCAGAAGTAAAAGCAGAAGTTAAGAAAACAACAACCGCTAAAAAACCAGCTACGGCTACAGCAAAAAAGCCAGCTACAGCAAGCAAAACAACTTCTACAGTAAAAAAGCCTGTTGCTAAAAAAACAACAACAGCAACAACAAAGAAGGCAACTTCTGAAAATGAAGTTAAAGAATAGGGAGGTATTATAAAATGGCTGAAAGTTATTCAAACAGACTAAAAGAACGTTATAAAACAGAGGTAATACCAGCTCTATCAAAAACATTTGGATATAAAAACGTTATGCAAGTTCCTAAAATGGATAAAATCGTATTAAATATGCGATTGGGTGATGTTAAGGATAATGCAAAGAGTATCCAAACTTCCGTTCATGAACTTGAATTAATTGCTGGACAAAAAGCTGTTCTTACAAAAGCTAAAAAATCAGTAGCTAATTTTAAAGTAAGAGAAGGTATGGTAGTAGGTGCAAAAATAACACTTAGAGGCGAAAGAATGTGGAACTTCTATGACAAATTAGTTACTATTGCAATACCTCGTATACGTGACTTTAAAGGTGTAAATGCAAATGCTTTTGATGGCAGAGGTAATTATTCATTAGGTATCAAAGAACAACTAATGTTCCCAGAAATTAGTTATGATGAGATAGAAAAAGTAAGAGGTTTTGATATAGCATTAATCACAACCGCAAAAACAGACGAAGAGGCAAAAGAATTGTTCGTGCAACTCGGAATGCCTTTTGCTAAATAGGAGGTAAACCGAACTATGGCAAAGAAAGCAATGATTAATAAGCAACAAAGAACTCCTAAGTATTCCACAAGAGGTTATACAAGATGTGCTATATGTGGAAGACCCCATGCAGTTCTAAAAAAATACGGTATTTGCAGAATATGTTTCAGAGAATTGGCCTATAAAGGTCAAATACCTGGCGTAAAGAAAGCGAGCTGGTAAACAGGAGGAATTAAAATGGCTATGACAGATCCAATTGCAGATATGCTAACTCGTATCAGGAACGCTTTAACTGCAAAACATGAATTAGTAAAAATTCCTGCATCTAAAATAAAAATGGCAATTGCTGATATTTTGGTTGAGGAAGGATATATAAAGAGCGCTAAAAGAATTGAAGACGAAAATGGTGTCCAAGATACTATTTTAGTTGAATTGAAATATGGTGCAAATTATAGCAAGGTTATTACTGGTATTAAGAGAATATCTAAACCAGGTCTTAGAGTATATGCTAAGAGCGATGAATTACCAAAAGTTCTTAATGGTTTAGGTATCGCTATTATCTCAACTTCTAAGGGTGTAATGACCGACAGAACAGCCCGTTTAACCGGAGCTGGTGGCGAAGTTCTCGCTTATATTTGGTAGGAGGTAACAATGTCAAGAATAGGAAGATTACCAATAGATATTATTGATGGTGTTACTGTTACTATTAATGACAATTTAGTGACTGTCAATGGTAAGTTAGGAACATTATCACAAGTTATTGAAAATAAAAACATAAAAGTAGAAATTGTTGATAAACAAGTATTAGTTACTAGAGATAATGAACAAAAAGTTAATAAAGCAGCTCATGGTTTATATCGTGTATTAATAGCTAATATGGTAAAGGGTGTAACTGATGGTTTTCAAAAAGAATTAGTTATTGCCGGTGTAGGTTATAAAGTATTATTAGAAGGACAGAATCTTGTACTTAATGTAGGTTTTTCACATAAGGTAGACGTGATAGCCCCAGAAGGTATAAAATTTGCAACTCCTTCACTTACTGAAATTACTGTAAAAGGTATTAGCAAAGAGTTGGTTGGGCAAACTGCTGCAAACATAAGAGCAATACGTAAACCCGAACCATACCATGGCTATGGTATTCATTATAAAGATGAAGTCATCGTTCGAAAAGAAGGAAAGAAAGCAGGTAAATAAAGGAGCGTAGTATGATTAATAAATTAGATAAAAATAAAGTAAGAAGTAAAAGACACTATCGTATGCGTTTTAAGATTAGCGGAACTTTACAAACTCCCCGTCTAAATGTTTATAGGTCACTTTCCAACATCTATGCGCAAGTAATAGATGATACAAACGGAACTACTATAGCAAGTGCCAACACTATGGAGAAAGACGTAATTGCAAAAATTGCAAATATGAACAAAGTGGATTCAAGTAAAGTAGTTGGTCAACTAGTAGCTGAAAGAGCAATCAAAGCTGGTGTTAAAGAAGTCGTATTCGATAGAGGTGGTTATCATTACACTGGTCGTATACAAGCACTTGCAGAAGCTGCTAGAGAAGCTGGTTTGGAATTTTAGGAGGGCAAAATGGCAAGAAACGATAAATATAGCAGAGAGCCAAAAGATAACTTAATCAAAAAGACAGTATCTATCAACCGTGTAACCAAAGTTGTTAAGGGTGGTAGAACAATGCGTTTTGCTGCTTTAGTAGTTGTTGGTGACGGTGCTAATCAAGTTGGATACGGTTTAGGGAAAGCTAAAGAAGTACCTGAAGCTATCGAGAAAGCAACAAAAGAAGCAAAGAAAAGTATGATAACTTTTTCAATCAAAGACAATACTGTTCCACACGCTGTTAAAGGTGTGTATGGCAGAGGCGAAGTAATTATTATGCCAGCTGAACAAGGTACCGGAGTTATTGCAGGCGGTGCTGTAAGAGCTGTATTGGAAACAACTGGAATTAAAGATGTTCGTACAAAAAGTATTGGAAGCAATAATCCTATAAATTGCGTAAAAGCAACGGTTGAAGGATTAAAACAAATGCGCACGGCAGAAGAAATTGCTAAAATGCGTGGTATACCAGTATCAAATTTGGTTGACTAGGAGGATTATATAAATGGCTAAAATTAAGATAACATTAATGAAATCCACAATTGGTCGCTTAAAGAACCAAAAAGCAAATATTCAAGCACTTGGACTAAGAAAGATTGGACAAAGTGTTGTAAGAGAAGATGATGCTGTTACTCGTGGTATGGTTTTCAAGGTGTCTCATCTTGTAAAAACAGAAGAAGTATAATTGGAGGTATGTTAAAGATGTCAGATATGAAATTACATACTATTGCACCAGCAGAAGGTGCTACTAAAAAAGAAAAAAGATTAGGTAGAGGTATTGGATCAGGAACTGGAAAAACTTCAGGTAAAGGTCATAAAGGGCAAAATGCTCGTAGTGGCGGTGGAGTTAGAATCGGTTTTGAAGGTGGTCAAATGCCATTAACCCGTAGATTACCAAAAAGAGGGTTTAAAAACGCTCAATTTAAGAAAGTATATTCTACAGTAAATGTTAGCTCTTTAGAAGTTTTTGAGAACGACACAGTTGTTACAGCAGAACTATTACTTATGAGTGGAATCTTAAGTAAGATTGAAGAGTATGGTCTAAAAGTTTTGGGAGATGGCGAAATAACCAAAAAGCTAACTATTAAAACTAATAAAATCACAAAATCCGCTCAAGAGAAAATTGAAAAGGCAGGCGGTAAAGTAGAGGTTCTATAATGTTTAAAACATTCAGAAACGCCTTTAAGGCGCCAGATATTCGCAGAAAAATATTCTACACTCTATTTATCATTTTGATATATAGAATTGGTTGTTTTGTGCCAATTCCTGGTTTAAACTTAGTAACGACATTCGGACAGAGTACTTCCGGTAGTAATTATGACATCATGGCAATGATGAGTATGATAACTGGTGGTTCTCTACAGAATGGTACTTTGTTCGCTTTAGGTATTATACCGTTCATCAACAGTTTCATTATTATGCAATTACTAACTCTTGTAATTCCAAAACTTGAAAAATTGAGTAAAGATGGCGAAGAAGGTAGAAAGAAAATAAATCAATATATCCGTTATGTTGCTATATTATTAGCAGTTATACAAGCAGTCGGAGTTATGTTGAGTTGGAAAGGCAGTATCACTGGTGTATTTGGATCAGCAGGAGCAAGTTCAACGACGAGTGTAAATACAATATTTACAATGATTAGTATAGTTGTTATACTTACTGGTGGTAGTGCATTGGTAATGTGGCTAGGTGAAAGAATAACCGAATTTGGTGTTGGTAATGGTACCTCACTTATTATCTTTATCGGTATTCTATCAAGTTTGGGTAACAAAATTTGGCTAGCTTTATTTAATGTCATTCCACAACAAGTAAAATCAGGTGACCTAACCGGTATTTGGTATTTATTTGGATTTATAATTCTAGTTGTATTGTTGTTCTTCCTAATTGTATTTGTTGACCTAAGTGAAAGAAGAATTACTGTTCAATATGCAAAGAGAATCAAAGGTAACAAGATGTATGGTGGACAGACTACTTATATTCCTTTAAAAGTAAATTCGGGCGGTGTTATGCCAATCATTTTTGCTAGTAGTTTGATTATGTTCCCACAAATGATAATGGAATTTGTAGGTAAGACAAATGGCTTTACAACATTCTGGTATAAATGGATGGGTGTAGGCGGATATATGTATCCATTGTTTATGTTTATATTAATCATATTCTTTGCTTACTTTTATTCACAAATACAATTCAATCCAGATGATGTATCAAAAATGGTACAACAAAATGGTGGATTTATCCCAGGTATTAGACCAGGTAAATCAACTAGTGATCATTTGCGTAAAATCAACAATCGTATCACTTTATTTGGTGCATTGTTCTTAGCACTTGTATCATTGATACCAACTGTTATTCTTACAAGTATAAAAGGTTTTGAGGCATTAGGGTTTAGTAGTGCATTTAGTGCGACAGGATTAATAATCCTTGTAAGCGTAGCATTAGAATTTGAAAAGCAATTAGAATCACAAATATTAGTAAAGACAAATAAAGGATTTTTGAAGTAAAATGAAAATAATATTGTTGGGAGCACCCGGTGCAGGTAAAGGATCACAAGCGACTAAACTCGCAAAGGAATATGGCTTTGTCCATATTTCTACCGGTGATGCTTTGCGTAGTAACATAAAAAATGGAACAGAACTAGGAAAGTTTGCAAAAGCGTTTATTGACAAAGGTCAACTTGTCCCTGATGATGTAGTTGTCGGCATTGTTGCTGATCGCATCAAACAAGATGATTGTGTTAATGGCATATTGCTAGATGGCTTTCCTCGTACAGTTGCACAAGCCGATGCTCTTGGCAAATTAACAGATATTGACTATGTTATTAATATTGTAGTTGATTTTGATGTTATTGCAGGTAGAATTAGTGGAAGAAGAATGTGTCCTTGTGGCGAAAGCTATCATACAAGTACATATAAAAAAGATACTTGTTCAAAATGCGGAGCAAAATTATATCAAAGAGCTGATGATAATGAAGAAACGGTGGTTAAGAGATTGGAAGTTTATAAAGATCAAACAGCACCATTGATAGATTATTACCGCAATTTGGGAAAACTAGTAGATGTCGATGGCAATAAATCCATTGATGATACATTTGAACAAGTGAAGGTTATATTAAATGGTTACAATAAAAAATAATAAGCAATTAGATTCTATGCGTAAAGCAGGTAAGATTTTGGGTGATACACTCAAACTTATTGAAGAAAATGCAAAAATAGGTGTAAATACTTGGGAGCTAGATAAATTAGCTTATGAGTATATCACTAGTCAAGGAGCCGTACCTAGTTTTCTTAATTATGATGGTTTCCCAGCCACAATTTGTGCGTCAATAGATGAGCAAGTTGTACACGGAATTCCTAGTAAGAAAATAATTTTGGAAGAAGGTATGCTATTAAAAATTGATTGTGGTGCAGGACTTGAAGGAGTTCACACCGATGCAGCAAGAACCGTTGCTATAGGCAATGTTAGTAAAGAAAAAAAGCAATTGATGGACGTGTGTAAACAAAGTTTCTTTGAGGGTGTTAAGGTTCTTAAAGAAGGGACTAGACTAGGCGATCTTGGATTTACTATCCAAAAATATGTAGAAAGTTTTGGTTTTGGAGTAGTAAGAGATTTGGTTGGTCACGGAATTGGTGAAACAGTCCACGAAGATCCTAATGTGCCTAATTATGGTATAAAGGGAAGAGGCAGTCGATTGTGGAAGAATATGACAATAGCTATAGAGCCTATGATTACATTAGGTAATTATGAAATAGAGCAGTATAATGATGGTTGGACAATAGCAACTATCGACAAAAGTCCGTCAGCGCATTATGAAAACACAGTTATCATATTATCTGACAGGGCGGAAATAATAACTTTATAATAAAAATGAATATTATGAAACCATTACAAATCGGTTCTGTGGTATTAAGCGATGCAGGTAGAGATCAAACCAATTATTTTCTAGTAGTAGAATTGGTTGGCACTAAATTTGTAAAAATAGTAGATGGAGATTTGCATAAATTAATTAAACCCAAAACTAAAAATGTTAAACATTTGCAATATAATGGCGATGTGATTGTAAATTTAGCAGAAAAGATGATTAATTCTAAATTAATCTATGACGCAGAAGTGTACAGTGCCTTGCGCAAGTACGATTCTCAAAATGGAGGTCTTTAATGTCTAAGCAAGATGTAATTGAAGTAGAGGGTGTAATTGAAGAAGTTTTACCAGGAACAAATTTCCGAGTAAAGTTGACCAATGATCATATGATTACAGCATATTTATGTGGGAAAATGCGCCAACATACTGTAAGAGTATGCGTAGGCGACAAAGTAAAAGTAGAAATGAGTCCTTATGATCTTAATAAGGGAAGAATAACCTATCGTAATAGAGGTTAGATTATATAAATAAATATAAAAAACTTATGGAGGAATAAGAAAATGAAAGTAAGACCATCAGTTAAGCCAATGTGTGACAAGTGTAAAGTTATCAAAAGAAATGGCAAAGTTATGGTAATTTGTTCAAAATATGCTAAACATAAACAAAGACAAGGCTAAAATAATTGCAAACAAAACAAGTTTGTGCTATAATATTTTAGCTAGTGATTAGTTAGATATTTTAGCTAAACTAATGTAAATATAGAATTCAAATATGGAGGCGGCTGAATTATCCTAATTTTATGACCAAAAGGTGAAAAAATAAGCGATAGTTTACTTCATTGATTAAGATATATTAAAGATAATAAAAAATTTGGAGGTTTTAATGGCTCGTATAGCAGGTGTAGATTTACCCCGTGAAAAAAGAGTAGAGATTGGATTAACCTATATCTATGGTATTGGCTTAGTTACAAGTAACAAAATACTTGCAGCTACAAATGTCAATTCAGATATTAGAGTTAAGGATCTTACCGAAAGTCAAGTTGCATCTATTCGTGAATACATCGAAAACAACTTAACAGTTGAAGGTGACTTGAGAAGAAATGTAATGTTAGATATTAAGAGACTAATGGAAATTGGTTCATACAGAGGTGTAAGACATAGAAAGGGTTTGCCTGTAAGAGGACAAAGTACCAAACAAAATGCTCGTACACGTAAAGGACCAAAACGTACCGTTAGTCGTTCAAAAAAATAGGAGGTAACAAATGGCTGTAAAAAAATCTATTAAGAAAAGAAAAGATTTAAAACATGTTGAGAAAGGTCAAGTACATGTACATACCACTCATAATAACACAATAGTTACTGTTACCGATTTGCAAGGAAACACAATTAGTTGGGCTTCCGCAGGAGTATTAGGACTAAAAGGTGCAAGAAAAGAAACTGCTTTCGCAGCAACTCAAGCAACTGAAAAAGCTGTTAATGAGGCGAAAACACACGGCGTAAGAAAAGTTGAAGTTTATGTGAAAGGTACCGGTCAAGGTAGAGAACCAAGTATCAGAGCAATCCAAGCTTGTGATGTTGATATCACATTAATTAAGGATGTAAGCCCAATTCCACATAATGGATGTCGTCCACCAAAGCGCAGAAGATTGTAATTAGGAGGAGTAAGTAAATATGGCTAAATATACAGGACCAGATTGCCGTCTCTGCAGAAGAGAGGGATGTAAACTATTTTTGAAGGGTGACAAATGTTATTCTGAGAAATGTGTAATGAACAAAAGACCAGTAGCACCTGGTGAACATGGTGTTTCAAGAAAAAAACAATCAGCTTATTGTCAGCAATTACGTGAAAAACAAAAGGCAAAGAGAATTTATGGTTTGACTGAAAAGCAATTCCACAGATATTATCTAATGGCAGAAAAATTACGTGGTATTGTCGGTGAAAATATGTTGATTCTATTAGAAAGAAGATTGGACAATGTAATTTATAGAATGGGTATCGGTATCAGCCGTGCACAAGCTAGACAATTAGTAAATCACGGTCATATTACCATTAATGGTAATAAAGTGGATATCCCTTCTTATTTAATCAAAGCAGGTGATGTTGTTGCTGTTAAGGACAACAAGAAAGATCTTCCATTCTTTAAAGAATTAAAGGGTGCATAGATTAACAACCGTTTTAAATGGTTGGAATTCAATCCCGAAGAACTAAAAGGAACAGTACTAACTATGCCAACACGTGAAGACGTTGATATGTCTATCGCAGAGCATATGATCATTGAGTTGTATTCTAAATAATACAACAGCCAAATAGGAGGATTGCCTAAAATGATAGAAATAGTAAAACCAAAAATTACAGAAATAGAGGGTGCAAATGAGGCGAAAGCCAGTTTTGTCATCGAACCGCTAGAAAGAGGATACGGAACTACTATCGGCAACAGCTTACGTAGAGTTTTGTGTACCGCACTTCCTGGTGCTGCAATTGTAGGTATCAGAATTGATGGTGTAAAACATGAATTTAGTACAATACCTGGTGTAAAAGAAGATGTTGCAGAGATTATCCTTAATCTTAAAGATGTAGCAGTAAAAGCATATAATACAGATGACCTTGATTTTAAGCAAGTTGTAAAACTTACTAAAAAAGAGGGCGGTGTAGTAACAGCTTCGGATATTGCACTAACTTCAGAAATTGAAATCAAGAATCCTAATGCTTTCATTTGTACATTAGAAGATGGTTATGAATTGGAAATAGAATTAACTATAGGTATTGGCAGAGGTTATGTAAATAGCGTTAACAATAAGCCATTATCTGCTCCAATAGGTTATATATCAATTGATTCATTATTCTCACCAGTTATTTCTGCAAATTATACAGTTGAAGCAACTAGAGTAGAGCAATCTATTGATTATGATAAACTTACTATTACTGTAGAAACCAATGCTACTACTTCACCAAAAGAAGTACTAAGTTTGGCCGCTAAAGTAATGAGTGATCATTTGAAATTGTTTATAATTGATGATATGAATGATTTGGATATTCTAGTTAGTAAAGATGAAGACAAGATGGAAAAAAGTTTGCAAAAAAGTATTGAAGAACTTGATTTGTCAGTTCGCCCACTTAACTGCTTAAAAAGAGCAGGAATAGATACACTTGAAGAACTTGTTAAGAGAAGCGAAGATGATATGTTGAAGGTACGTAACCTTGGTCGTAAATCTCTAGATGAAGTTATCGAGAAATTGGCTGGACTTGGCTTATCACTTTCTAATAAAGATGAGTAAAGGAGAGATAATATAGATGTCTAAAAATCGTAAATTAGGAAAGAGAACCGATCAAAGATTAGCGCTTATCAATAATCAAGTAAGCCAATTACTTTGGTATGGTAAAATTGAAACAACTGTAGATAGAGCAAAGGAAGTTAAGAAAGTTGCAGAAAAAATGATTACTTTGGCTGTTAAATCATATACAGATACAGTAGATGTAACAAAAACAAAAACTAATAAAAAAGATGAAAAGATTGAAGTAGCTTTTGTTAATGATGGTCCAAAGAAATTAGTAGCAAGAAGAAGAATGATGACTACTCTTGCTGACTTACAAGAGCTTAAAGCTCCTAAAGAAAGTAAAGAAAATTTCCGCGATAGAACTCAAGATGTAAAACATCCTTTGGTAGAAAAATTGTTCCGTGAATATGGTCCTAAATACGCTAAGAGAGCTGAAGAGCTTGGTCAAGGCGGTGGATATACAAGAATTATTCGTCTAGAAAATAGAAGAGGCGATGATGCTAAAAAGTGTATTCTTTCACTAGTATAGTATAAACGAAGCAGTAAATGTAAAAAATAAGTGGTACATATATATTATGTACCACTTTTTTATATAAAAAAGTGTTTAATGTGTTGATTTAATGTACTACACTTGTTGCACGATAAATAATATTGTGGTATCATTATTTAATAGGAGTATTTTGATATGATTTTACTTATGGATGTAGGTAATACCAATATAAAAATTGGACTTGCCAATGATAAAAAAACTGTTAAATTTTGGCGTATAGCGACCGATACGACAAGGACTGCTGATGAATTTGGAATGACGCTTTTAGATTTATTAGCGGTAAATAATTATAAATTTTCGGATGTAGAAGGAATAATCATTTCAAGCGTAGTCCCTAGTATTAATTATACATTAGAACATATGTGCAGTTATTATTTTAAGTGCAAACCGATTATGGTTGGTCAAAATATAAATACTTGTATAAAAATTGATTATGCTAATGGTTTAGGTGGCGATAGAATAGTCAATGCGGTAGCTGCTTATGAAAATTATGGCGGTCCAATAATTATTGTTGATTGTGGTACAGCTACAACTTTTGGAATGGTAAACGCTGAAGGCGTTTTTGTTGGTGGTATGATAGCTCCGGGGATTAAAGCAAGTATGGAAAGTTTTGCTAGGACGGCAGCTAAATTGCCAAGAATAGAACTTGTAAAACCTGAAAATGTAGTGGGTAAAGATACTATTTCCAATATGCAATCAGGACTTATTTATGGATTTACCGGTTTGACCTCGTATATTGTTAACCAAATAAAACAACAACCAGGTTTTGCTGGTGCAAAAGTAGTTGCTACAGGCGGTATGAGTCAATTAATTACCCAAATTGATGATAAATTTATTGATATAATAGATAGAGCATTGTCTTTAAAGGGCTTGTTAATATTATATAAATTGAACACAAAAGGAGATATACAATGCGAAAAATAGGAGTAGCTTTATTAGGATTAGGCACTGTTGGAAGTGGTGCATATCGGATTTTAACAAAGAATCACGATAATATAATGAAAAATGATGGTGTCGATATAGAAATACGACACATAATAGAAAGAGATAGAG
>JBAXZI010000002.1:0-79930 GCA_041670385.1 Clostridia bacterium | reverse complement strand
TTACTTAAAAAGGAGAAAGAATGAAAGAACTATTGTATGAAGGAAAAGCAAAACAAGTATACAAATCTGATAATGATGATTGCTATCCTAACCGAACCTAAATTGCTTAACAAAACCGCTAACATAATTGCTCAAGCAAAAGCAAGAGGAGCGGAAATAATTTATGCAAGCAACCTTACAAGTAAAGAATGGACTATTGATGCAAATAAACTTCTAGAATTGCCTCAATGCGATGATAGATATTCTCCACTTTTCTCAATTATTCCTATGCAAATGCTATCTTATTATGTTTGTATTAACAAGGGTTATAACCCGGATAGACCTCGTAATTTAGCTAAATCTGTTACTGTAGAATAAAATTATTTTAAGGTTCAATAATAGTATTAATTGTTTGACACCAAAATTTATAAATGCTACAATAAAACTATGAGAAAACACTGCGCTTATTATTTTTTTTTTAGCATAAAAAAATAATGGGCGTTTTTTAATTATCTATCTATATAAAAATATAAAAGCATTTACTTAAAAAGGAGAAAGAATGAAAGAACTATTGTATGAAGGAAAAGCAAAACAAGTATACAAATCTGATAATGATGATTGCCTAATTATCAAATATAAGAATACAGCTACCGCATTTAACGGTGTTAAAAAAGTTGACTTTGAAGGCAAAGGCAAATTAAATTGTACAATAAGCAATATGATTTTTAGAAGCCTTGAAAAAAAAGGTATTCCTACACATCTAGTAGAATCTATTGATGATATTACTATTTTAGTAAAGAAAGTTGATATTGTACCACTTGAAGTAATTGTTCGTAATATAGCTGCAGGTAGTTTTGTTGCTCGTTATGGTGCTGAAGAAGGTATGGTTTTTGATGAACCTATAGTAGAATTTTCATATAAACAAGATTCACTTAATGACCCTCTTATAAACAATTTCCATATTGTAGCACTAAAATTAGCTACTAAAGAAGATTTGCAAATAATAACAGATTATGCTTTACAAATAAATGAGTATCTAAAAGAAATTTTCTTAAAAGGTAATATGAAATTAGTTGATTTCAAAATTGAATTTGGAAAAACTAAAGATGGCACAATTATCTTAGCTGATGAAATTTCTCCTGATAGTTGTCGTTTGTGGGACGTAAATACCAATCAAAAATTGGATAAAGATGTATTCAGAAAAGGCATTGGTGACCTAATTACTACTTACGAGGAAGTATTAGGGAGAATGATAAATGACTAATAATAGTATATATGTTAATCCATTATGTGATAGATATGCAAGTAAGGAAATGCAAGAAATTTTTTCTAATGACAACAAATTTATAACTTGGAGAAAACTTTGGATAGCTCTTGCTGAAAGCGAAAAAGAATTAGGTCTTGACATAACAGATAAACAAATTGCTCAATTAAAAGCAAAAGCTACCAATATAAATTATGATGTTGCAAAACAAAGAGAATTAGAAGTAAGACACGATGTTATGAGCCACGTATATGCATACGGGGTACAATGTCCAGATGCGGCAGGTATTATTCATCTTGGTGCAACTTCTGCTTATGTAGGCGACAATACTGATATTATTGTTATGCGTCAAGGACTATTACAAGTTAAAAAATTACTACTTAACACAATTTATGCTTTATATAAATTTAGTGACAGTTATAAAAGTATCACTACTTTAGCTTATACTCATTTTCAATCAGCCCAACCTACTACTGTAGGCAAAAGAGCTACACTTTGGTTAAACGAATTACTTATGGATTTAGAAAGTATTGATAATACTATTGATAATTTACATTTATTAGGCTGTAAAGGTACTACTGGTACTGGAGCTAGCTTTTATGAATTATTTAACGGCGACTATGAAAAAGTAAAAACTCTAGAAAAATTAATAGCACGCAAGGTAGATTTTGTAAAAGTAGCTAGTGTTAGCGGTCAAACTTACTCTCGTAAACTTGACTATATGGTACTTTCTACACTTTCCAAAATAGCACAAAGTGCACATAAATTCGCTGGAGATATAAGACTACTTAGTCATCTTAAAGAAGTTGAAGAACCGTTCGAAAGCAAACAAATTGGCTCGTCAGCTATGGCATACAAACGCAACCCTATGAGAAGTGAACGCATTTGCTCACTATCAAGATTTGTTATTGTAAACGCAGAAAATCCTGCTATTACTTCAGCAAGTCAATGGTTTGAGCGTACTTTAGATGATTCAGCTAATCGTAGAATATCAATTCCACAATCTTTCTTAGCTATTGATGGTATACTTTCACTTTATATTAATATTATCAGCGGATTAAAAATTTATCCAAAAATAATTGAAAAACATCTAAATGAAGAACTTCCATTTATGCTAACAGAAAATATCCTTATGGACGCAGTCAAAAAAGGCGGCGACAGACAGGAGTTACACGAAGTTATTAGAAAACATTCTATAGATACTATTCGAAGCATTAAGGAAGAAGGCAAAGACAATGATTTGCTAGAAAGACTAGCAAATGATAGTAGTTTTAATCTTACACAAGAAGAAATGAAAACTATTATTAAGAATCCAAATATTTCTGGTTGTGCAATAATTCAAACCACAGAATATTTAGAAAACGAAATCAAACCTATTTTAGAAAAATATAAAGATTTATTAGGTTGTGATATAAAAATTACTGTTTAGAAAATAATAAACATACATAAATTTTAGGAGGACAAAATGATTACTGCAATTGTAGGTGCAAACTGGGGCGATGAGGGCAAAGGTAGAATGGTTGACTTATTAAGCCAAGACTATGAAATTGTTATGAGATATCAAGGCGGTAACAACGCTGGTCATACTGTTATCAATGACAAAGGTAAGTTTATTCTTAACCTACTTCCATCAGGTATATTGAGAGAAGAAGTTGTTAACGTTATGGGTGGTGGAATGGTTATTGATATCAAACATCTTACAGGTGAACTTAACAATTTAAGAAAAGCTGGTATCGTTATTACACCAAACAACTTAAAAATTAGTTCTACTGCAACAATTTGTATGCCTTACAACGTTATGCAAGACATATTGGAAGAAGAAAGACTTAAAGATAAAAAATTCGGTTCAACAAGAAGAGGAATTGCTCCTATCTATGCCGATAAATATATGAAAAAAACTATCCGTATGGGTGACCTTTTTAACTTAGCTACGCTTGAAGAAAAAGTTGCTGGTATAGTTGAATGGAAAAATCTTACTATAGAAAAAGGTTATGGTTCAAAACCATTTACAACTAAAGAAATAATGGAATATTTAACAACATTTGGTCTTCCACTACTTCCTTATATTTGTAATGTAACAGAATTTTTGTCAAAAGCAATTGATGATAAAAAAGATATTATGATGGAGGCACAATTAGGTGCTTTGCGTGATATCGATTTTGGTATATATCCTTATACTTCTTCATCATCAACTATTGCTAGTTATGCCCCAATCGGTGCCGGTATTCCTTTTGCAAAAATTGAAAAGAGTATTGCTATCGTAAAAGCTTATTCTAGTTGTGTCGGCGAAGGTCCATTTACCGTAGAAATGTTTGGTCAAGAAGCTGAAGATTTAAGAAAAGCCGGTGGCGAATATGGCGCAGCAACAGGAAGACCTAGAAGAGTAGGTGCTTTCGACGTTGTCGCTACTAAATACGGCGTAAAAATGCAAGGTGGTACTGAAGTTGCACTAACAAAACTTGATGTTATGTCTTATATGAAAAAAATCCCTATATGCGTTGCTTACGATGTAAACGGCACACGCACGGATGTTTTCCCTACTGGTGATGACTTAGTTGTTGCTAAACCTATAATCGAATATATGGACGGATTTGAGACTGACATTTCAGGCTGTAAAAAGTTTAAACAATTGCCAATTCAAGCTCAAAACTATATTAAATATGTAGAAAAGGCAATCGGTTGTAGAATAAGTTATGTATCAGTTGGTGCAGATAGAGATGCTTTTATAAAAATGTAATTCTCAATTTACAAACTAAAAATAGAAACACCTAGAATTTATTTTAGGTGTTTTTTTATTGCAATTTTTTTATTATTTTCTTTTTTTGACATATTTTTTTATGAGCGTACATATAAATGTAGTTGAGGTACCTTATGAAAAAGTCTGAAATAGTAACAATATTATTGGTTATTGGCTTAATCCTATCCGCAATAATATTTCTAATTATTGCTGGTTTATCCGAACCATCTTTTCCTCCACCAAATACTCCTACTAATGAAGAAATCCAAGATACTCAAGATACTGCAAATGAAAATGAAAAATTAGGTACTAATATAGCTAGTATTCAAGCATACCCTTGGGAATATACAATTTGTGATATCGTTCAAACAGGTAATATAGTAAGTTGGAAAGCAATCAATATTAATACATTTATCTGTTATGAAATAATATATTTTCAAAATGGAAAAAAAGTGATTATAAATATAAATCAACCTTTTATTGATATTGGTAATTTAGATATTGATTACTTACTAATACGACCACTTTTTGAAAATTGTCTAACTGAAAGCGTAAAATTTATTATAACTTCTCCATAACCAAAAAAAACACCTAAAATTATATTTTAGGTGTCTTTTATTATTAAGATTTTTTTGTTTTTTTTATAAATCCACTGAATGAATTTGATTCGTTATTGGCTTATTTGGACTAACCATAGGTAGTACAAAAGCATCTTTATCAATATGTACATCAATAACTGACGGTTTACCCGAATTTATGCTTTCTAATAATGCTTTATCAAATTCTTCCTTTGTATCTACTTCATATCCCGCAATCTCATAAGCCTCGGCTAATTTCTTAAAATTAGGACCTCTATCCAAATCGGTTTGCGAATATCTTTTATTATAAAGTAAGGTTTGCCATTGTCGAACCATTCCCAAAGTTTTATTGTTCAATATAACTATAATTACTGGTATATTATAATATTGCAAAGTGGAAAGTTCGTTACAATTCATTCTAAAACAGCCATCGCCCGATATATTAAAGACTAAACTATCTTTTTTCCCAACACAAGCTCCCATACTAGCACCTAAGCCAAAACCCATTGTGCCTAGTCCGCCACTTGATAAGAAAGTACGAGGTTTGGTATAAGTAAAAAATTGTGCTGCCCACATTTGATTTTGACCTACTTCAGTAGTAATAATAGGCTTTCTTTCTTTAGTTTCTTCACAAATTTTTTCCATAACATATTGCGCATTAACCTTATCTGAATTTTCGCTATTAATATTTGGAAAAGCTTTTTTAAGCTCAATTATTTTTTTATTCCACTCATCGTGCTTACCATTTTTTAATCTATTATTTAGTTCGGTCAAAATTATTTTTGCATCGCCGACTAAATCAAATTTTGCTCTCACATTTTTATTTATTTCTGCCGCATCAATATCAATATGTAATATTTCAGCACCCTCAGCAAAATGTGATGCCTTACTAATTACCCTATCACTAAACCGAGCTCCTATTGCAATAAGCAAATCACATTCACTAATTGCTACATTTGTAGCCTTAGTACCGTGCATTCCCGGCATACCTACATATAAATCGTTATCTTGAGGATATGCACCCGTACCCATAAGAGTAGTCGAAATTGGACAATTAATTTTGTTAACAAACTCAACTAATTCATTACTTGCATCTGCCGAAATTATTCCGCCACCTGCCATAATAAATGGTTTTTTTGATTTCTCTATTAATTTTACCGCACTAATATACTTATCTTCGCTAATTTTTACAACTGGTACATATTCTTTAGTTTTTTCATAAACATACTCGCCCATTTCTGCGGTAATATCCTTTGGAATATCTATAAGCACAGGTCCTTGTCTACCACTTTTTGCTATATAAAAAGCCTCTCTTACTATACTTGCTAGTTCATCAATGCTTTCTACTATATAATTATGTTTTGTAATTGGCATTGTAATACCAGTTATATCAACCTCTTGAAAACTATCTCTACCAAGTAAACTCTTAGCTACATTGCAAGTTATTGCAACCATTGGGATAGAATCCATATAGGCAGTAGCAAGTCCAGTTACTAAATTAGTAGCTCCAGGTCCACTAGTTGCAAAACATACACCTACCTTGCCTGTTGCTCTAGCATAACCATCAGCTGCGTGTGATGCGCCTTGCTCGTGACTTGTTAGATAATGCTTTATCTCCTTACAATCATAAAGTGCATCGTAAATGTTTAGGATAGTTCCACCTGGATAACCAAATATAGTATCTACCCCTTGTTCTACCAAACATTTGATAATTATTTCTGCTCCTGTCATTTTTTCCTCTCTATACTTTTCTTCTTTAATAATTTTTTATATATTATATTTTGAATATAGCGCCTTCATCTGCACTAGAAACCATCATTGCATATCTTGCGTGATAACCACTTAGTTTGCGGTCTATCGGCTTCCAATTTGATCTTCTTCTAGCTAATTCTTCATCGCTAACTTCCAAATTTATAGTATATTTTATCATATCAATAGAAATTACATCACCATCTTCTACTAAAGCAATTGTGCCACCGGCTTGTGCTTCAGGTGATACGTGACCAATACACGCCCCTCTTGTTGCTCCGGAGAATCTGCCATCAGTAATTAGTGCAACTTCTTTATCAAGTCCCATACCTGCAATTGTAGCAGTAGGCATAAGCATTTCTCTCATACCCGGTCCACCTTTTGGACCTTCGTATCTAATAACTACGATATCGCCTGCCTTAATTTTGTTATCCATAATAGCTTTAATGCTTTCTTCTTCCGAATTAAAACATTTTGCTTTGGATTTATTTACAAGCATTTCTGGTGCTACTGCACTACGCTTAACGACACAACCTTGAGGTGCTAAATTACCCTTAAGAATAGCCAATCCACCTGTTATTGAATATGGATTTTCGATAGGTCTAATAACTTTTGTATCAAAGGTTTTGCAATTTGCTATTTCTTCGCCAATTGTTTTTCCGCTAACTGTAGGCAAATCAGTATTAAGTAAATTCTTCTTAGTAAGTTGGTTCATTACAGCAAACACACCACCCGCATAGAAAAGGTCAACAATAAAATGTTCACCAGCAGGAGATAATTTACATAAATTGGGTGTTCTTTCACTAATTTGATTTACTACATCTAAATCTATTTTGATACCCACTTCACTAGCTATTGCAGGAATATGCAAAATAGAATTTGTACTACACCCTAAAGCCATATCTACAGTTATTGCATTTTCAAATGCTTTTTCAGTAAGGATATCACTAGGTCTAATATTTTGTTTTAGCACTTCCATAATTTGCATACCTGATTTTTTAGCAAGTCTAATTCTTTCACTAAAAACTGCGGGTATTGTACCATTGCCTTTAAGTGCCATACCAATAGCTTCCATTACACAAGACATACTATTAGCGGTAAACATACCCGAACAAGAACCACAAGTAGGACAAGCATTATTTTCATAATCGCATAATTCCTCACTAGTCATTTTGCCTGCTTGCATAGCACCTGCTGCTTCAAACATATTAGATAAACTTATTTTCTTTCCATTTACTAATCCGTTAAGCATCGCACCGCCACAACAAACAATTGTTGGGATATTTACTCTAGCCGCACCCATAATCATACCTGGGATTATTTTATCACAACTAGGAACAAGTACTAAAGCATCAAAAGCGTGAGCTTTTGCCATACATTCTACACTATCAGCTATAAGTTCTCTAGTAACAAGAGAATATTTCATACCTTCGTGTCCCATAGCTATTCCATCGCAAACACCTATTGCAGGTATAACAACCGGCATACCACCAGCCATCAAAACGCCTTCTTTCACTGCGTTTGCTATACTTTCCAAATGGATATGACCAGGTACTATTTCACTTTGTGCACTAACAATACCTATCATTGGTCTTGCTATTTGTTCATCTATCCAACCTAATGATTTGAATAAAGAACGATGTGCAGCTTTATCTGCTCCTACCTTTACTTTGTCACTATTCATAATACTTTGCTCCTCTTGTTCTCTTATTGAATTTTAGTTCCACATTCTTCCGTTTTTGCATAAGCACGGAAAGCCTCTAGAATTTTAGCAGTAATAGGTCCACATTTACCTGTACCTATAGTTCTTCCATCAACGCTTGTTACAGCAATAGCTTCAGCAGCTGTTCCTGACAAGAAACATTCATCAGCATTGTAAACATTAAATAATGTAAATTGTCTTTCACAAATTTTGATTCCTAATTTCTCGCAACATTCAATTATTACTTTACGGGTAATTCCATCTAAACAACCTACATAAATAGGTGGTGTGTAAACTACATTATCCTTAACAATATAAACATTGTCGCCCGTAGCTTCACAAACAATTCCATCGTGATTTAGCATTAATGCTTCTGGTGCGCCCAATCTATTTGCTTCTATTTTAGCTAAAATATTATTTAGATAATTAAGTGACTTAATTTGTGGGTCAATAGTAGATGGTTTATTCCTTCTTTGCATAGCAGTAATTACAGCAATACCATTTTCATACATTTCTGTCGTATAAAGTGCTATTGATGTAGCTATACAAAAAGTTGTTGGCTTTGGACATTTTGTAGGACTAATTCCTAAATCGCCTTTACCTCTTGTTATTACTAACCTTACATAACAATCACTAAGGTTATTAATTTTACAGGTATTGACAATTATTTCTGCCATTTCTTTTTTTGTATAAGGAATAACCAAACAAATAGCTGTAGCTGCCATAAATAATCTGTCTATATGCTCATCTAAACGAAATACTCTTCCGTTATAAGCTCTGATACCTTCAAATATTCCATCACCATATAAAACACCGTGATCAAACACCGAAATAGTTGCTTGTGCTTCATCTACATATTTTCCATCTAAAAATATTTTCATTTTTTACCTTCTTTTATATTATTTAATTGCGTTAACTATTAAATTGCCCATTTCCTTAGTTCCTACTATTTTAGAACCTTCACTTTTTATATCTCCGGTACGATAGTTTTCATCAAGAATTTTTGTAACTGCATTTTCAACTGCTAATGCCTCTTTTTCCAAACCAAAAGAAAATCTAAGCATCATAGCAATAGATAATATAGTTGCTATTGGATTAGCTATATCTTTTCCTGCTATATCAGGTGCACTACCGTGAATTGGTTCGTACATACCTAAAGTAGTTTCTCCTAATGATGCACTTGCAAGCATTCCTATAGAACCTGTTAGCATACTAGCTTCATCACTTAAGATATCTCCAAACATATTTGTAGTAATAATTACATCAAATTGGTGTGGATTACGAATAAGTTGCATACTGCAATTATCTACATATAAGAAGTCAAACTCTACATCTGGGTACTCTTTTGCTACCCTATAGGTAACTTCTCTCCATAGTCTTGATGTTTCTAATATATTAGCTTTATCAACAATAGTTGCGTGTTTATTTCTCTTTTGTGCTGATTCAAAACCAATTCTTAATACTCTTTCTATTTCTTCTACGCTATAATAAAGGGTATCAAAAGCTGAATTATCTTCTGCGTTTCTACCTCTTTTACCAAAATAAATTCCACTTGTTAATTCTCTAACTATAAGAATATCAAGGCTATCGCCTATTATTTCAGGTTTTAATGGACAAGCTGATTTTAGTTGTTTGTGTAAAAGTACCGGTCTTAAATTAGCAAACAATTTTAATTCGCCTCTAAGTCCTAACAATGCTTTTTCCGGTCTATCGTTTCCGCCAAGATGGTCCCATTTTGGACCGCCTACAGCACCCAATAAAACTGAATCGGATTTTTTACAAGCTTCAATAGTGTCTTGAGGTAATGGGCAGCCTACAGTATCTATTGCAATACCGCCTGCCATTTTTTCGGTAAAATTAAATGTATGACCATAAACTTCGCCTACCCTATTTAGAGCCTTAACAGCTTCATTTACTATATCTGGTCCAATACCATCTCCTGGTACAGTTACTATATTAAAATTCATTTTTTATTGCCTCCAAATTAAATTTATGCGTTTTTAATTTTGTTAATAAGTCCACCCTTAGCAATTATGTTTTGCATAAATTCTGGGTATGGCTCGCCTTGATAAGTTTTACCAGTAGTGACATTAATAATAACACCTGTATCAAAATCGATACTAACTATATCACCACTACTAATTCCTGCTACTGCTTCAGGGCATTCTACTATTGGTAAACCAATATTTATTGCGTTGCGGTAAAAAATTCTAGCGAATGTACTTGCTATTACACAACTTATTCCGCTTGCCTTAATAGCAATTGGTGCGTGTTCTCTTGAAGAACCACAACCAAAGTTTTTGTTGGCTACAATAATATCACCTTGCTTTACATTTTTTACAAAATCTTTATCTATATCTTCCATACAATGTTGTGCAAGCTCAGAATGAACTGATGTGTTAAGATATCTTGCTGGAATTATAACATCGGTATCAACATTGTTTTCATATCTAAATACTTTTCCTTGTGCTTTCATATTCTATTTCTCCTAATATTATAAATCTTCGGGGTTAGCAATTTTACCTTTTATTGCACTTGCCGCAGCTACTGCTGGACTTGCCAAATATACTTCACTTTCTGGATGTCCCATTCTTCCTACAAAATTACGATTAGTAGTACTTACCGCTCTTTCACCCTTAGCTAGGATACCCATATGCCCACCTAAACAAGGTCCGCAAGTTGGTGTTGAAAAAATTGCACCTGCCTCAATAAATATATCTACTAAACCTTCGTGCATAGCTTGAAGATAGATTTTTTGAGTACCAGGAATTATAATTGTACGGATTCCTTTAGCTACTTTTCTACCCTTAAAAATTTCTGCAGCGACTCTAAGGTCTTCCATTCTACCGTTTGTACAACTACCAATAACTACTTGGTCAATAGTAATATCGCCAACTTCATCAATTGTACGAGTATTATCTGGTAAATGTGGAAAAGCTACTGTTGGTCTGATTTTACTTAAATCAATATCATATACCTTATCATATTCTGCATCTGCATCTGCACTATAAATTTTATATTCTTTTTTAGAATGTTCTTTTATATAAGCTATGGTTTTATCATCAACTTCAAAAATACCATTTTTTCCGCCTGCTTCTATAGCCATATTAGCCATACACAAACGAGAATCTACCGAAAGACCATGCATACCTTCTCCGCCAAATTCCATACTCTTATATAAAGCTCCATCAACGCCTATCATACCAATAATATGCAAAATAACATCTTTACCCGATGCAAAACCCGTTAATTTGTTATGCAAATTAAATTTTATTGCACTAGGTACTTTGAACCAAGCTTTACCTGTAGCCATACCTGCTGCCATATCTGTACTACCCACACCAGTACTAAACGCACCTAATGCACCATAAGTACAAGTATGTGAATCAGCTCCAATTACTAAATCACCTGCTACTACTAATCCCTTTTCTGGTAGTAGTGCGTGTTCTATACCCATTTGGCCTACTTCAAAATAATTAGTAATGTCCATTTTATAGGCAAACTCACGAATATATTTACATTGTTCAGCTGCCTTTATATCTTTGTTAGGGGTAAAATGGTCAGGAACTATAGCAATTTTGTCTTTATCAAAGACTTTATCTAAATTTAGTTTAGCAAATTCAGTAACTGCTACCGGGGTAGTAATGTCATTGCCTAATACCAAATCTAAATTTGCCTCAATTAGTTGTCCTGGCTTTACGCTATCCAATCCTGCGTGACTAGCAAGAATTTTTTGAGTCATTGTCATTCCCATATTATGTTGTTGCCTCCTATTTATTTAGCTTTTCTTGTGTTAATTTATATTCTATAGCATCTACCATCGCTTGTAAGCTCGCTTGAATAATATCTTTACTTACGCCTACAGTGCTCCATTGTTGTTTGCCATCTGTATTATCTATTAATACTCTTACAGTTGCACTTGTACCATCTTTGCCATCGATAATTCTTACTTTATAGTCCGCTAAGTGCATTTCGGATAGAGATGGATAGAATTTTTCTAAACAAGTACGCAATGCTAAATTAAGTGCATCTACCGGTCCATCACCTTCTGCCGCTGTCAATTCGGACTTGTCTTTTACTCTTACCTTAACTAAAGCCGATGCCGGTTGGAACGCTGCTCCAACTAATTGTTCGCCTATAGTTTTGTATTTTTCCAAAGTAAAAAACGGTTTATATGTATTTAGTTGTTTTCTAATTAATAAATCCAAACTTGCTTCTGCTCCTTCAAATTGGAAGCCTTCAAATTCTAATCTTTTAATTTCGGCAACTATTTTAAGTAAAACTTCATTATTTTTAGTAATAGTCGGGTCAATTTTGTTTACCATCTTTAATACGGTACTTCTTCCCGAAACTTCACTCATTAAAAATCTACGATTATTGCCTACACTATTAGGCTCTACATGTTCAAAAGATTTACTTATTTTATTTACGCCATCAATATGCATTCCTGCTTTATGTGTAAAGGCACTTTCGCCCACATAAGGCATATTTTTTACAAGTTTTTTATTACTTATTTCCGCCACCATACGACAAAGCGAAGTAATATTATTTATTCCTTCATTTGGAATACATTCATAACCTAATTTTATTTGTAAATTACAAATAACCGTACTTAAGTTTGCATTACCGCATCTTTCTCCAAAGCCTAACATAGTGCCTTGAATATGCGTTGCACCTGCCTTAACTGCCATTATTGTATTTGCATCGCCCATACCTGTATCATTATGTACGTGAATTCCAATTTCAGTATCCATCAAAGAAACTACATTTTTTGTAATTTCAAATACTTCATCAGGAAAACATCCACCGTTTGTATCACAAAGTACAATAGTATCAGCTCCGCCTTCTTGTGCGGACATTATTGACTTTATTGCGTAGTCGCTATTGTTTTTATATCCATCAAAAAAATGTTCTGCATCATAAACAACCGTTTTGCCCTTAGCTTTAAGATACTTTACTGTTTCTTTTATCATAGCAAGGTTTTCTTCTAAAGTAGTATTAAGAATTTTCTTTACGTGTAAATCCCAAGATTTACCGAAAATTACTACTACCGGCGTTTCTGCCGATAAAAGAGAGGCTACCATTGCATCATCTTCTACTTTACTGTTAATTTTGCGTGTGCTTCCAAAAGCTGCTATCTTAGAATGAGATAGTTTGATTTTTTTAATTTCCTTAAAAAATTCCATATCTTTTGGATTTGAAGTGGGATTCCCTGCTTCAATTATGTCAATGCCAAAATCATCTAATGCCTTAACTATTCTTAGTTTGTCATTAACTGAAAAAGAAATTCCTTCCGCTTGTGCTCCATCTCTTAGTGTGGAATCTAATACACATATTTTATTTGCCATTATTCACCAAATATTTATCGTAAATCATATTGTTTATAGCTGAAATATAAGCCTTTATAGCAGATTCCACTATATCTACACTTATACTATGGCCGTTATAAACTTTACCATCAGACAATAATTTTACAGTAACACTACCTTGTGCATCAGTACCACCCGTTAGGGCGTCTATGCCAAAGTCAACAAGTTCATATATTTCATTTGATACCAAAGTATTTATTGCTTTAAAACTAGCATCAATAGGTCCAAATTTGGAACTAGTTACTGTTTCTATTTCTTTTTGTTTACCATTTTCATCATTAACAATAAGTTGTATAGCACTAGTTGTCCTTATTGTATTACCTACATTTATTACGAACCTTTCCAATATGTATTTTTCAGGTATAGATATTGTATTAGTTTGCAATAAACCTTCGATATCTCTATCGCTAACATTTTTTTGTCTATCCGCAAGCATTTTGAACTCATCAAAAATCTTTTCCAACTGTTCTGAAGTAACTGTATGTCCTAAAACTCGCAATTTATCATCAAGTGCGTGTTTGCCCGAATGTTTACCAAGAACCATTTTATTAGTTGTAAGCCCAACGGATTCTGGGGTCATTATTTCGTAAGTGTTTTTGTTAGCAAGCATTCCGTGTTGATGAATACCCGATTCGTGAGCAAAAGCATTTTCGCCGATTATTGCCTTATTAGGCTGTGGTTTTACACCTGTTATACTTGTCAATAAATTACTTGTGCGTTGTATTTGCTTAGTATCTACATTACACTCAGCATCATAATAATTTTTACGAGTATATAGTCCCATAACTATTTCTTCAAGTGCCGCATTACCTGCTCTTTCGCCAATACCATTTATCGTACACTCCACTTGCCCTGCACCAGCTTTTATAGCTGAAAGAGTATTTGACGTGGCTAAACCTAAGTCATTATGACAATGCACACTAATTACTGCTTTATCACTATTAGGTACTCTTTTGATTATTGTTCTTATCAAATCAGCATATTCTTCAGGTATTGCATAACCAACTGTATCAGGAATATTAATTGTTGATGCACCTGCATTTATAGCAGTTTCCACAACTTCACATAAAAAATCGACATTGCTTCTTGACGCATCTTCAGCGGAAAACTCAATATCTTCACAAAGAGAATGTGCATACTCTACCATTTCTTTAGTTCTTGCAAGCACTTGCTCTTTAGTCATTTTAAGTTTGTATTCCATATGGATATCACTAGTAGCCAAAAAAACGTGTATTCTAGGCTTTTTAGCGACCTTTACTGCTTCCCAAGCTACATCAATATCTTTTTTCAATGACCTAGCAAGGCTAGCTACTGTAGCATTTTTTATTATTTCTGCAATACTTTTTACACTTGCAAAATCACCAGGGGAAGCAATGGCAAAACCCGCCTCAATTATGTCAACACCGAGGATATCCAGTTGCTCAGCGAGTCTTAATTTCTCACTGATATTCATACTGCAACCTGGTGATTGCTCACCATCTCTAAGTGTTGTATCAAAAACTTTAATTTGTCTTACCATTTGCTTTAATTTCCCTTAATTATTTTTATTATTTTTCTGTGATTTCACTTTGCCAATTCATCATACTACGCAAATTTTTGCCTACTACTTCTAATTGTTGATTAGCTTCAATTCTTCTCTTAGAATTAAAATATGGACGGTTTGCTTGATTTTCCAAAATAAAGTTACGAGCAAATGTACCATCTTGAATATCATTAAGTACGCCTTTCATAGCTTTCTTAGTTTCACTAGTAATAATTTTTGGTCCAGTAACATAATCGCCATATTCAGCGGTATCACTAATTGAATATCTCATACCAGCAAAACCTGCTTTATTGATAAGGTCAACTATTAGTTTCATTTCGTGTACACATTCAAAATATGCACTTTCAGGTTGGTAACCAGCTTCAACTAAAGTTTCAAAACCAGCTTGCATTAAGGCAGTTACACCACCACAAAGTACAGCTTGTTCGCCGAATAAATCGGTTTCTGTTTCTTCCTTAAATGTTGTTTCTAATACTCCGGCTCTAGCACCACCAATTCCCATTGCATAAGCAAGTCCGATTTCGTGAGCATCTCCAGTAGCATCTTGTTCAACAGCGATTAGGCAAGGTACACCTTTTCCTTCTTGGAATTGACTTCTAACTGTATGACCTGGTCCTTTAGGAGCAATCATAATTACATTTACATCTTTAGGAGCAACAATTTGTCCATAATGAATGTTAAATCCGTGAGCAAAAGCTAAAGTATCACCTTTCTTAAGATTAGCAGCTATACTATCTTTATATAGTTTTGCTTGCTTTTCATCATTGATAAGTATCATAATAATATCTGCTGCCTTAGCTGCATCTTCAGCTGTCATAACTTTAAGACCTGAAGCTTCTGCTTTAGCCCAAGATTTGCTACCATTGTATAATCCAACGATTACATTTGCACCTGATTCTTTAAGGTTAAGTGCGTGAGCGTGTCCTTGACTACCATAACCAATTATTGCTATTGTCTTATTTGACAATTTTGTAAAATCACAATCTTTTTCATAAAACATTTGTGCCATTTTTAATTTCTCCTTTTTTTAGAAAATTATTTTTTTTATTTATTTATTCTTCGTTAGCGAATTCATTTTCGCCACGTTTCATAGCTGTAAGTCCCGTTCTAACAAGTTCTAATATTGTAAAAGAATCCATAGCTTTTATAAAAGCATTTACTTTCCCACTATCGCCAGTTATTTCGACAATCATAGATTTTTCGGCAATATCTACTACTCTGCCTCTAAATATATTGATAATTTCAATAATTTCACTACGGTTTTCATTTGTAGTGCTAATTCTTAAAAGTGACAATTCTCTATAAACTGCTTCTGATGAATGTAGTCTTTCCACTTTCATTACTTCAATAAGTTTAGATACTTGTTTTACTATTTGTTCTATAATGTACTCGTCACCTTGCACAACAACAGTAATTCGGCTAACTCCTACATCTTGAGTTTCACCAACTGATAAACTTTCTATATTGTAACCACGCCTACTGAAAAGTCCTGCAACTCTTCTAAGTACACCTGAGTGATTACGTACTAAAATAGATACAATATAATTTCTCATAATACTTTAAACTCCATATTTATTTATCTTTATATAGTAAAAAAGCCTTGCGTCCCCCATACTACATGGGACGAAGACATTATATCCACGCGATACCACCCAAATTGACAATCCAAAAATAAGGACTATCCACCTCAAGCGAGCAAGCTCGTTTTTTCCGACAATAACGGTGCCACAATCCGTATTTACTTAAAGATATGTAATCATTTCAGCAAATAAGCTCCAGAGTGAGTTGTATTTATCAGTTATATCAATTTACAGCAACCATTGACTCTCTAATATTATCCATACAATAAATACGTTATTCTATCATCGCTTTTTATTAAGTTAATATTATTATAGCAACAACACAAATTCTATGCAACTAAAAAACCAATAAAATCGAAAAAAAAATTAATTTGTTGAAATTATTTATATAGAATATATAGAATTCAAAAAAATTATATTGTATAAATATAAAATATTTACAATTATTGCCTATCTATGTTATTATCTAAATTATGAAACAAATAGAAGCAATGCTTTTTGAAAAGCAAGATTTAGTTTATAGAGATTTTCACGCTAAATTAGTTCCTAATATAGATAAGGACACAATTATAGGCGTACAAGTGCCTGTTTTGCGTAAATTGGCAAATCAAATTGCGTGTAGCGAATATGTAGACGAATTTCTAAATGATTTGCCACACAAATATTTTGAAGAAAACCATTTACATTCTTTTATAGTCACTAAAAAGTATCAAAATATTGATGAGTTACTTGAAAAGGTAGAAGAATTTCTTCCCTTTATAAATAATTGGGCTATTTGCGATAGTTTTATTAACAAAGTTTTTATAAAATACCCTGAAATTATTTTGCCTAAAATAAAACTGTGGCTAGCTTCTGACCATACTTATGTTGTAAGATATGGAGTAGTTACTTTACTTAATAGCTTTCTCAATGATAATTTTGAAAAAGCAATGCTTGATTGGGTAACTAGTGCAATAAGTGACGAGTATTACATAAATATGGCTATTGCGTGGTACTTTAGCATGGCTTTAATAAAACAATATGACATTACTCTTCCACTAATACAAAGCAAAACCTTGCCAAAATGGATACAAAATAAATCTATACAAAAAGCAAGAGAAAGTTTTCGCATAGATAAAGAAACTAAGAATTATCTAAATACACTAAAAATTTAATTTTCTTTATCTAGATTTTTCAATATTTTTTTGTAGGGCATAAGTACTCCAGTTACCATTATATTGCCCATTTTTTTCTTTATTTTCTTGTTTTCAACTAATTTTCCTACTAAACACATTGCTAACATTTTTTTCTTTTGTTTATTTGGCAAATCATCATAAATCCCTTTTTGTTTATAATATTTATGGTCGGCTTTCATAAGCCCTCGCATAACATATACTAAATCACGGAAAATTTTGCTTCCACCTACACCCAAGAAATTTTGTGGTAAAACTAATTTTCTATCAAGTGCATAAAGTAAAGTTGCACACATTGCTTTTATTTCAGCTAAGTTGGTAGCAACTCCCGCTAAAAAATTATTGCCTATTTCCGCCCTGCCTTCAACCACATTTCGTAAATTATGCTCATAATTATACTCACCGTTAATAAGATAAGCAATTGGCATACCTGCCGTAACTGACCTGTGACCATTACAAAATTGCCTATCATCATATCTTTTTAGATAAGAACTAAACATATGATTACTTACACTAAAAGCATAGACTATCGCATCAGCACATTGTACCTTATTACGCAAAAACTCATCAAAACCGTCATTGTATACACATTTACCACTTGAAGCACACTTTAAACAACCCAAACAACCGCCCTTAAACGGGAATTCTGTGACATTTACAATCCTTATCGTATTGCCTATAGTATTTTCAAAATCCGCTATCATATCTTGCAAGCTTTTATCATTTACCTTGCAATCTGTAAGTACCACGATATCGTATTTGCTACTTTTCGCACACATTTCTACTTGCTTACTATATTCTTTATGCTTTGACAATGAAGTAACCATTGGCAATTTATAAATATCGTTTTTAACGCAAAACATAAAATAATCAAAAAATTCTGTACAATCTTTTTGACCCTCTTTATTTAGTAAATCTTCCATATCAGCAGACAAACCCTTTACATATTTAAGCCCCGCATCTAAACAAAAATCTTCAATAAATTGATGTGCTGTAAAATCATAAAAATGCTTAGAAGTGGTTATTTGAGTAGCAAACTTTCCTTTTAATTCTACTTTATTTTCTTGCAAAATTTCCAAAAATCGATGCAATTGACTAGGAACCAAACAAGTATAAACAGGATAACTGAAAATAATTATATCTGCTTTTTTTACTTTTTCTATTGCTTCTGTCGGGTCTTTCCCTATTGGTTTTATCAATTGTCCAACATTAATAATATCAAAATCGTGTGCTTTATTTAATTTTTGTAAATATAAAATACTTTGTAATGTTATACTATTATCACCTTTTGGACTACCATTAAGAACTGCTATTTTCATAACCATTTACTCCTACTAAAAATTAATTATTACTATTATAACATATTTTATGTTATTCTAAAAAAAAAGTTTGGACAAAAAATTGTCCAAACTTTTATTTTTTTATTAAATAATACTATTTATCTATGGATACACCATAAGGTGATTGTGCTATTTCTACATTTCCACTATCATTAAGTACAGTAATAACAGTACCACCTCTTTGTTCGGTTTTGTGTTGTATACCCGCATAAGCTAAATAATCGATACTCATACCATAGGTTAATTTAATACCTTTGTATGTAATTGAGAAATTGTTTAGATGGTCATGTCCGCAGAATACGCCAACAGTACTACCCATTTCTATTATACTGTCAAACATTTCATCTTCTTTTACTCCGCAATATACTACTTTCCCTTCTTCCCCTGCTACACCAAAATTATATTTTACATCATCAGTATCTTGAAAATCATTGTCTACATATTCTGTCCACGCTTCCAAATATTCTTGTAGCGGAATATGGAAATACATAGTTGATTTAACACTTTCAAAACCATTGTCTATATTAATTTTATTAATCCTAGCAACTTCATTTTTATACCAATCCACTTGATTTTGATGAATATTATCATATTTCCAAGCAGCACCAAAATAATCGCCATCTGTGTAAGAATGACTATCTAAAAGATAAAATGAATGAATAATTCTATTGGTGTCATTTTCTTCTACATTAATTACATAGTTGCCAAAGCCATCTACATCTTTATCGCCTTCTTCAAATAAACAATATTTCCATTGTGCATCTGTATAGAATTCTGCGATACTTTCTCTATCATAACTACTGTACATCTCTGTATCGTGGTTACCAAAAACCGGAGCCCAATAAACCTCTAGTTGTTCCATTAGTGTTGCAAATACTCTTGCTTCTCTTCTATTATTAAATGTACCCGATTGGAAAGGAACAGGATAAGCAATATCTCCAGTAACGATTACTAAATCTGGTTTGTTTTCTTCAACTAAAGTCTTTACTGCATCAATTGCCCAACTATCTTTTTGCAAGCTAAATGCACCACCGCCTAAATGTATATCGGTAAGTTGCAAAACTTTAAAGTCTTCTGCATTATCAACATAGAAAGTAGTGTTACCCGTATCTACATCAGTAGCAGGCACTAACGAAGCACCAACTTTTTCCATTGCATTAATTTTCTTAATATTAGCACCTGTACCGGCTACACCAATAATAGCAATAATAGCAATTATTAATACAATACTACCCATTATACTGCCAAAAGTTAACCAACTTTTTTTTCTGCGATGTTTTCTATATTCCGGAGTCCAATCTTTTCTTTTAACTCTTTTTTTCTTTACTTCTGTTTCGTTATTTTCTTCAATAACTTGATTATCTAATTTTTGCTTATCCATTTTATTTACACTTCCTTTATAAGAATATTATTTATTATTTGACAATTTTACCTTCAAAATAAACGATATAATTGGTTTTTTCCTTTATTTCACTTTTTAGATTTTCTACTTCTTCCATACTTTCAAATTGTGCTTCTATCTTAGCTACTATACTACTAGACTTACCATTATCAAAAACAACAATTTTTTCTATTTTTGTAATTTCGGGTACAACTTGTAACATCTTAAAAACACTATTTCTTATTCCTTGGTTGTCTTCTCCAATTAATTTAGATACTGCGCCTTTAAGTAGTTTAAATCCGTTTATTGCAACGATCACACCAATTACTATACCTACGATTGCATCAAGTGGAAAACCAGTAAATTGTGAAACCGTATATCCTATTAAAGCAACAGATGTTATACCTACATCAAGATAACTATCAATTTTTACACAATCAAGTATTGTAGAATTAACTTTTTTGTTAGCTAATTTATATCCGATTCCCATAGCTACCTTTACTACCATTGTACCGATTACAAGTCCAAAATATAACCAACTAAAATAAACTGGGCGCCTATAAACTAATCTATCAGCTGAATTATAAACAAATATTATGCCAACAATAAATAAAATACTAGCCACAAATAAGGTAGCAATATCTTCAGATTTTTCAAAACCGTGCGGATGCTTTTTGGTAGGAGCTGTACTTGATACGCCTATTCCGACTGCTCCGCCAATATTAGATAAAAAATCACCTAGATTATTTATTCCATCGGTAAGAATACTAACACTATTTGTTGCTAGCCCAATAAAAAACTTTAGTCCTCCTAGTAAAGCGTTTATTACCGCTCCAATAATTGAGGCTCCTACTCCAATTTTATTGCGCTTATTCATCAATTTCTCCAAAATTCTTTTTATATCTTTATTTATCGTGCAAATATAAAGAAATTGTATCATTTTGTACATAATATGTCAATAGTTATAAATTTTTGAAATTTCTAACTTTTAATTGCTAAACTAGATTTTTTGTGTTATATTATTAATCAATTATGAGAAATATAAATAAAAGCAAAAAAATTGCTTTACTAAGCTTATTATTTGCACTAATTATAGTGCTTCAATTACTCGCAGAATTATTGCGAATATTAGGTATGCCTATGAGCTTTGCTCTTGGCTTAATACCTGTTTTGGTAGTCGCCCAAACTCACGGTTATAAATACGGTTTAGTCGCAGGTCTTATGTTTGGTATTGTAAGTATGCTAATTGCCCTAATTGGAGCGTCTGCTAATCCTATGTTTATGATTGTTGTAAACCCCCTAATATCCGTATTCCCTCGTATAATGGTAGGTTTGGTTTGTGGGTTCGTTTTTTATCTTACAAACAAAAATAATACCTCCAAAAAAAAGAGATATTTATATTCTTCAATAGCCACAATTTGTGGTGTTCTTACTAATACAATACTATTTTTAGGAATGTTTTTTGTATTCGCACGCGGTCGTACCTTTGATACACTTACCATTAATTTCAAATGGATAATGACTACCGTAGTTGCACTAAATACAATAGTAGAATTAGTCGTATTTACGATTGTTGTTCCTGTAATTGTAAATGCTTTATTTTCTTCAGAAAAATTAAATTTAACAAATCCTAATAAAGATTAATAATAATCAAAAGTTGTCCTTTTCTTACGCTTATTTGGGATATATTACCAGTAAATTCGTTGCTTATTCCAATTGGATAGCTATCGGTAATATCAAACTTATCAAGTGGATATTTTAATCCTTTTAATGTAACGCCTAAAGCTATATCGCCTAAGGCAAATATTGAAATTAATCCTTTCTTATCTTCAGCAAAATCTAATGAATTACTGTCAAGTAAAGTTATTATTTCTTGATTTCCTATTATTGTGCCTTTAGCACCTTTGCTTGCTAGAAATTTTAAGCATTGAATATTGGCAATAGTATGTGATAATCTACCACCACATCCTCCCATTATTACAAAGTCTTTATAACCTTTTTCTAAACCTAATTTTAATGCTTTAAGCATATCTGTGTCATTTTTTTCTTTTGGCAAAATAATAACATTCTCTTCTTTGGGAACAAATCCTAATGAATCGAAATCACCAACAATTAAATTAATAGGTATATTGTGTTCTTTGGCAATTTTGTAACCGCCATCGGCAACAATAACATAGTCATTTGTTAATATTGGTGTAGTAAAATCAAATCCTTCACCAGCTCCAATAACATAACAAATGCCTATTTCCATTATTGCTCCTTTTTATAAACTAATCATTTCTGCTTGGTTTACTTCTATTACTATTAAATGACTTTCTGTTGCTGTCGCCTCTTGGTGTGAATTGACGAGCTCCTCTGTCTGTATCCTTGTCACGAGAAAAAGTGCTTTTTTCACTACTTTCGCCATTCGGACTAAAAGTTTTTTCACCTCTGTAGCTATTACTATCACTTCTATCACTTCTAAAGTTTCTTTCGCCACTTTCGCTTCTTGGTCTAAAACTTCTTTCTCCACTATCACTTCTTGGTCTAGAACTTCTTTCACCGCTGTCACTTCTTGGGCTAAAACTTCTTTCCCCGCTGTCGCTTCTTGGTCTAGAACTTCTTTCACCACTGTCACTTCTTGGGCTATAGCTTCTTTCGCTTCTATCACTTCTAAAATTTCTATCGCCACTTTCGCTTCTTGGTCTAGAACTTCTTTCTTCTCTTGGAGCAAAACTTCTTTCTTCTCTTGGAGCAAAACTTCTTTCTTCTCTTGGAGCAAAGCTTCTTTCTTCTCTTGGAGCAAAGCTTCTTTCGCCACTTTCGCTTCTTGGTCTAGAACTTCTTTCGCCTCTATCGCTTCTTGGAGCAAAACTCCTTTCTTCTCTTGGCTTAAAACTTCTTTCGCCTCTTGAATCATTTCGGTCGCTTCTATAACCACCACTTTCGCTTCTAAAGCCGTTTCTTTCAGTTCTTTGTCCGCCTCTGTTAGAACCATACCCAGAACTACTTCTTGGTCCGCCTCTTTTAGCAGATTTGCCAGCATCTTCTATATTAAGTTTACGGCTGCAAAATTCTAATCCGCATAGCGTTTTAATTTTGTCTATTACATCATTATCAGCTTCTACAAAAGAAAACATTTCTAAAAGTTTGATTTCTTTTACTTGGCTTTCCATAATATTACATCTAGTTGCAAATAAATCAAGTATTTTAGTTCTAGTAGTATTATCTTTTGTTCCTACATTGAAAAATAATCTAGTAGTCGTTCCATCATTTGATGAAGCACCTAAATGTGAATCAGTAATATTTTCTATAACTAATTCTTCCATCTTAACACCAGCTTCTCTTTCTATATCTCTAATACTTAAAATATCACGGCCTGACACAAAAGTATAAGCAACACCAGATCTTTTAGCTCTAGCAGTTCTTCCTATTCTGTGAACATAATATTCAGCTTGTTGTGGAATATCATAATTAATAATGGCCTCAATATTATCTACATCTATACCTCTTGCAGCTACATCTGTAGCTACTAAAATGTTGATTTCTTTATTTCTAAAGCTAGCCATTACACGAGTACGATGTCTTTGTAGCATATCTCCGTGCAAACCTAATGCATTATAACCATCATTTTTAAGTCTATCTTGCAAATTGTCTACCATAAGTTTGGTATTACAAAAAATCAACACATAAGTATACTTGTTTTCTTCCAATATATATTTTAGTGCATCAACTTTCTTTTTGCCGCCTACTTTAAGTGAATACTGTTTGATATTAGGCATATCGTTACCACTTATAGTTGCTTTAATATTTACTGGGTCTTTTTGATAATTTTCAGATAATTTCGCGATTTCGCGAGGCATTGTAGCCGAGAAAAAAGCTTTTTGAGTTGTTTCAGGCATTTTTTCTACTATCTTATTGATTTCATCACGAAATCCCATTTTTAACATTTCATCTGCTTCGTCTAAAACAAGCAAATTAGCATTTTTGATTCTCAAGGCTTTTCTTTCCATCAAATCCAACATACGTCCTGGTGTACCAACCACGATTTGTGGTTTTCTTTTTAAAGAAGTAAGTTGTTTGTCAAAGGATTGTCCCCCAACTACACAAGTTATTCTTAGATTTTCAATAAATCTAGATAAATTTTTAAGTGCTTGTGTTGTTTGCATTGCAAGCTCTCTAGTAGGACTTACTATTACAGCTTGAATTTCTCTTTCTTCTAAATCAATTTTTTCCAATATTGGAATTCCAAAAGCAAATGTTTTTCCGGTTCCTGTTGGTGATTGTACCAAACAGTCCTTTCCTGCTAGCATTTCGGGCAAGACTAGTGCTTGCACCTCGGTCGGTGTAGAAATGTCCATTTCTACAAGTGCGCGTTTTGTCTCTTCGCGCATATTTATTTCATCAAATGTTTTAATTAGATAACTCCTTTTTGTTGCCATCTACAAACTCTTCGATGACAATTGTTTATTTTATGCCTATTATATACCTTTATTTAGCAAAAGTCAAACTTTTAGCACTCTATTGGCACCTATTTTCGCATTTTTTAGTATGGCAAATTTTAGTGACTTTATTCCATTTTTATTCAATAATTATTGATTTTATAGAGAGATTTTACCCTGAAAATCACACTTGACTTTTAACATTTTTTTTGTTAGTCTTGTAACATAAATATTTATTGTATGGTGGAGAAATTATGAAAAGAAAAAATGTTGTTTTACTTGGTGATTCTTTACTTCGCGGAGTAATTTTAGATGATGATAAAAAATATTCATTTACTAAATTTGTTGATTGGGAAGAAATACAAAATGAATTAAATGTCAATTTAACCAATATCTCAAAAATGGGCTGTTGTAGCGATAAAGGAATTAAGATTTTCCAAAACTACCTTAATAAAAATGAGGATGTTGATACTGTTATTATTGAATATGGCGGTAATGATTGCGACAAAAAATGGAGTAAAATAAGTGAAAATTGCGAAATTATTCATAATGCCAAAGTAAATCCTGAAGATTTTGTAAATAATGTTGGGGAAATAATAGAATTAGCTATTTCTAAAAATATCCGCCCAATACTTATGACTCTCCCACCTATTTGTGCATTGTCTTATGTAAAATGGGTAAGTTATGGACTTAATTATAATAATATTTTGAAATATTTGCACAATGACCCCCAAACCGTTTATCGTGAACAAGAAAAATATTCTCTACTTCTTGGCGAAATTGCTCAGAAATATGATGTTGAAATAGTAAAAATAAGAGAAAAATTCCTTGAATCATTAAATATCAATTCGTTATTGTGTTTAGATGGGATTCACCCTAATCAATATGGACAAAAAATAATAGTAGATGCTTTTGTAAAACATTTCCAAATTCAATAATTGATAAAAATTAACTTCTAAACATATTATTTTAGAGGTTTTTTATGCTTTTCCCTCTTAATTTTGGCTAACAAAAAAGCCATCAGTTACCCCCTAAATGGCTTTTTTGTTAAACCTAACATTTTTCATAAAAGAAACTTTAAATATTAAATTTTTTGGCAAATTCCTTTACATTAACAGGTTTGCCTGATTCAATTGATTGTTGGGCAGCGAGTCCTATCAATACTGATTGTAACCCGTCTTCTACACCAACTGTAGGTTTGGTATTGTTTCTAACGCACTCAACAAATTTATTGATTTCGTTAACGTAAGCTTGCATATAGCGTTCTAAGAAAAATAATAATGGTTTTTCAGCACTAACACCATCTTCATTTGAAACTACTGCATTGCTTTGAGTATCATTGCTTATAGCAACTTGACCCTTACTTCCGAATACTTCTACCCTCTGATCATAACCATAGCACGATTTCCTACAATTGTCAATAACCGCCAAGCATTTATTTTCTAATTTCATAGTTATTATTGCTGTATCAATGTCTCCTGCCTCGCCAATTTTTTCATCTACCAAAACGGCGCCATAAGCGAAAACTTCTTCAACTTCAGAATTCGATAAAAACCTTACCATATCAAAATCGTGAATTGTCATATCCAAGAACATTCCGCCAGAAACTTTTACATATTCAATAGGTGGGGCTTCTGGGTCACGAGAACAAACCTTCAAAATTTCCAAATCCCCTACTTTCCCAGACTCTATTGCATTCTTTACAGCTTTAAAATTGTGGTCATATCTTCTATTAAAACCTACTTGATATTTTACATTACTATTTTCTAATGCTTTTTTTACTTCCAAAATTCTGTTTATATTGTGGTCTATTGGTTTTTCACAAAATACATTTTTGCCACAAGCAATTGCTTCTAAGCTTATTTTTGCGTGAGTATCTGTAGAAGAACAAATTAAAACTGCATCAATATTGCTATCTTCAAGTATTTTCTTATAATCCTTATAAGTTGTGTTAATCCCCATTTCTTTTGCCCATTTTATTGTTGTATCACTCAAAAATGGGTCAGCTATTGCCACAACTTGTGCATTTTTTACAAACCTTGTAATTGACTCAGTATGTACTTTCCCTATTCTACCAGCACCAATTATTCCTATATTTAACATTATTTCATCTCCTTAAATTATATATCTAATTTTTTATTTATAAATTTTCTTGCCTTTACTGCATAATCAAAAGGGTTTGCTTTAGCCGGGTCTTGTTCTGCTTCAACTATTAGCCAACCTTGATAATTGCTACCAATGATAATTTCAAAAATTTTGTCAAAATCGCTATCGCCATCTCCTGGCACAGTAAATGTACCATTCCTAACTCCTTGTAAAAATGAAAGTTTTTCTTTTTCTACTCTGTCTATTTCTTTAATTCTTACATCTTTAAGATGAATATGTCTTATTCTATCAATATATTTAGTTAGCACACCAATATAATCTTCTTTACAATAAGCCAAATGTCCACAATCATATAATAAATATACCGAATTGCTATCACAAAGGTTCATAAATTTGTCAATTTCTTTTTCAGTTTGCACTACAGTACCCATATGATGATGGTATGTTAGCGTAATTCCATATTCTTTAGCTATGTATCCAAGCTTACTCATACCTACACATAAAATATTCCATTCTTCATCATTTAGAACATATTTATTACCAAATATAGGTGTATTTAATTGCCCTTGCACGCTATAACTTTGTTCGGACACACCTATTATTTTAGCACCTACCGCTTTTAGAAATTCACAACTAACTCGAAAATCTTTTTCTACTTCATTAAAAGGCTTAGTAAGAATAAAAGAACTAAACCACCTATTAGCAATTTGTAAGTTTAATAATTTTAATTTTTCTAATAGCACACTTGGATTTGTCGGATATTTATTGCCTACCTCACAACCTACATATCCCGCTTCTGACATTTCAGTAATGCATCTGTCAAAACTAATTTCACTGCCTAAATCGGGCATATCATCATTGGTCCAACCGATTGGCGCAATTCCTAATTTTATTTTGTTTTTTTCCATAAAAAATCCTCAACATCATTTTATTTTTATTAGTTTGTACTTATGTTACTAACCACTATAAGTCTATAACTATATAATAAAAAAATCTTGCTTTATCTTGCGATGTTTTATGCTAATTATTGTTTACAATAAAAGTTAAAAATTAAACACCTATATGCTGCTTTTGCATTAATAAATATTCTTTGGGTGTGAGATTATAAAGTTTACGGAAAGCGGTATAAAAAGCCCTAGTACTATTAAAGCCTACCGCTAGTGCGTTTTCACTTATATTTGATGTATTATTTGATTGTAAATGAATAAATGCTTCAATCCGCTTCAAATTTATATAATCATTAATATTGCAATTAACCATTTTATTAAATGTTTTTGATATGTAGTATTTGCTATAACAACAATATTTTGCAATATCATCTAAAGTTATGTTATCGGCATAATGGTCATTAATATAGTCCACAACAACCGCATTTATTCCACTATTTTGCTCTTTTTGCATTTTTTGCAAACCCACATTCTCTACCATATATGATAATAACAATAAAGTTTTGGCGTAAACTATTAGGTCATTACTTCCACAAACATCCATAAGTTCAGTCATTATTGAATAAATTTGTTTAGTTACTGGCGATTTTTTTACATAATTCGTATTAAAATACATACCTCCCGAATAATTTTCAAAAAATTCTAAAAATCTTGACGGTATGCACAAAACAAAACTTACTACTCCATTTTGTTTGTATTCGTGAAGTTCATATGGATTAACAATAATCAAATCGCCTTCTGCCAATTCAAATGAATCATTGTTTATATTCACTTTTTGATTACCTTTAAGTATATACAAAAGTTCCAACTGTTTATGATAATGTTTTTTGCAAAAATTAGTTAGTCCAATTTTCAAATAAATGCTGTTACTCAAATCACGAGCTACCTCATAACCTTCTTTTTCAGAACTATCCATTTTGCTTATATCAATTATTTTTGTTTTTGCAGTTATATTCATATTTTTTTCCATAATATTATAAAACTCCCATATATTTTTATAATATGATGATAGCATAATATTTCACAAATGGCAATAAGTAGCATAGACTATGCAAAATAATGTTATTTATACCATAATAAATGCTGAATGTAGCCATTAAAGAAATTTTTACTGCTGAAATTTATTAATTAATATCATTAATATAATCACCCATATTTGTTAATTCCGTTTGATTATAATTAAATGTTTTACCTGTTTCTCCATTATTATTAATAATATAATTATACACTTTTATAATTGAATCAATTGAATTTTCCAAACTGTAGTTTAGTGCTGAACGAGCATAATCATTACGAAGTAATTTTAATCTTTTTGGATTTGATATATAATTATCAATTTTATCTGCTAAATTATTATAATCGTCTTTTTCAAATATTGCACTACTATCAAGGGCAAATTGTCTTGTTGCACACATTTTTGAATTGCTAATTATAGGAACTACCCCGCAAGCTATAGCCTCCAAACACGATATGGATTCGGTTTCTACATCACTCGCTTGCACAAAAATATCCGCATAATTTAATGTCTTTATAAGTTCATCTTGATTTATAAACATAAATTCTATATTTACATTACATTGTTCCGCTAGTTGCTGATAACTATCTTTAAGCCCTCCTTTACCCGCCAAAATAAGTACTATACTAGCTTTATAAAGAGAATTACCTATTGCCTTTATTATCAAATCTTGCCTTTTTTCTTTAGTTAGTCTACCCACACTTATTATTACAAATTTATCTTTATATTTATCTGGTTTCTCTATACTTTTTATTTGTTTGAAATTTGGATTATAACCGTTACTTATAATATAAATATTTTGTGTGTAACCGTTTTCTCTTATTATATCTGCTATAGATTGGCTTGGACAATATATATTATTTATTGAATTATAATGAAAATTTTTGAACGATTTATAAACTATAGTATCTACTAGAGGCACATTTTGCAACCCTAAATTATAGGTAATATTTTCTGCTGCAATATGAAAACAACCTAAAACAGGCTTCCCTAATTCTTTAGCAATTTTAGAGCTATGTGTACCTAGCCAAAATGGCAAATATATGTGTACCACATCGACATCAAGTAATGCTTCTCTTATCAATTGGTCATCAGGATGAGCCAAAATAGCGTGTTGTTTTTCGCATATTTCTTGAATTTTATAAGGGACTTTAATAGCATTAAAATAATAAACATTCCCTTCTTTCCCTTTTTTATCACCTTGACAAAGAATAGTGATTTGATGTCCTCTTTCTTCTAATTTTTCGACGAAATGCCTTGCCGACATACTCGTTCCATTCCCATCATCATTATAAATATCTATTACCATTGCTATTTTCATTTTAATTTTCTCCTCATTATAGAGTTCCCCTTGTCCGCTTATAATTTGCTATACTTCAATTGCCATTATTGCACACATAAAATACTTTTATTACAATAAATTTAAATAGCATTAACGTATTTTATTTATTAAATGGTCTATTTCTTCCCAACCAACCTTTACTTTCCCAATACTCTTGGTCAATTTTACTAAAACCTTTTTTTTGTAAACCTCGAAAAATGTAAAAATACATTTTCGAAATAAACATTGGTTTTACTTTATCACTATCTAACTCGATTTTTTTTGCTAATTTTGTAACATCTTTATCTATTTTTTCTTTTATTTCTTTTTTTACACTTTTCCAAGATGCCGCTTTTACATTTATGCCATAAGTATGGATTCTAGCTACGCCCCAAAAACGCAAACTATCTACTATATCTTTATTTGCTGACTTAGTGCCACCACCTGCTGCGGTAGATATTACTACTGCTTGTTTTACAAACATTTGTGCGCTAGGGCGATGGATAAGCCACATATATCCATAATGGTCAAGTAAGGTTTTCATTTGTCCTGTTGTATGAAACACATAAACAGGGTTAGCAAAAACTAATAAATCTGCATTTAACATCTTTTCTAAAATAGCTTTTGAAAATTCGTAGTGAGGACAATTCTTTTCACTTACCATAAAACAATTGCCACAACCTAAACAAAATTTGGGCATTGCATCGGGTAAGAATATTTCTTCTACTTCTGTTTCACAATTTAACTTACTAATAAAACTTTTTGCTATATTATAAGTAGTCTGTTTTCTCATAGTTGCATTAATTATTAAAACCTTCATTTGCCACCTCTACGCTATAAATTTTACCACAAATTTGTTAAATTGCAAGTATATTACATAAAGTGCATTGTTCGTGTTTGACTTTATCATACATTTATTGTTATTATTTACATAGACTAAATATATACAGGAGGCACATATATGATGACTAATTTTATTAGTAAAGATATAGCTACACTTAATATAAATCCCTTTGATATGATAGGGAAAAAATGGATGCTTATTACTGCCGGCGACCAAACTGCGTGCAATACTATGACTGCATCTTGGGGCGGTATGGGTGTAATGTGGTTTATGAATGTTGTTAATATAGTAATAAGACCACAAAGATATACAAAAAACTTTGTCGATAGCAATGATACTTTTTCGCTTTCGTTTTTTGATGAAAAATATAGGAAATCTTTGCAATATTGTGGCAAAGTATCTGGTAACGATAGGAAAGATAAAATGGAAAATACTGACCTTACCTTATGCTATGATAATGATAATAATACACCTTATTTTATAGAAGCATCTACTATTATTATTTGTAAAAAATTATATTCCACACCCTTTAGAAAAGAAGATTTTATACAAAAAGAAATTATTCCTCGTGCCTATTCGGGCGGTGATTTTCATACACTCTATTATGGCGAAATCTTAAAAACACTTATAAAAGAATAATATTTTATAATTTAATTAACAATAAAAAAACATTAACTGATGTAAAGCCCAAAAATTTAATTTACTAAGGACTGATTCCAATATTAAATCGGAATCAGTCCTTTTATTTTTTAACAAATTCACTTTAATTAAGTGACTATTTATTTATAATAGAAAATATTTTTTAAATGCTTCAAGATAACCAAACATTTACCCTGCATATATTTAACAGTTACTTTTACTTTTGTACTATACATTTTGTTTGTGTTTTTTTTGTTATTTTTTTCTTTTGTTATTCCAAAAGAAATGCACCTCCAATAGTGTTCAACTTTTGGGGTGCATATCTCTTGATTACCTTTTTGTTTTAAAAACTTTTTCTTTTTTGCTATCTTTATTAATACATACTAGCTGCTGCACTTACCATTGATACTATAATTATTATATAGCCAACTACCCATGCACAAAATAGACCTATTCCGATTTTACAATTTTTCCTATTTTTGGCTATTTTATACTTTGTCAATCCAATAATTCCTAGTACCAATCCTAGCCAACCACCTAGTGCCCCAAAAACTATAGATAATATTCCCATAGTTGATGATTCCTCTACCTGCATTTCAGCTACTTGACACCCACAAAATGGACATACTACTGCCTCATTTTCTATTTCCTTTCCACATTTATTACAATATTTCATTACTTCTCCCTTTTTATTTTTTTTTATTTCAATTAATTTTTTTATAAACTAATTGATTTTTTCATTTTAACATTTATTCGCAATAATATCTATATGTTCTACAAAAGATGTCATATTTCGACATATTTCGACATTACCCAAAATATATTACCGCTGTTACCATAAAATATCCTTAACGTTGTTGCTATAAAAATACCACAAATTATTATCGAGATAACAAACCAAACGCAAAATAGACCTATTCCAATTTTACAATTTCTTCTATTACTATCTATTTTATAATTAATCAAACCAATAACACCCAATACTAATCCAACAAAACCGCCCATTGCACCAAAAATTATAGACAATATACCCAGAGTCGAAGTTTCAGGAACACTGACATCCCCTACTTGACAGCCACAAAATGGACATACTATTGCCTCTTCTGCTATCATTTTCCCACATTTAGAACAAAATTTCATAAAATCTCCTTTCTAATCCATTTTATGCTTACATGAACAATTGCACAGTGTCATTATATCACAAATACTCCATAATTTTTACCGATACGACTAAACCTATTATATTTCGACATATTTTGCAACATACTTAACTTATCAATATTTTTTATTATATTTTACAAGACTGCACCATATTACAAAATTTATTTATTATTTATTTGTTTTTTCGTTTTTTTATATTTATATATTAATTTTCGGGTGCTCCTTCTTCATTAAAAATAAAGGCGGACTCTATTGCTATATCTACACCGAAAGCTAAAGATTTTCTGTCCATATTATCGGCAGTATCTTTCATGTTATGATAATAATTGGCTGGTTTTGGGTCCATACCTGCCACACAGCAAGCACGCAAGCCTTCTTTTGTCACTGCTGCCCCATCTGATGCACCAAATGGCACCAATGCGGTCTTTAGAGGTCTACCCGCTTTTGTGGTAGCTTTCTTTAATAGGTTAATTACTCCTTTATCGTGACCTACAGTCATTGTCATATCACGAGAATATATACAAAAATGGTCCCAATCACGAAATGTTTCTAAACTTATAAATACAGTATCAATACTGCTAGTTTTTATTTCATCTTTATATTTTTTTGCCCACGCTCTAGCACCTCGTAAACCCGCTTCTTCACTTCCCGTTAGCAATACAGCTACTTCCGTATTTTCAAATCTTATATCTGTTTCTTTAAGACATTTAAGAACTGACATTGATGCTAGTACACCTGTTAGATTATCATTAGCACCGGGTACAACTTTTTTGAAATTACACATATAGTAAAGTCCAAAATAAAATGGTGCAAAAATAATATTAATAGCAACACTCCACATAGGAATTTTGCCGATTACAAGTGAAACAATTATTAATGCAACAAAAAGTAATGCCCCTATTAAAGACCCTATTAGTACGGCTATCATTAGAGTAGGGCTTACTTTCATAAGCGTCCATTCATAAGCAGAATCACAATGTCCTGAAAAAATTATTCTTTTTTTAGTTTCGCCGCTACTATGATATTTTGCATAAACATTAGAAGAAGTACTCTTCGGCAAAAACAAATCTACAAACGGTTTATATAATACGAATTCAAATAAAAACATAGCAAGGGATAATATTATAAATAGCAAAGCTATAATTTGCAAAACGACATAAGCTGACACTACAAAATATCCTACCATACTTGCAAGTACAGCAATAAGCAAAAATGTAGCTACTATCTTCGAAAAACCAACTAATCCGTGCCTAGAAACTTGAAATTCATCGATTACTGCTTCATCAGCCCACTTATTATTTAATAATTCTTCCTTAAGCCAATCTTGTGCTTTTCTTTCATTCGGCGTACCCGATTCTCGAGGTCCAATATCGTCGCAAATATGCTTTATTGCATCTAAACTGTAATCAACAGCTTCTTCTCTTTTTTCTTTTGAAATTGTTTGCATTTTATCCCCCTTTTGTTATATTCGTATAAAAATATTATAACATTATGCAAAAATGGTTTCAATAGGTAATTTATTATTATTGCATAAAATATCCCTATCATTATATTTTATTAGAAAAATCGATTAATAATTCCGCATTATAAAAAAATAGCTAGGATAATAATAAATTACCCTAGCTACAATTTTTAACTATTTTTTTTCTATTCGTCTATATCAATATCACAATAATAGGTATAGCTACCACTTTGATATTCAATATAATAGCTTGTTTTATTACTTTGATTAATAAATGATTTTACCATATCCGCTGTTAAATCAATAAGTTCGGTAGTATTATCCATTTTACTAACTTTAATTTTTAATCCTGTCAAATCCAAACTGTCATCTTCATTTTTTGGGACTATTACACTATTTCCACTACTATTAAGTGCACCGCTTATTTTAAAAATTGTATCCTTAACGGCAACATCATATATATAATAACTTACTTTTTCTGAATTTACTCCATCATATGTTACATACACATCTCCAAAGCCACCTACTGTTTCGCTATTATAATCTACTACTGCAACATCACTTAATTCAATATCTGTACTTACACCATTACTAGAAACATAACTAATATTTGCCTTTAGTTCTGCATTCATAGAAACAAAATAAATATCATTACTAGTTTTAGCTATATTCATTAAACTGTTAGCTATATCAAAATTCACTTTAGTAGTGGTAATATTTGATGGGTCATATACAACCATTTTATAATTATAGGTAGAATCTGTTGATTTCTTTGCAATAAATTCAACATCACCAACTGTAGTTGTAATAAAACCTGTAGGTTGTTGTTGATTAGCTTCAAAATAGGTGCTATTAGTTTGGATAAAATCTTCCCAACTTGTATCTTTTGAAACATAAAATGTTTTCCAATAATCACTTATATCTACTTTATTAGTTACATTTATACGTGCCTCATAAATTTCACCTGGTTTATATTCTACATTCACAGAAATAGGCCCTTCTGCAGAAGTATTTATATCTCCTATCATTTCTTCGGTAACTTTAATATTTTCTTGTTTTTCATCACTATAAAATACATACAAAGAGTATAAGTTTTGAGCAATTGCTGCTTTATCGGCATTAATAGGAACTACTGCATCATAACCAGTATATTTAGCACCAAGAATATGTCCTAACTCCACAATTTTACGCAAAGAAAATTGTGAAACATTATTATGAATTGATACATTCGCATCACCATCTTTACCTATTATCTCGTCACCATGTAAATCATAATATAATTCATTTTCTACAATGGTAAGCGGGAATATGTTGTTTTTAATATATTCTATACCGTTTGTTTCAGTTTCCCCAGATGCTTCCATTAACACATTAATATCATCAGTGTTTACAACTTCTTCACCCATAAGTAAAATTTTATAAGAAAAACTATCAATTGTTTCCAAACCATCTTTGTTCACCATTTTTAAAGACAACTCATCTTTTTCAATTCCGTTTTCTATAAATATTTCATACAAATAATTACTACCATCAATAATAAAATTGTAATCAATTTTACCCTCAGTACTTTCTTTTTCATAACTAAATATTTTAGCATTTGCTGTATACTTTAGTCCAGTTTCTGTAGTTTCTGTTTCTGCTATTGTTTCATCATCTGTCCCTGCATTATTTGTTGTACAGGCACATAGGGATACCGCTAAAACGGCTATCACCATTATTGATAAAATCAAATATGTAATTCTCTTTTTCATATTAAAAACCTCCTTAATATTAATCTTAATATTATTTTGCTTTAATTATTATAACACTATTCTTATTATATAATAAATATTGCTTAAATGTCAAATTTGATAAAAATTATTTAGAAATTTCAAAATAATTAACATTTTTATTATTTTCATAAATATTATGTTTATAACAAATAACTGTTATCATAGTTACTATAGTCATACAAGGCAAAGGTATTACTGTGCCTGTATTTATCATTGAATATAATGCAAACCCTAATAGCGAAAATAAAGCTACTCTATTAAAAGTATGATTTTGTAATGCTTGTTGCCACTTAAAAAATGCTACTGTACTATAGCTAATTAGTCCAAACAAACCTAAAGATGCTATAAGTTGGAAAAATGTAGAATGGAATAAACAAACTGTCATATTCCCACCTAAACTACTTATGTCATAAATCTTTAGATAATAAAATCCAATACCAAATATTGGGCTTTCTTTGAACAAATTAAATCCTAATTTATAAATATCAAACCGCCCTGAAGATTTATCTGCAAGAGATTTTTGTATAGCCGGCAAAATATTTTCCCAATATATAATAACCAAAATTATGGCAATTGCTAATAAAACACCTAGCACGATACCAAATTTCTTTTTAGTGGTTTTATCAACCTTAGCAAATGTATAAATTGCCCCGATGATAAACACAATTAAACCAAAAATTGTCGCACCACGAGATCTTGAAATGAATAAAACTATTAACAACAAACTCACTATTATAGAATTTATAATAGGCTTTTTATTCTTAATTATAAAATAAAAGCAAAATGGCATAGCTAGCAATAATACATTCCCGACATTGTTTTTCCATTGTAAACATGGCAAATAGAAACCATCTGTTATAAATGTAGGAATATTGACTAAATATTCACATAAAAAGAACAACAAACAATTAATGCCTATTGCCACCATCATTCGTGAAAAATCACTTACTACCTTATCATCTGCAATTTTATAATAACTACTAAAATATACTAAAAAGAACAATTGAAACACACCCAATCCTAAAATAGTGTATATTGGAACTAAACTTATGTATTGTTTAAAAGTAAGGTATCCAAGTCCACCTAATATCAAAGCAACTGAGTATATTAATTGCGAATAAAATAATTTGTTAGGACGATATTTAATTGGGAATATTAACATTCTAGAAAGCATACTGATTACGGCTATTCCTAGAAAAATAATTAATGGCAAAAACATTTCTGCAGTAGCACCATAAAATCTTAGTGGCACCATACAAGTTAGAAATACGCATAAAAAAGTGGGAGTAAGATTTTTAATAAGCAAAAACCCAATACTCGCTAATATAAGCAATATTGACATAGCAATTATTTCAAAACGGAATGTGAATCCACTTACAGCAATAGCTACTGCAACTGCAAAAAAATAATTAGAATCATATATTTTCCCAAGAAAATCAACTATCTTTTTTATGTATACATTCTCACATAAGCCTTTAGCAAAAATTCCCTTAACTTTACTAATACTAACCTCCAACAATATATCAAAGATATATGTATAATATCAAATTATAATAATTTTGTCAATTTAATTTAATTATCTACAATATTATTAAAATAAATTAATTATTTCCTTTTTTATCTTTTGGGTATCCAAAATATACAATGTGGTATGCCTTTTCGCATTATATAATATTATTTGTATATGAATTACAAATATCTTTAAATGAAATATTTAAGTAATTGTAGATATTTTGAAAACTAAATAATCGGATTATTTCTTCCTCGTCCATGACAACGGCATCCGCCTTGCATAAATTCACAGTTAGGGTCGTTACAAATCTGATAATTGCCACCTTCAATTTTTATCATAGCACCCTCTACTAGCATACTGGATATTTTTTTACGGGCACTTGAATATAGCAACTGCACAGTAGGTCTACTTACTTGCATTTGTAAAGCACATTCTTCTTGTGACAATTGCTTATTATCTATAAGCCTAATAACTTCATATTCTTCCAAACTCATCACAATAATTAAAGAATTTTCATTCATTTTACCTGGATGAAAATTATTAAAATCTGGTCTTCTACAAACCATTTTTTGTATTTTTGGTCTTGGCATAGAATTCTCCTTAGTGTATTATATAATTATTATATCAAATTTTTAGCATATGTCAATAAAAGTGTGCCCTTTGTTGCCTTTTATTTGTTTAATGTTGTTATGATAAGTAGTACCTATTGCTACATTAATAATATTTTGTTATAATAAATAATAATTATATAGCTATAAAAACATTAGGAGTGATTATGAAAGAATTTAACTTTTTTTCACCAGTTAAAATAAAATTTGGTAGTGGTGAGGCCAAAAAATTAGAACAAACTATTAAAGAATTAGGCTTTTCTAAAGGTATCCTTATTTGTGATAAATTGTTTGCAAATAACGGCCTTGCTGACAATATTCGCAAAAATTGTCCTAGCATTATAGCGACTTTTAGTGATATCACCCCTAATCCACTTTTACAAGAAGTACGAAATGCCGCAAAGTTAATGAAAGAAAAAGAAGTTGATTTTGCCATTGCTTTAGGCGGTGGTAGCTCAATTGATTTAGCAAAATTTGCTTGCTCTGCAGTTTATGGTGAAAGTGATGTGGCTGAATATTTTTATAAAAGAGCAATTTTTAGTGAAAAACATATACCACTTATTGCCATACCTACTACGGCAGGGACGGGTTCGGAAGTTACTTCCGTTTCCGTTTGTAACGATGAAGTATTGATGATTAAAGCTCCACTTTTGTGCAATAATTTTTATCCTTTTATGTCAATTATTGACCCGGAACTTACAATATCAGTTCCTCCATTTATTACAGCAACGACAGGACTTGATGCAATGAGTCACGCTTTAGAAGCATATTGGTCCAATGGTAGCCAACCAATTTGTGATATACTAGCTATTAGTGCACTTTGCCATATGTTCCCAAATATAAAGAAAGCATTTGATAACGGAAAAGATTTATCTGCTAGAGAAGAAATGAGTTTGGGGTCACTACTAGCTGGACTTAGTTTTGCAATCCCAAAAACGGCAGGTTGCCACGGCTGTTCTTACGGTTTGAGCAACAATTACCATCTTTGCCACGGCGAGGCTTGTGCCTTTACTTTAGATAGTTTTATTAGAATTAATTCCACAGTGTTACCCGATAAAATGGATTTCTTAGCCAAATCGCTTGGCTTTGAGAATACCGACCAATTAGCCGATAAGGTAATGGAACTAAAAAAATATTTTGGTTTGAAAACTACATTAGGAGATATCGGTGCAAAATCTATTGATAAACTTTCTAAAGATTGTTCAGAACATATCGCAATGAAAAACAATCCGATTTTACTTTCTCCCAGTCAAATGAAGGATTTATTCGAAAAATTAAGATAGTATGAAAAGTAATATAAAAGAAGCAAAATTAATTTGCTTCTTTTTTTATTGGTTTTTTTAGATATTATTATTTATTCAATTCTTCAGAATAATGACCAATATAAGATAAATGGTCTCCAACTCTTTCTAAATTACTTACTAAGTTTATAAATACACTACTACTTTCGGCTTTGCATTGACCTTGGTTTAGTCTATCAATATGCATTTTTATTAGGTTTTTACGCATATCATCTATGCTATCCTCAATTTTATCAATTTCTCCTAACAGATTAGCATCTTTTCCCAACATTGATTCTTTAGTTTTATCGGCAAGTTTATGAATAGTTTCTACCATTATTTTTAATTCAGTATTAACTGTATCCGAAAATTCTAATTGCCCTTTCACTGTATATTTCGTATACTTAGTAATGTTGTCAGAAAGTTCGCCAATACGCAAGATATCCCCAATTGAAGAATGTAATGATGAAATAATACTTTCCAATTTATCAGCGAGTTCATTTGATGAAACTAAAATTAAATATTTAGTAATTTCTTCGCCTCTTTCACCTATTTTTTTATTAATCTCATCTACCTCTATTTTTGCATCTTCTGACTTATCAAAAAATCCTTTCATTGCTATATCTAAAGATTTTATTGAATTTTCCATCAAACGAGCTATTTCTTTAATACTAATATCAACAGCTATACCTGGTGTTGATACAAAACGTTTATCAAGCATTGATTTATTTTCAATAATATTGCTCTTTTTCTCTTTAACGGCAACATTAACAAATTTGACGAACAATCCCGACATAGGCAAGAAAATTAAGGTACATATACAGTTAAATGCTGTATGGAACATAGCAATCTGTGTACTTGGGTAAGCAAACCACTTGCCAAATGTTACATCCATAAAACTTCGCCAACTTATTAATATTATGAAGAATATTAGAGAACCTAGCACATTAAACATTAAATGGATTGTTGCTGCTCTTTTTGCATTTATGTTAGCACCTATTGATGATATTAGTGCAGTCACACAAGTCCCTATATTCGTTCCTAAAATTATATATAGAACTGAATTTCCACCACTACCTATTACTATTCCCGCTGTTGCCATAGAAATAATTATTGAAGTAACTGCCGAACTACTTTGAACTAATGCAGTAAGGGCTACACCTACAAAAAACAATAAAAACGGATTATTAATGCTTTGAAAGGCTTGGACTATTTTTGGACTTTCCTTAACTATTTTCATTGCATCAGACATAATTGCTAATCCTACAAAAATAAGTCCTAGTCCCGCTAATCCAAAACCAATTGACTTGATTTTATCTTTTTTCCCTAACAATGCAATAAATATTCCAATACCGGTAAGTCCCATAGCTATTGCAGAAAATTTGAATGCTTGTAAAGCTGCTATTTGAGCAGTAATTGTCGTACCAATATTTGCACCCATTATTATCGCAGCAGCTTGAGAAAGCGACATAATTTCCGCATTTACAAAACCTACTACCATAACGGTAGTCAAACTAGAACTTTGTATTATTGAAGTTACGACAACACCTATTCCTACTCCAACTAGTTTATTATTACTTGTTTTTTTGAATAAATCTCTTATTCCCTTCGTTGATAATTTTTCAGTATTATCCGAAAGCAATTTAACTCCAATTAAAAAAGCTCCTAACCCCGCCAATAGGGCAAAAACCATATAAACATATTGCATTTTATTATTTCTCCTATTCTCTATTATCTATTATTATCTTTTTTTACCATTTATATATAATTCATTTTTTATAAAACAAATATTAATTTTTACATAATTTAATAAAATTTATAAAACAAAAAAAAATAACTTCCTTATACCTGTTAAGGTAGTTTAGAAAGTTATTAAATTTTATTTTATAATTGGAATATCAATTATTTTATCGTGGTCATAATATATATCATCTTTTTCACTAATTAGCCTTAGTACCTTACAGGGAGCACCGACCGCCACTACATTTTCGGGTATATCTTTGGTAACTACACTTCCTGCCCCTATTACGCTATTTTTTCCGATACTAACACCAGGTAATACAACTACATTTGCACCTAACCATACATTTTCTCCAATATATATTGGCTTATTATATTGAGTTTGAGTTTTTCTAAGCGTTGGATTAATAGGATGAGTCGCTGTTACTAATGTGACATTTGATGCCATCATAACATTGTCCCCTACAAAAATATCGCCATCATCTATTAGTGTTAAATTAAAATTTGCAAAAATATTATTGCCAAAATGCACATTTTTTCCGCCCCAACTAGCATAGAAAGGTTGCAAAATTAAACACTCATCGCCAATTACTGCAAACATTTTTTTGAGTAAATCTTGACCTTTTACATTTTCTGTGTATTTAAGATTATTGTATTCAATAAGACAATCCATACTATGTGCTTGTTCATTTACTAGTATAGGGTCTGATGGACAATACATTTTACCATTTACCATTCGAGATTTTATTGTATTAATATCCATTTCATATCCTCAGCAATTATTCCCCTATTTGCTTTTTATTAAATTTTATTATACTTATTTATTTTATTTCTCAAGTAATTTTTCAAAATCCCTTATTGATAAAGGCTTGGAATATAAAAAACCTTGTACATAACGACAACCATAACATTTTAGGATTTCAAGTTGTGCCTGTGTTTCTACACCTTCTACCAAAACTTCCATTTGTAAAGCTTTAGCTATATCCATTATATAAGGTATCAAACTAACTTTATTTCTATTAGTAAGATTACGCATAAATATCATATCAATTTTTAATAAATTAAATTCTGCTTCGTTTAGCATATTCAATGATGAATATCCACTTCCAAAATCATCCATTTCTAAATAAAACCCTTTATTTATAAATTGCTTTATCAAATTTTTCATTATTGCTTGATTTTCCATATAAGCAGTTTCTGTTATTTCTAAATGCACATCACTAGGTAAAATATCGTATTTTTCTAATAATTCCATTATATTGTTAATAAAATCTTTATCAAACAAGTCTTTTCTGGATACATTTATAGAAATTGGTGGAATATCAATACCTTTTTCTTTACATTTTTTAATTTCTTTACATACCTCTTCCCAAACAAACATATCTACCATTCCAACAAAACCATTTTTTTCAAAAATTGGTATGAAAATGGCTGGAGAAATATTGCCTAATGTAGGATGAATCCATCTGATTAACGCCTCTGCACCTATCATTATATCTGTTTCTATATTATATTTAGGTTGGAAAAATACTTTAAAATCTTTTTGTGTTATACCTTTTTCTGCACTTTCTACTAAAAATCTTTCTTCCTCTAATGCTTTTGACATATCTTCATTATAATAACAATAATTATCATATTTGTCTGTTATACTTCTTACTGCAAGCATAGCCCTATCAAATATTATGTTGATATCCATATTTTTATCATCAATTACATAAATACCGAAGCAATAGCTGAAATCATTCTCACTTACTAAATTATACATTCTTTCATTTATTCTATTGAACAATTCTTCTTTTCCTAATACTAATTTATCATCAAAAAGCACTGCAAAATTATCGCCACTTATTCTTCCTACCATACCGCCTTTACTTGCAATTATTTCTTTATTCACACTTGCGAACTCTTTTAATACTTTATTTGCATAATTAAAGCCATATTTAGTATTTATCATCTTAAAAGATCTAATATTTATAACAGCTGCATAAAATCGCTCATTAGCCGCTGAATTCTTTATTTTTTTTGAAGCGTATCTATAAAAAGAATCAATATTATAAACTTGAGTTAATGGATCAATTTCTAATTTGTTAAGCCTATTGTCAAGTTCTACTCTACGAATATTATTTCTTACTCTATGCAAAATAACCTTAGCATTATAAGGTTTTGTCAAATAATCAGTTATTCCATGTTCTAATAATTTAATTTGAGATTCTTCTTCTAAGGATGTAGAAACAAACACAGGAATTTCAGAATTAACACTGTCTTTTGCCAAATTATCTAAAAATTCGAATCCATTCATTACCGGCATATCTATATCTAACATAATTGCCGATATTTTATTTTCAAGCAAAATTTGTAAAGCCTCTTTTCCATTTTCAGCTTCAATTATATTATATTCAAATGACATAATTTCAGATAACAATTTTCTATTTACATAACTGTCGTCTACAATTAGTATTGTTTCTTCCATATTGCGTTTACCTTTATTGATAATTTTTAACTTTTTTAAATTTAAGTCCTTTAAAGATTTTCAATCTAACAAATAAATTATAATACAAATAAAAAATAATTGCAAGAATATCCGCAATGACTATATATAATTAATAATAATTTTGATTTATTTGATATTTTTCTTATTTATTACAAGTTTTGCAGAATTATTACATAAAATGTCTTAATCTCGAAAATTTGTGTATTGACAACTATTTTACTAAGTGTTAATCTATATATAATAAGGTGGGGATTTATAACAATAAAAAATTGGTAATTTATACCATTTTTTAGTTGTTTTATAAAAATTCAAAAAAAATTAATCAAAAAAAGGAGCTTAAAAAAAATGAAAAGAAAAACTCTATTAGTTGCAACTATACTTATTGTTGTTTTAATACTTTCTTGTGTACTAGTTGCCTGCGGCGAAAAAGAAGAATACACTGGACCTGATTTTAGTATCGAGGTTCTTAATGCAGATACTTCTATAGGCACAATTACTCAAGATAATGTTAAAAAACTTACCACAACTACTTGCGTAATGGACACAAAAAATGATGAAGGTACTGCTACTAAAATAACATATACGGGATATGCACTTATTGATATTATTAATGATGCTGATATTACATTGCCTACAATAACAAATGTAACTGAGTTTTGTACTGATGGATATGGCGGAGCAAAATCTACTCTAGACGCTACAAATTTGGATAATGTATTTTTGGCAATAAGTGGTGTTTACGAAGATGGGACAGTGGCAAAAGTAGATGAATTTCCTACACTATTAGTAGATAAAACTAATTCATCATCTAAATACAAACTTAAAAATAATAATAAAATTGTTGTTAATTTCGTAGCATAAAAATTAATTAAAAACCAAATTTTATTTTATAAATAAAAGAACAAACCTAATATGGGTTTGTTTTTTTATATTATACTAATAAATTGTAGTAAAAAATACTAAAAATTGGGTATTGCAAATAAGCTTGCATTTTGGTATAATACTTTTATGTTATCATTTACTAATTTATATTTTTGCTTATTTTTTTATAATAATCGATTAAAGCAAATTTAATTTTTGATAATAAAAACATTACATGGAGAAAATATATGTTAACAAAATCAAACACTAAAAGACATGCTTTTAATAGTCCTTTCTGGCATAAGCTTTTTGGCACAAATCCAACTAACAATGGAATGCAACCTAAAGAGGCGTTAAGTTATAGCCTTGCAGGTCTTGGCCAAAATCTTATTTGCGGACTAGTAGGGTCTTTTGTTAGTTACTATTTTACAAATGGTTTATTGCTTGCACCAATTACAGTCGGTTATATTATGTTAGGTGTAAGAATATTTGATGCTCTTAATGATCCTATTATGGGAAGTATTGTAGATCGTACAAGAACAAAAAATGGTAAATGTCGTCCATATTTAAAATGGATGCCGATACCAATTGCAATACTTACGGTATTACTATTTTTACCACTTAACCCATCAGGCACATCTGCAAGTATAGGTTTAATAGTTATGATAACCTTACTATATACAGTATGGAGTGTAGCTTATACTATAGTTGACGTACCTTATTGGGGATTATCCAATGGTATGACTGAAGATACGCATCAACGTGGTACCATGCTTACTGTAGCAAGACTTATGTGTACTTTAGGTGCCGGTGTAATTGCTATTCTTATTCCGTTAGTAAGCGGTGCTTGGATATCCCAATTTGCAGATAGTACTGGTCAAATTATATCTGGACAAGAAGGAAATGCCGCTTTAGCACTTCAACATAATTTTTGGTGGCTAGCAATTATCGTAGTTGGTATTGCTATTCCTACATTTTGGGTAGGTTATAAGAATAGTAAAGAACGTTTTTATGATGATTCTAAAGCTCTTCCATTAAAAGAAAATTTAAAATTAATTGTTAAAAACAAACCACTACTTATCGTAATCTTTTCTGGCTTTTTAGGTGCCGCAAGAGGACTATTCTTATATGGTGGTATTTATTTTGCAACTTATAACTTGGCTGCTGCCGGTGTAACAATATTAGGAATGAAAGGAACACAACTTGCTCTTATCGTAACAATGGCTATAGTTCCGGGTGGACTAATTGCTTCTTTACTTGTTCCTTACTTCACTAGAAAGGTCGGCAAACGTAATACATTTATTTGGTCACATATTATATGTGGAGCATTATTCCTAATTTGCTATATTTGTGGTGCAGATGGAAGATGGCAAGAAAACTGGGTACTAATAGTTACCTTAATTGGTTTACTTATTATTGGTATTCCTACAGGTTTTAGCAACATTATAACTTACGCAATGATAGCAGATACTGTTGATTGGCTAGAATTACACGAAGGTGTTCGTGCCGAAGGTATATGTTTCTCAATACAAACTTTGCTTAATAAAATAGGTATGGCATTTGGTGCTGCATTTAGTTGTTTTGCTTTAGGTTGGGCACATATTAACCCAATGAAAGCAGATACATTTACTGTTACAGGCAATCCAAGCGGTCTACAACTATTCTTTGACTTATGCGTACTAATACCTGCAATCAGTACTATACTTTGTGCACTTCCTTTGTTCTTCTATAAGTTCCAAGAAAAGCAACAAGGTCATACTGTTAAAATATTGCAAGCTCGTAAAGGTATAAATGAAGCTGGCGTATTTATAGGTAGAGATGAAAGTAATCCTCTATTGCTAGAAGATCCACTAAATGAAAGATTCAAAAAGTTAACTGCTGAGGGTAAATTTGCTGTAGTTAAATCAGTAGATACATCTAAAGATAATAATGATAATGAATAATCAATAAATCAATTTCAATAAGTAATATAATTAGGGCAGTTTTTAATTAAACTGCCTTTTTTATATGAAATATTATTATCCTACACATTTTGCACTTTATCATAATATATATACATAACTTAATAAATGTTGATTTTTTAATAATATAATGCTAAAATAATTATAATGAATAGCTAAAATAAGAAAACAACAACCTAGGAGGAATATATGAACGATAACAGAACACCACAAAATTATGATAATCAACCACAAAATTATGGAATGGGCAATCAAAGTGCACCACAAAACTTTGATAATCAACCACAATATTATGGGATTGGCAATCAAAGCGCACCACAATATTATAATGGACAGCCCACAAATCAAAGACCCGCTTATCAACCTAACCAAGATAAAAAACAAGAAAAAGTTATGTCAGTAAAAGAATGGGTAGGTTCTTTAATACTATTATGCATACCAACAGTAGGATTAATTTGCCTTTTAATATGGGCATTTGGTGGTGGAGAAAACAAAAATAGAACTAATTATGCTAGAGCTAGCCTAATTGTAGGATTGATATCTACAACTATAATTATAATATTATATGTTACTATTTTTAGTGTTATAATTGCAAATTTGGGTAATTATAATTATCCAAATACAATTAATTTGTTATCAATAATTAGATAGACAATTAAATTAAAAAGACAGTTTTGCAAACAATGTGAAACTGTCTTTTTTTATGTATATGCGAGTTCCTGTGTATTGTTTAATAAAAATACAATAATTTCAAATATGGATAATTATAATTATCCAAATATACTTAATATGTTATCAATAATTAAATTAAAAATTAAATTAAAAAAACAGTTTTGCAAACAATGTGAAACTGTCTTTTTTTATGTATATACGAGTTCATGTGTATTGTTTAATAAAAATACAATAATTACAAACACTAAATATTGTTATAGGAGGAAATTTTTATGAATAATAACGATAAACATAATGGTAATTACGAAAAAGTTACATCAATAGGTCAATGGCTATTAACAATAGTTTTACTTGCTATCCCTATTGTTAATATAGTATTTTTTATTATTTGGGCATTTGGTGGTGGCGATAATAAAAATCGAACCAATTATATTAGAGCATCAATAATTCCTTTACTTGTAGCTATAATTCTAAGTATTATTCTTGGCACAACAGGTACTCTTGTATCTTGGTTGGGTAATATTTCTGCTATAAATTCTACAAGTATAATTAATACTTTATCACAAATAATCTAATAAAGTAAAATTAATAAAGAAAAGCAGTTTTGCAAAAATGCAAAACTGCTTTTTTATTACAACTAAATAAATATAAATTTATTTTATACTATTAATTAATGTTTTATGTCTTTAGTATTTTCATCAATAACAGTTTTAGAATTTTCATTATTAACTTCTGTTATTGTTTTGGTGATATCTGTACCATCTTCCGTTTTATTTTCAATTACTTCGAAAGATTCATTATCATCGTTATTTCTAGTAGTATTTTTGCTAGCAGGAATAAGTTTTGGTATATTAATAACATATATCAATACAAAAGATATTCCCGTAGATATACTAGCTTGTATTGTGTTTGGAACTATTCCGATAGCTGCCGCAGCTACATTGTTTAATAAAATTATATCGGCAAAGAAATAGCCTAACATCATAAGGCAACCGGCAAACATTATTACGAATAATGCTAATACCATTTCTACCACTCTATTCTTTATTTTTTTAAGCAAAACAAAACCTAACCCCAAAACTAACCCTTCAATACCTTTTATAATTAATGTGGCTGGGGCATAAAATGCATAGCCTAAAATAATATCCGCTAAAAAGGTCATCGCACCTACGATTAATCCTCCTATCGGCCCTAAAATATAAGCTGCCAAAAATATGACACTATCACCTATATTTACATATCCGTTGTTACCTATTGGTATAGGAATTACAATTGTCATAGCAATTGCTAGTGCAGAAAGTACTGCAATATAAACAAGTTTCCTCGTTGAAAAAAGTCTTTTTTTCATTTTTTTGAACCCTCCCATTCAGACTTTACTGGCGGTTGTGGAATCTAACCACATCGGCTGTTGAGGCTGTTGGACTCGTCCGCTATAAAATGCGGCATTACCACCGGTCGGGGGTATTACCCCCTCTCCAAAGTTCTATATTTATTTAGTTGTTTATATTATATTCTTCTTAAATATAATTGTCAATAATATACAAGAATATTACATCCTTCAGAAAATCGCAATATAAACTCTTATAATTGGTATTACTTATCAAAATTATTATATTCTATTGCGTTTTTACTCATTTTTTTTAATACTTCAATCAAGTTACCAACTTTATCAATATCAAATCCTTGCTCTAATATTTTATTCCATTTAGACAGTTTTGCATTAATTGTGTCAATTATTATTCTTGCTTTGTCGGTTAGATAAATATTATATTTACGCTTATCGTCATCATTACTTATTTTATTTACATAACCTTTGCTTACAAGATTATTAATTGTACGGGTAGTCGCAGCTTTATCTACAAAAATTTCATCTGCAAGTTGCTTTTGTGTAATGCCATCGTTTTTACATAAATTTTTCAAATAGCTTATTTCGCTCATATTTATATCAAATTCTATTAGTTCCCTTTGGACATAAAGAGCTGATTGCCTATGAAGTAGTGCTAAATATTTGCCTATTGATTCTGTGGTTTGCATAATAGCTCCTCTTTATTTTTTTGTTTTTGTAATTTTGCAAAGCGTTTTAACTCATAAACTATCATAAATCCACTAATAACCGATGCACTAAAGTCTGATATTGGGAATGCCCACCATATACCCATAATACCTAATGCTTTAGGCAATAATAAAATAAGTGGTAAAAGTAATATTGTTTGGCGAATTAGAGCTAAAAACAAGGCTCGAATACCAAACCCAAGCGATTGATAAGTAGTAGAACTTACCATATTAATAATTACAACTGGGAATACCGCCACAACTATTCTTATTGCTTTAGTGCCCATAGCGACAACGGCAGCATCTGTAGTAAACATCATTATAGAATATTTCGCAAATATTTCAATTAATGCCCACACTACAAACATATATAGAGTACCATAAATTGTCGCATAACGCAAAACATCAATACTTCTATGATAGTTTTTTGCACCGTAGGAATAGCCAAAAATAGGTTGCATACCTTGCATAATGCCTAAGGTAGGGAAAATTAGGAACATAGTTAGTTTATTAATAACACCGTATGTCGAAATAGCTACATCTCCACCATAATTAAACAATAAATTATTAAGAACAATAGCTAATACACTAATTCCTGCTTGTCTAACAAAATTAGGTAAACCAACATAAATAATATCAACAAGTATCCTTAATCTTGGAATAAAATTACGCAAAGTAAATTTGAAAATAGACTTGCCAAAAATCAAATAACCTACTACAAATAGTGAAGACAAAAGTTGTGAAATAATTGTAGCAATAGCTGCACCTCGCACACCTAAATTAAGTGCAAATATAAATATTGGGTCAAGCACAATGTTAACACCAAGCCCTAATAACATAGAGACCATTGCCGTTATTGCTTTGCCCTCTGCCCTTATTATGTTGTTGCAACCAGCTGAAAACATACCAAATATACAACCATAAAGAATTATAGTTAGATAATCATAAGCATAAGCAAAGTTACCTTCCGTCGCACCAAGAAGTAATAATAACTCATTAATATAAATCATACCGAAAATAATAGCTATAACACCAAAAATTATAATATACAGCATTGCATTAGCTGCTACATTGCTTGCTTTTTCATTATTACCTTGTCCGAGCGAACGAGAAATTATTGATGCTGCCCCAACACCTATCATAATAGCTATTGAATTTAACACCATTTGTAATGGAAATACTATAGACAAACCACCAATTGCTAAAGAGCCTATTCCTTGTCCAATAAAAATTGTATCTATTATATTGTAAAGTGCATTTACCATCATACCGATAATAGCCGGCAAAGCAAGCTTCCACAATGCTCGTTTTGTAGGAACTATAGACAAAATTTGCATTTTGCTATACTTTTCTTTTATTTCTTTTATCTTTTTAATTCCTTTATCTCTTTTCATAAAAAATATATCCTCTTATTTATTCTTATAAAATTGTTTTTTCAATTATATTTCAACATATTATCACAAATTAGTTGATATATCAACTACTTTTTACGCGTTTTTCTAAAGGAAAAGTGCCATCAAAAAATATGTTTTGATATTGGCACTTTTTATTATAATTTTTATTAATAATTACTTTGAAATTTTATTATTATATGAACAAAGTTGTTCCTACATTTTCATTTCTGCTTATATAAGTTGCTACACCAGCATACTCTATATTATCTAATAGTTCTTCTTTTTTAATTCCCATAAGATCCATACTCATTGTACAAGCTATCATTTTAATGCCTATATCCTGAGCTTCTTGCATTTGTGTAGCCAAGTCGTGTACATTATTTTTTTTCATAATGCCTTTTATCATTTTCGCACCTATACCGCCCATATTCATATTTGATAGAGGCAATTTACTTGCACCTTTAGGCATCATAAATCCGAACATTTTTTCTATAAAGTTTTTCTTAACTTTAGGACTATGCGGTTTTCTAAGTGCATTAAGTCCCCAGAAAGTAAAGAACATTGTTACTTTTTTGCCTTGAGCTGCTGCACCCTGTGCAATAATCATCGAAGCAAGTACTTTATCTAATTCTCCGCTAAATACTACTATTGTCGCATTTTCTTGATTAATATTCGTCATATTCTCTCCTTTGTTAATTGCTTTTACCCCTTTTTCAACCACTGCATTTATTTTACCTTTTTCATTACTCAAATCTACAAGTTTGTGCCCATTTGTTTCGCACCAACTCTTTATATCATTCGCAAAACCGCCATCGGTTGCTACTACATTTACTCTTTCTCCATCTGCCATAGTATTTATCTTTTTATAAGTTGCCATTAGTGGACCTGGACATTGCAAACCGCAAACATCTAATTCACTTATTTTGCTTAAATCAATGGTTTTTTCTACAACTGTTTTGTTATCTTCAATAACCAAAGTTTTTGGTACATACTTGAAAGCACGATAAGTCGAATAACCACCTGATATATTATACAAATTCGTATAGCCGTTATCTCGTAATATATTAATAACTAAATAGGCTTTTAATCCAATTTGGCAATACAAATAAATAGGTGTATCTTTTTCTACTTTAATTTCGCCTAATTTTTGTCTAAATTTATCTATAAAGATATTTTGTGCCCCTTCAATATGTCCATTATTAAATTCGAATGGACTTCTTACATCAAGCACTAAACCGCCATTTTTAACAATTTCATCTATTTCTTCAGGTTTTGTTACTTTATAAACACCATTAGCAATATTTTCTGCAATATAGCCTAATATATTTACTGGGTCTTTAGCTGCTGAATAAGCAGGTGCATAAGCAAGTTCTAAATCTTGCAAGTCATAGATTGTTCCGCCTAACCGCATTGTCGTAGAAATTACATCAATTCTTTTTTCTGTACCCTCTCTGCCCACTGCTTGTGCACCAAAAATTTTACCGTTTTTTTTGTCAAACAATAATTTCATTGATAATGTAGAAGAACCTGGATAATAACTAGCGTGATTAGCACGATGAGCGTGTACTACTTCATAATCAATATTTTTCATCTTTAAAGTACTTTCATTACTACCGGTCGATGAAACAGTCAAGTTAAATACTTTTAATACACTTGTTCCAAGAATTTTACTTTCTCTTATTTTTCTACCCATAATACTATCGGCTACCAGTCTACCTTGTCTATTAGCACCCCAAGCAAGAGGAACAGCATAAGGTGAGTCATCAAGAGGGTTAATAACTTCTATCATATCCCCAATTGCATAAATGTCATCAATTACTTTATCGCTTTCTTTATCAAAAACATTAAATGTTGCATTCGTTACTATATGACCTCTTTTACCTACCTTAATATTGCTAGATAGAGCTAGAGTGTTTTCAGGAACTACTCCAATAGATAGAATAGTCAAATCACTAGATAATTCTTTACCACTTTCTAATAGAATACCTTTTTCGGTAAATTCACTTACTCCATCGCCTAAGAATAATTCTACTCCGTTATTAGCAAGTTCTTGATGAACAATTTGTGCCATTTCAAAATCTATTGGGCGTAATACCTGTGGCAATTTTTCCACCAAACTAACAGAAATTCCTAATTCTCTAAGGTTCTCTGCCATTTCTACACCAATAAATCCGCCACCAATTACGACTGCTTTCTTAACATCGTTATTATTTATATAATCTTTGATTTTGTAAGTATCAGGAATATTACGCAAAGTAAATACATCTGTTTTCTTATCAAGCCCTTTTATCTTAGGTTTAATAGGTTTTGCACCGCAAGACATAATAAGTTTGTCGTAGCTAAGTTTATAAGTTTCATTAGTTTCCAGTTTTTTTATCTCAATTTCTTTCTTATCTCTATCTACTGCAACTACTTCATTAAGTACACGACATTCCACATTATATCTGTCAAGCATAACCTCTACAGATTGCACTTGCAAATTTTCCTTTTCTTTAATAACTCCACCAATATAATAAGGCAAACCGCAATTTGCATAAGAAATATACTTATCCCTTTCTATAATAATGATTTCATTATTTTCAGATAATCTTCTTAATCTTGTTGCCGCAGTAGCCCCGCCAGCTACACCACCTATTATTACTATTTTCATAATAACTTTCTCCTTGTATATTTATTTTGTGTAATTTTTATTAATTAATTAATTATTTTACATATATTATTTAATCCAGTTTTAGTAATTATATCCTTAACATTCTCATCAATTATCTTATAGTAAATTTGTAAACCTTCTTTTCTGCTTGCGACTATTTTTTGGTCACGCAATTTGCCTAGTTGTTGACTAACATACGACTGTGCACCATTTGCACACTTTGCCAAATCGCCTACTGTTTGCTCACCGTGCAAACATAAATTTATCAATATGCATAACCTTTTTTCATTCCCTAAAACCTTAAATAACTCAGTAAAAACTTTTATTTCTTTTGGGTGATTCATAATTTATCTCCTTTTTAATTAACTATATTACTATATTAGCATTTACTAATATACTTGTCAAGTAGAATAAATAAAATTTTCTAATTCATAAATTTTGTGTAAATTTTGTATTTAAAACAATAAATTTTGTAGACAACACTTATTTTTATGATATAATAAAAAAAAAGACATAAAGGAATAAATATGGATTATTGCGAAAAATATTTTCGAGAACTCTCCAAAAGATATAAAAATACCAAACTTATATCATCAGAAATAGTTAATTTACAGGCTATTTTGAATTTACCAAAAGGCACTGAGCACTTTGTAAGCGATATTCACGGTGAGTATGAAATGTTTTTACATATATTAAAAACTGCTTCTGGCGTAATTAGAAGAAAAATTGATGAAGAATTTGGACCCGAACTTACTGAGGGCGAAAGGGCTAGTTTGGCTAGTTTAATTTATTACCCGCGTGAAAAATTAGAATTTCTTAATGAGGGCAAAGAATGGCATAAAATTATTTTGTATAGACTAGTTAGGGTATGCAAATGCGTTGCCGGTAAATATACCCGTAGTAAAGTAAGAAAACTTATGCCTTCACATTACTCTTACATTATGGACGAACTTCTTAATTGTGATGGTAGTAGTATTAATAAAGACTTATATTATAATAATATTATCGAAACTATAGTTGGACTTGACTATGCCGATGATTTTATTATTGAAATGTGTAATCTTATTCAAACGCTTGCTGTCGACCATTTACATATAGTAGGTGATATTTTCGATAGAGGCCCTAGAGCTGATATTATTTTAGATTATTTACATACCTATCGTTCCCTTGATATACAATGGGGCAATCACGATGTGCTTTGGATAGGTGCAGCACTTGGCAATGCTGGCTGTATACTTACTATTTTATGTGACTGCTTTAAGTATGGCAACTTAGCACTACTTTCTGATGGTTATGGAATTAATTTGATTCCTCTTTATAATTTAGTAAATAAATATTATAAGCATGTTGAATTTACTAACTTTAAAAACCCCTACAATGACAAAACTTGTGCTAGATTACTAAAAGCAACCCTTGCTATGCGTTTCAAGGTTGAAGATAGTATGCGTATAAAATATCCGGAATTTGGAATGTACAACCAAACTATACTTGACAAAATTGATTTTGAGAATGGCACTTGGTCTGGTTTTCCATTGCGAGATACTGACTTTCCAACTATAAATCCAATAGATGTATTAAATCTTGTAGATGAAGAAAAAGATGCGATTAATTCTTTAATCCATTCTTTTGTTACTAGCGAAAGATTGCAAAAACATATTGATTTTCTTATGAACAAAGGTAGTTTGTATCTTTGTTACAATGGTAATTTACTATTTCACGGTTGTATTCCTCTTAAAGAGAATGGCGAATTTATGGAAGAAAAATTTTATGGTAAAAAATATAAAGGTAAAAATTATTTAGATTATTGCGAAGTTGTTATTCGCCGTGCTTATAAATTGCATAGAGATGAAGACATTGCTTTTATCTGGCAATTATGGTGTGGGAATAAATCACCTATTTTCGGTAAAGATAAAATGGCAACCTTTGAAAGACAATATGTCACTGACCCTTCTACACATTTAGAAACCAAACAATATTATTTCAGTTATCAAGAAAATGAAGATAAATGTCGTGAAATACTAGAAGAATTTGGACTTAATGCCGATGATGGTCATATAATAAATGGTCACGTGCCCGTAAAACAAACAAAAGGGGAATCGCCAATTAAAGCAAATGGCAAGATGATTGTAATTGATGGCGGTATGTCCAAACCTTATCAAAAATTAACTGGAATAGCAGGTTATACCCTAACTTATCATTCTTATGGGCTAAGCCTTGCTGCACACGCACCTTTCTTAGGCGTAAAGTCTGTAGTAGAATCCGACAAAGAAGTGCTTACAGAAAAATATGTAGTAGCAAGAAGAAAAAATCGTATGCGTGTATCCGATATTGATGAGGGCGTAGAATTACGTAATACAATTAAGGACTTATACAAACTTCTAGAGTTATATCGAGATGGTACTTTCAAAGAACATTACGACAACCAATAAATATATAAAGCGGTTTTGATAAATATCAATACCGCTTTTTTTATAACAAATTTTTAGTGATTTCATTTATTAATTTGATTCTAATTTCTTACGCGTAAGATTTACAAAATCATTTCCTTTCTCTTTATCCGACTTAGTAATTAAGCTAACTACCACATATAGAACTAATGACATACCAACGCCAAATAAGACTTGAGTTACTGATTGCAATTTCCAAAAATGCGGTATTGGTACCCCAAAGTATAGGATTAGGTTATACAAACAGTAGATAAGTCCCCAAATCATTGAGGCTACAGCACCTTTAGAATTACCTCTTTTCCATATAAACCCACCAATAAGCGGTACAAATACACCTGTAGTAATTACATCAGATGCCATCCAAGAAATAGTGAGAATAGACCTTATAGCTAGTGCTATAATTAGTGCAACTATACTAACCCCAACAGAACTAAGTTTAGCAACTTTAAGTCTAGACTTTTCACTTGCTTTCTCTTTCCATAAATCCATTGCTATTGTCATTGCACCCGTATTTATGAGTGAATCCATTGTAGACATTATTGCAGCTGAAATTCCTATAAATACCATCGCCCCGACAATTGGCGACATATAATTTAATACAATTGCAGTAACCACACCACCATCTGGAATTGTTTCAAAAAGCACAATTCCAGCCATTCCGGTAAAAACAACAATTAGGTATAAAGGAATGTAAACAATAAAACTAAGTACCGTCATTTTGCGAGCATTCTTTTCACTACTAGTCGCTGATATTCTTTGCCAAACATTGGCTTGAATCATCCAAGCACAACCAAAAGTAATTACATACATAATATATTTTGATGCACCCGAACCAAAATTCATAAAATCAACTTTCCCCTTTGCTAAAGCAGTAAGTTGGATATTATCAAACCCACCCGCTTTATTCATAGCTACCACCATAACAGCAATTGCTGCAGCCAAAAGCAAAACAAATTGTATTATGTCCGTAACTACAACACCACGAAACCCACCAAATACAGAATAAATAAAGACAATCCCTGTCCCTATAATTATTGCCCACTCGTAGCTAAGACCTAAATATGTCCCAAAAAACATTCCTATCCCGACCATTTGCGAAGCAGCCGTTATTGTCATAAATACTAGTACCATAACCGACAATATTTTGGACGCACTTTTATTATATCTTTGCTTCATCATTTCGCCTTGAGTAAGATACCCGACACGCCTTATTGGTTTAGAAAAAATAATCATTAAAAATGTGCTTATAAGTACCGGCACACCATAATACCAAAATGCACCTATCCCGTCATTATAAGCCAAATCCGCAGTGGAAAGAGCAGAACCAGCACCCCACCAAGAGGCAATAAATGTAATTGACAATGCCCAGAATGGCAGTTTACGCCCACCAAAAAAATAATCTTCAACATTGTTATTTTTCTTTTCTTTAGTAACAGAAAATAATAACACTGCAAAATAAATTATTAGTCCTACAATTGAAAATATTTTTAACATTTACCCCCCGAATTTGAATTAATATTATTAACAATTATAACTATTATAACTCACATTAATATATAATTATAATTAAATATTTACTTTTTTATTGATATTATTAGAAGTTTTATCTTTTTTAAGCGAAAAATTACGATATTACAATTTTTAAATAGTCATTAATTTCATTTTCGCAACTTTTCATAGCATTTAATGTAATTTCAAATACTTGAGCAAGCTCCATATTAAGCATTTTTGCACCATTACTTATTACTTCTCTATCACAGCCTGCGGCAAAATGTTTATCTTTGAATTTTTTCTTAATACTAGTAACTTCCATATCCATAACGCTTTTGCTCGGTCGCATTAATGCACTTGCACCAATAAGTCCAGTAAGCTCATCTATACAAAAAAGCACTTTTTCCATTTTCTTTTCTGGTTTACAAGTAGTTTCGGTAAGTCCATAACCGTGACTGCAAATAGCGTGAACCATTTCTTTAGGCGCATCTATTTCACTAAGTAAAGCTACCGCTTTTACACAATGCAAGGTAGGAAAACTACCATAATCAACATCGTGAAGTAAGCCTACTATACCCCAAAACTCTTCATCTTCGCCAAATTCTCTTGCTATATATCGCATAGTTCCTTCTACTGTTAATGCGTGCTTTATATGAAAAAATTCTTTATTATATTTTAATAATAAATTTAATGCTTTTTCTCTGTCCATTTATATTATCTCCTTAAATTTTCCATTCAAATGAAAATTTATTATCAGCAGGTGGATTATCTAAAATATAATCTTTAGCATAATTACCCCAAATTTCATCATTTAATATTTGACCTATCATTATACTATAAATATTAATATATGGAGAAATGTCTTTTCCGTTTATTAATCCTTTAGTTGCATAACTAATTGCTGGACTAATAAAGGCATTATATTTCGAAAAATTCTTTTCTATAAATGCCCCAAGAAATTCGCCTACATCTTCATTTATACTTGTAGTTAGACTAACTGCAAAAGCTACCAAATTGCTTTCATAACACTCTAATTCTCCATTTACAAACAATTTTTCTAAGTTTATATTTACTTTAGGATATTCAGTATTCAAATTATAAATTTCATCAGCTTGCATATTTAGATAATAAAATAAACTATAAATACTATAATTGATAATTTGAATTTCTTCACTATCTTGCAAATTTTCATCACCATAAAATAGTTTTTCCGCCATTTTAGGCAATAATTCCATCAAATTCTTGGTATCCGTATGCCCTATTTCTATGTTATATTGCTCCAAAATTCTTTCTAGTGATGTATTATTATCTTCATCTTTAATATAAAATGGACTGTTAACTACTGTACCAATTATATCAAATAATTTACTCGATATTTGTTTTGCAGAAGGGTCTTCTATACCATCAATCATTTCCCCGATAACCCCGTCATTAGTAGCATAAGCATTTATCATACTTTCCATTTTATTATCAAAACATTTTATGCAATATTGTGGAAAATCGTTATTTATCGCATCTCTATCTTCTTGGGAAATAGCACTTGGCAAATAACTTTCATCAATATTGTTTATATATCTGGTGTAAGTATCAATTTCCCCTTTTTTAATATCAATTTGCCTATACGCACAAGGATAGAAAGACAAACTAGCTGTTTCTACTTCATAAAGTTTGTTGCTTTTCTTGCTAACATATTCTAAACTATCTTGAAAATGATAATGTCCTGTTAATATATATTTAGCTCCATTATCAGCTAACATTTCCAATAATTTATTATATTGCAAATGGTCTCCACTATCAAATAAGGTTTGCGCAATTTGTGGGAAATGATTCATAAGTGAAATATGAGTCATTATAATAGGCTTTTTTCCGTCTTTTATACATTTTTTTACTTCAGCAATTATCCAATCAATGTGGTCATTTGAAATTGATTCCGTCTTATTATATTCGCCTATACTTCCATCTTCATTTACTTCATTATGTACAATATCATCGACAGCAATAAGACGACTTCTTTTATCAATATCCGCTGTATAACTAAGTGTGCCCTCTTTGTCGGTAATATATGTATCTAAAGCCTCGTTATAGCCAAAATCGGCATATATTTCGGAAAACCTACTACTAGTAATTTTAGAGCCACCAAGCTCAGCAGGGACATCGTGATTCCCATTAATTACTAGTACCTTGACTCCTTTTTGTTCTAATCTGGCAAATATTTTAGCAGCTGCAAGATGGCTTTCTTCATCGCCCCTTTCTGCAATATCACCACCAATAAGAAGCACCTTAATACGGTTTTTTACTATTTCATCTACCATAGTATTGGTTATTGCTTCAGTGAGTTGTACCATTTTATCTTGTGAAGAAAGTTCTTCATAATTTTCATCATTTATAAGGCTATTGGCTATAATGTGTAAATCCGTTGTAAAAGCTACATCACCATCAATCTTGTCGCTACAGCCACTAAGTGGTATAACAAAACTAAATAGTATTGCGATAATAATAAAAGTACTGAATATTTTTTTCATTAATTTGACTCCAAAATATTAATTTCATATTATTTCATTGTATTTACTTTTATAATTTTTTGTGCAATTTACAATCAAACCTTATACACAAATTATACTTCAATGTAAAAAAAAATGCAATATTTAATTTTTTTGGCACTCTATTTTTACAAAAAATTGTAATTTTGTACAAAATTAAACAGTTTTACCAAAATCTGGTAAAACTGTTTATTCTCTAAATTTATGCATTAATATTAATATTTATTCGGCGATAAATTTGTTCATATTTTCCTTAAATCTTTGGAAAAAATTGTTTATTATTTCTTCGTCATTATCATTACAACGCATAGCAACCGTCATTGTAATTTCATCATTTAAAGTAGTTAGGGCAAGTTGCATATAAGGTTTATATTTAATACCACCTGTCATAAACCCGTCTATAAGATTATTATTTCCGAGTTTTAATTCTTCCGTATTTATAATTCCAATATTACTCATTCCAATTAGTGGATTATAATACCCTATTTTTATAGCAACTTCACTTATTATATGAGGGAAAATTATATAAGCAAGACTAAGTAGTGGCAAACTATACAATCCGAGGAATCTATCACGCTTGCTGTCTTTTACCGAACGCAATACTTCAATTAAGGTTTCTTTTAGTGTATAACCCCGTTTTTTAGTACTTACTACCATAAATCCAGTATGATTTGTTAGACCACCTGCATCAATACCACCTTTTATATGCCGACGCAAATCGACCATACACGGGATACTTACTTTTTCATCTTTTGGATAATCCCCTATTTGATATAAAGTATGTATATAAACAGCAAGTAAAGAATCATTTATAGTTACATTCCATTCTTTGCCTTTTTCCTTAAACTTTTGAAAAGTTTCTCTATCAATTTTTTCTCTAAGTATACGGCTTATATCTCCATCACTAGGCTCAGTTACGGGAAAAGTATGTGCATCTTTAACAACACTTACATTTTTATACAATCCTTTTGCTATTTTAATATCTTCAGATTCTAATTTTGTATATACTTGCTTATATCCTCTATCGCCCGCTTTTAATTCCAAATTGTATTGCTTGTTTAATAATTTATTATAGTTTTCTGCCATTTTTTTAAGGAAATATTTAGTATCCCCACCATCAAAGCACATATGATTTATTAGCATACAGAATACAGATTTTTTACCATCATCAAATAACCTCACTTGATACTGTACATTGTTAGTTATCGGTATCATTTCCGTAATAAAACTGTTAATATCATTTTCTAAATTTTCACTTTTTGTATATTTTAATATATCGTCAATTTTATAGTCTCTAATTTTCCAATATGGATGAACTTTATTATCAACAAATTCACTATGCAATACTGGTGCTTTTTCAGTCATATATACAAGCACTTGCTTTAATATATTTACATCTATCTTTCCATCGTAATACAAAACCGCGTGAACCATTCTGTCATAATAGTTGCGAAAAAGGTATTGCATTTTGTCCCACATTTCCGCTTTTATTCTCTTTGTTTCCATAAATAACCCCTCCCGATAAACTATATTACTCTTTCCATTGTGTATAAAACTTTTCATTCTCATTAGATATTTTATCTATATCATCATTAGAACTTATTTTATTCTTCTTATAAATAATTATTTGTATGGCAAATACTAATAGTACTAAAAATACGCCAAATACAGGTAATAACCAACCCCAACTCCATTCTATCACATCAAGTATCCCCAAAATGACATATAATAATGATGTTGTTGTCATAATAAATGCTGCCAAATCAATGTATTTCATTTTACTATCTCCAATTAGGGAAATCACAGTAAGTGCAAGAGTCATTATCATCGGCATTACTAAAAACGCAAGCCAAACTAGTGGCACTGTAAATAGCATTAACATACATAAATAGATACTGACCGTTACCATAGCTATGCTAGCTAAAACATAGAGTTTTATAATTATAAATTTATTTTCTTTTAGTAATTTAGGTATTCTTATTGAAGATAAAACTACTATAAATGCTAATATTGCCAATACAAATATTAACCAAGTTTGAGACCAAGCACTAGTTAGAAAGCTTATAATTAAGTACCCTATAGAAATAAATAAAATTGCCGTAATCGCAAAAATTATTGTTATTCCTGCTTTTCTTGCGGTTTCTTTTATCTCAATTCTTTTATTTTCAAAATCCTGTAATGTTATGTGAAAATCCCCTAAATCATCTATACACATTTCATATATCATTTCTTCATTTTCAATGCCTTTAATTTTTAATTCTTGTGATTTATCAAGTAAGTTTCTAAAGACTTCTTCCCTATATTCCATAGCCTCTTTAGTCGGTGCTATTCTTTTGAATTCTCTTTCTAAATATCTTTTAAATCTTTCTTTCATTATTTGCCTCCTATTATTAAACTATCGAGTATTTTTTTTGTTTGTTTCCATTCTTCTTGTTTTTGAATGTAAAATTTTTTGCCTTTATCTGTTATTTTATAATACCTTCTTCTTGCCCCAAGTACACCATCACCCCAATATGCTTCTATCAATTCATCCTTCTCCATTCGCCTAAATGCTTGATATATCGTCGCATCCTTAACTTCTATTTGATTATCGCTTTCGCTAACAAAGAATTTGGATATTTCATATCCATAACTATCTCCATTTGATAAGCATCGCAGAATAACTGTTTCTGTATTGCCTCTAAGTATTTCACCACCTAACAATATGCGCCTCCTTTCCTGTTTATGACATTAGGTATATAATCAGGTTATATACATACTATCATAACAATTTTTACTTGTCAATACTAAATTTGTAATTTTATAATAAAAAAAACTGCCTAATTTGGCAGTTAATAAATATCGTACAAAATTGTATTAATCATATTGCTCTGAACAATATAATTACTTAATGCTTAATCTAATTTTTTAGTATTATCATCTATTGGAGGCTTTGTTATTTCAATTTGCAACGGTTCACTATCGTCATAATATTTTCCAGGTTCGATTGCATAATGCCCTTTTTTATTAACTTCATAATTTTCTTTATCTAATTTAGTTTTTATTACATTTTGTGCAACTGTATAGATTTTTTCATTAATTTGTTTACGTCTACTTCGTTTTTCTTCTTTCTTTATATATGTTTTTGTCCTAAACTTACGAATTATTAATCTAACCATATTGCTAAGCATTTTATATACTATATAAGTTATATGAATTATAGCATAAATATTTAAAGCTGTTTCCCACCCTGTCCCAAAAGACCTACCTTGAATAAGCACAAAAACCGGTGGCACCAAACTAACAAATTTAATTAGGTTCCTTAGAATATTTGTAATTAATTTATAATTTTTCTTTGAATATTTTTGTTTTGTTTTGCTTATTCCGATTAGGGTAATTGTTAATGCTATAAATATAACAACGACAATAATAATAAGCCACATAGAAAATTGACTACTATTTTTAAATTTCAAAACATAAATTGCATAAGCCGTATATAAAAAAGCAGACAACAAATTAAAAATAAGTCTAAATCCACGCCAATGGTCGCCTATTTTTGCATACTCGGTATTAGCAATTAAATTCATAAATAATTTTGTAAATCGTTTTTTCATATTTTGTTTATATCATATATAATGGCAAAATACAAGCAAAACAATTGAATTTTAATATTAAGCTAGTATTTATTTATAAAAAGTCGATAAAAAGATAATAATCAAACCATTGACAAAAACCACATATTAGGCATATAATAATACAAGCTCAAGCGTTAAAAAAAATGTGTACCCGTATTAATTTATGGGGGTGTTGTAGATTCGACTTGTGTGCAATGGGAAGTTAAGCATATCGGAGGCTCGTCTTCGTTAGAAACGGAAAAAAAATATAAACGCTAAAAATAATAATTTTGAGCTAGCTGCCGCTTAATCTGGTAGCCGTCGAATAAAGAAGTGTCTACGGTCTTTATCTCGGCGACGGATAGTAGACAACAATGTTTGGAAGTAGTTTCGTGACCATTCATTGCATCCCAGAAACTAGACAAGAAAGAATTTGGCCCCTTTGGTGACTTCTTGCGACAAAATTACGAAGAGGATAAATATGTAGAAAGACTTTTTTGAACGCGTAAGGACAGGAGTGCAAGTCTCCTCATCTCCACCACAAAGAAAAAACCGCCTAAATTAATAGTCGGTTTTTCTTATTTTAAATTTTTATTACATACTATTTTAGGAAAAGTAAGAACTTATTCTTCCATAATCCATTTTTATTCCTATTTTATTTCTGTTTTTGTCATTCTAACATACAATTGAAGAAATTCTACTCTAAACATTAGTTTTTGTATGGTATTTTCACCTTTCTTCTCTTCATAAAGTGTCATTATTAAGAATGAGTCGCTATCTGAATCGTGGTCACCTATATAAACACCTTTTACTATTCCGCTATCTGTTTGTACATCTTCTATATAATATGTTCCATTATATTTGAACCCTAAATCATCTGGTATTTTATAATCATCAGGAAATGGTATTTCCTTTTTTAATATCTTTGATAATTCTTCGGTTTGTTCGTTTGCAAAACCTAATCCAGTTAGGGTTATATCCAAACTACTGCAAAGCAATTTTGCTGTTGTATCAAGGTCATCTAAACTAGCACCCGGGATAAGTTCTGGGGCATAAGCATTAAAATCACGTTCTATATTTATCCCATCTAAAGCAGCATTAATATCAATAAAATCTTTTATTTTTGCCGTTATCCCATTATTTGCCATAACGCTTATTTGTATTGTCTTGTCACTATTTAATTGTACAAAACTTTCCGTGCTATTTAGTGCGAATACAAAAGGTACATCCATTACCGTAGATTTTAATAGGTCAAAAGAATATCTTGAATCTTCTTCTACATAATATTTGCTGCTATCTTTCTCACAAGAAGAAAGAAGACAAACTGATAATACACAAACTAAAACTAAAATTAGACTAATTATTTTATTTTTATTTTTCATTTTATTTATTCTCTCCTTCTATATATACAGGCGTTTTACCATCAATAGCACGAAAATAAATATTGGTAACTTCACTACAAGAATCTGCTTTTTTGATTTGTTTTTTTACTGCTTTTATATCAACGCTATCACTAAATAAATCTTCAAGCTGTTCGCTTCTTAAAGTCTTATAATTTTTCAAAGCTTTTTTATGGTCAGCAAGTCCTAATTCTTCAAGTCGTGTTTGCGTTGTATCGGCGATTACTGCGTGTCCTTCATTACTTGGATGAACCCAATCACTATATATAAGATTTTCCCCTCTAGTAGCATCTGCTACGCTTATGTCATCAAATGCTTTATTTATATCTATAAGATCTATATCATTAGGATAATTCTCTTTATATTTTTTTAACACATCGTTCATTCTATTAATAAGTAATTTACCAATTTCTCTATATTGGTCACTTCCTATGCCTTCTTGTGTTAGATACTCTCTAGTTGATTTATTAAATAAAGTACTATCTGCATAAATTGGATTATATACGGTTTGCATAATTATTGTTGCTGTAGGATTAAGTTCTTTAAGTTTGGCAATTATTTTACATATATTAGAATACGAAGTATCCAAAATATTATCTACATATTCTGTGTCTTCATTCATCAAATCAATTACCATTTCACCTACATTTCGTTGCAACAAATCATTACCAATTATTGAAATATGTAAAATATCCGCTGTTTTAATTAATGTAGCGGTACGCTGTGCACCTTGGTCATCTCTGCTAATCACTTCCAAAAGTTGGGCTGTTTGATGCCCAGAAACCGAACGATTATAAAAATAATAATCATTATCTTTCCCTAATACTGCAAAATAACCATATCTATCTCTTTCTACTATTGGTGATGGTCCTAATAATGCTTCTGCTATCGAATCACCTAAATATACAATTTGTAATTTTTCACTATTGCTACATCCACTAAATACTAATGTCGAACTAACAGCAAGAATTAAACAAAGCAACAAACATATTGCCTTTTTTTTCATAGCTTCCTCCTAATGTTAATAATATTATATTATTATAATAGTTAAATATAATAATAAAGTCAATATAAAAAATTTAATAACTGATAAATTATTATATTATTATATATTTTGATAAAATTTCCGTAAACTTTTCGGTTCCAACAAAAAATTATGCATTTTACTTTATTAAAAATAAATAATAATAAATTTTATGCTAAATAAAAGAATTTATATATATTGAAAATAATATTTTGCATATCAAACTACCTTGACATTTTTTATAATATCATTATATAATTGTTCTATTAATGGATAAATAAAATAGCATTTAAGGAGTATAAATGAGTAAAATAGGTTTTGATAGTGAAAAGTATTTGGCTATGCAATCTGAAAGAATATTAAGCAGAATTGATGATTTCGGGGGTAAACTTTACCTTGAATTTGGAGGCAAATTATTTGATGATTTTCACGCTTCAAGGGTATTACCAGGTTTTGCACCTGATAATAAAATAAAACTATTACAAAAATTAAAAGACAAAGCAGAAATAGTAATTGTTATTAATTCTTCTGATATCGCCAAAAATAAATTGCGTGCTGACTTAGGTATCACTTATCACGACGATGTTTTACGCCTTATTGATATTTTTAGAAGTATGGACTTATATGTTGGTAGTATTGTTATTTCCCAATTTAGCAAAGACAATGACAATACCGCAGCTATTGCATTCCAATCTAAATTAGAACATTTAGGAATAAAAGTTTATCGCCATTATCATATAGATGGTTATCCTACCGCAATAAATCATATAGTTAGTGATGAAGGTTATGGCAAAAATGAATATATAGAAACAACAAGACAACTTATAGTAGTATCTGCTCCTGGTCCAGGTAGTGGAAAAATGGCTACTTGCCTTAGCCAATTATATCACGAATACAAAAAAGGTGTAAAAGCTGGATATGCAAAATATGAAACTTTCCCAATTTGGAATTTACCTTTAGAACATCCGGTTAATAAAGCATACGAAGCAGCAACAGCCGACCTTAATGATATTAATATGATTGACCCTTGGCATTATAAGGCTTACAACAAAATCACTGTTAATTACAATCGTGATGTAGAAATATTCCCTGTACTAAAAATTCTATTCCAAAAACTTATGGGCTTTTCGCCTTACCAATCGCCTACAGATATGGGCGTTAATATGGCTGGTTTTTGCATTAGTGATGATGAGGTTTGTTGTGAAGCTAGCAAACAAGAAATTATTCGTCGTTATTATAAAGCATTAGTAAGAAAAAGAAAAGATTCTTATAGCAATAAGGAAGCAGAAAAAATTCTATTACTTATGGAAGAATTAGGACTAAAACTATCAGATAGAAAAGTTGTACCTGTAGCATTAGAAAAAGCTAGAGTAACTGGTAAAGCTTGTGCCGCTATAGAACTTCCTGATGGAACTATTGTAACTGGTAAAACTACACCACTTATGGGCTATTCTAGCACAATTTTATTAAACAGTTTGAAAGTTCTTGCGGGAATTGATGACAGTCTAAAACTTATCTCCCCAAGTGCTATAGAACCTATTCAAAAATTAAAAACTGAGTTTTTAGGTAGCAGCAATCCTAGATTGCATACCGATGAAGTGTTAATCTCACTTTCTATTAGTGCAGCAACAAACGACCTTGCTAAACTTGCAATGCAACAACTTCCTTACTTAAATGGGTGTCAAATTCATACAACCACAATATTAGGCTCGGTAGATGAAAGAGTTTTCCGTTCTTTAGGTCTTCAAGTTACTAGCGAACCTGAATATGGTACAAAAAAGCTTTATCAAAAATAGAATATAAACTTAATATAATACTTCAAACCTCTTTTTAATTAAAGAGGTTTTTTTATTTTATATTTATACACTTTTGCATTTTTGTAATAAAAATTCAAAATAAGACTTGACACTTTTATTAATAATGTTATACTAATCAAGATTTATTAAGAATAATCCTTAAAGTTAATAAATTAATAAAATATCTCTTATTACTTAAACATCCATTTTTATGGGTGTTTTTGCTTTATTTAGAAAATATTAGTACTAATGCTTATTCTTAAATATTACTTTTCTTACTTTTTTCAGTAAAAGCAATATACTCCATTTATAATTACGCCCTACTTATTTGACATTTTGCTCATTCCATATTATGATATTATATAAGAATAATTTTAGGGAAAATAATTTAAGATTAAAAATATGGAAGAAAATGAAAAAATAATTGAAGAAATACCAAAACCTAAAGAAAAAAACCGCAAAAAAAGCACAATTAAAACACTATTGCTGGTTTTGTTTTTTTGTGCTACTTTTTATTGTGTTTATTTAATTAGTAAAGACCTTTCTGGAAGTTCGGTTGCAACATTTAAATTTGTTATTGCCAATATAAACTTGAGAAATTTACTATTTTTGTTGCTACTTGTTGCTATTTTATTTTTTACAGATGCCCTAAAATATTCTATAATTGCCAAAATAATCAAAGGCAAATTTGATTATGCTCTTTGTATAAATATCGGTATTATGGGTCGTTTCTATGATAATATTACCCCTTTTAACACAGGTGGACAAGCCTATCAAGTTTATCAATTATACAATAAAGGTTACACGCCTAGCGAGGCTACGGCTATACCTATTGTTAAATATATTTTTCAATTACTTGCTTGGATTTGCGTTTCAATAGTACTTTATATTGTCAATCATCAAGCACTTGATTATTTACCACTTGCACGAGCTAATGGCATCAAAATAGCTTGTTATGTAGGTATTTCTATAGCTTGTTTAGCTCCTACTCTGGTAATACTATTCTCTGTTTTCCCAAAAACAGTGCTAAAAATTATTGGGTTTTTTATGAAATTATTTTATAAAATGAAGATTATTAAGGATTATGATACTAAAATCGCTAAAGTAACAAGTTTTTTAGACCAATACAAGGAAGCATTTATAAAGATAAATAAAAATGTCGTTGGAATAATATCTTTATTTATACTCTCTATGATAGATTTTATTCTAATTATGTCAATTCCTTATTTTGTTTTATTATCCATAGGCAATGCATCTTATTCGTTCAAACTATTTTTTGATGTAATCACTCTAAATGCGTATTCACTTTTTGCCGCATCTTTAGTGCCTACTCCAGGGAATAGCGGTGCTATAGAAGCGGTTTATTCGATGGTTTTTGCTCCTATACCAATGAGTCAAGGTCTTTTATTTTGGGTAGTGTTTACTTGGCGTTTTTATTCTTATTATATCTATTTATTTATTGGATTTATAGAAACAATAATACTATTTATTTCTCATAAATTTAAGAAAAAAAAGCAATACCCGAAAATTAATTAATCAATAAGAGGAAATATATGGTTACAGAAAATAAACCTATAAGAATATTAGAAGTTGTTGACAATTACTATCCATCAATAGATGGAGTTGTTAATGTTGTGGACAATTATGCAAAATTACTCAATCAAAAAGGCAAAGCTGATGTCGAAGTTTTGGTACCATGGTATCCAAAATCCCCTAACAATGATAGCTATAAAGTAATACGCAGTTTATCATTATCAGGCGGTAAATACGGTGTTAGGTTGCCACTTCCAATGTTCGATATAAAACTAAAGAAATATCTAAAACATAATAAATATGACCTTATTCATTGCCATTCTCCCGCTACTTTAGGAAAATTGGCAGTAAAATTAGCTAAGAAGCAAAATATTCCTATAATATTTACTGTACATACTCGATACCACGAAGAAATAAACCGTGCCGTAAAATCAAAATTTTTGCAAAAATTCGCACTTAATTTTTTGCTTAGTACCATAAAAAAAATGGATTACTTATGGGCAGTTAGTGATGGAAATAGAGTTTGCTTGCACGAAAAATATAATATCGATTTGCCTTGCGAAGTTATGCGAAACGGAACCGATATCAAAGATAGCGATAGTGTCAAGGTATTAGAAGAAAAAACTAAATTAATCAACAAATTAGGTCTAAATAAAGATGATAAAATACTACTTTTTGTAGGACGCCTAGTGCTTGTCAAAAATATAGGAATGCTTTTTGATATTATGAAAATTTTGAAAGATAAGGGCGAAAACTATAAACTTATTATTATAGGCGACGGCGATTACAAAAGTAATTTAATGAGAAAAAGTCACAACCTTAATTTAGATGATTGTGTCTATTTTGTAGGTAACATATCAAATAGAGACAAGTTAAGTGCTTATTATTTAGCTTCTCAATTGTTTGTTTTCCCATCTACATTTGATAGTTGCCCATTAGTTATTAAAGAAAGTGTGGCTATGGATTTACCATTATTAGTTGTAAAAAATTCTTCTTCATCTGAAGAAGTTATTGACGGGCATAATGGTTTTGTCGCTGAAAATGAACCTAATATTTGGGCAGATAAAATACTTGATATTTTTAGCAATACCGAAGTTTATAACGAAGTCAAAAATAATTGTAAAAAAGATTTATACCAATCTTGGGACGATATAGTCGATAATGTATTTGAGAAATATCAACAAATCATAAATAAAAATAAATAAAAATAAAACCTAGCTTTCACTGCTAGGTTTTGTTATGAATTTATAATAATTCAAAATGTTCTTTTTCAAATTTTAATATTCCTTCATCTCGCAACTTACATAATTCGTTTGACATAGCACTTCTATCTACTGACAAATAGTTCGCAAGTTGTTGCCGATTAAAAGGAATTTCAAAAGAATTAGATTTCGCCTTTTGTGATTGTGACGAAAGATAAGTCAGTATCTTACTTTTGGTCGTTCTTTGTGAAATATTATCAATTTTACCTTTTAACAAAATGTTTTTATTAGCAAGCACCGATACCAAATTTCTAATTAGTTTTGTGTGATATACACAAGCTGCTGAACAAGTAGTAAGGATTCTGTTTATATCTAAAAACATAATCTCACTATTTTCTATCACCACGACATCGGCATATATAGTCATATCTTGAGAACTTGCATAGCTTTCGCCAAACAAACCTCCGCTTGTAATTTGGGAAATTATTGTTTCATTACCCCAAAAATCTAATCTAACTATGTGTATTTTACCCGAAATAACTAGTCCTACTCTATTTATATCCTCGCCATACCTAAATACATATTCTCCTTTATCAAAGGTTTTTGTAACCGCATTAAGGCAAACCAACATTCCTGCTAGTTCATCGTTCTTTATTCCATCAAATAAAATTGAATTTGCTATTACTGGCAAATATTTATTCATAATTCTCCTTTTATGTTGTAAAAACAACCGACTTGTATTTTTAATTGTATTATAATTAGGTTACAAAGTCAATAATAACTTATGAAATTTACAAGGAGGAATAAATGAAAAGAAATATTATAAAAATAGATGAAGAAAAGTGTAACGGCTGTGGAGCTTGTGCAAACGCTTGTCACGAAGGAGCTATTGCTATGGTTAATGGCAAAGCTAAACTAATTCGAGATGATTATTGTGATGGATTAGGCGATTGTTTGCCCTCTTGCCCTACAGGAGCAATAAGTTTTGAAGAAAGAGAAGCAGCCGCTTATGATGAAAAGGCAGTAAGTGCTAAAAATGAAGCAACCTCTTGTTCTTCTTGTTCCGCTAGTACAACTCCTAAAAATCTTGATTGTGAAAATAAAAATAATGCAAATAATAATGTTGATGTGCCATCAGAACTTAGACAATGGCCAATTCAAATAAAACTTGCACCAATTACTGCACCATTTTATGAAAATGCAAAATTACTTATAGCAGCAGATTGTACCGCTTTTGCTTATGGAAATTTTCATAAAGATTTTATAAAGGGAAAAATAACATTAATCGGTTGTACCAAATTAGATGATGGCGACTATACCGAAAAACTAACAGCAATTATTGCAAATAATAATATACAAAGTGTAACAGTAGTAAAAATGGAAGTGCCCTGTTGTGGCGGAATGTCTAATGCCGTTAAGCGTGCATTAATAGCCAGCGGAAAATTTATTCCTTGGCAAGTAATAACTTTGTCATCAAATGGCAAGATTATAGAATAGGAGGATTTATTATGATAGAACAAATTTTTACATTAGGAAATAGAACCCAACATACGATTGGGGCAATAATTAAAGATGAGAATATCCATTATATGCATATGGTATTACTTAAAGATGAAAGTTTGCCAACGCATTTTACGAATGCTACTGTATATATGACAGTTATTAAGGGCACATTATCATTGCGACTAAGTGATGGCGAATTTAGAACTTACGAAGAGGGAAGTATACTTGTTATTCCTTTCAATACAAAAATGGATGCTCAAAACCATAACGAAAACACTTTGGAGCTAATTGTTATTAAAGCTCCAGCACCAAAAAAATAGGAGGATATAAATATAATGGAAAATCAAATGTTTTGTTTTCAATGCGAACAAACAGCAGGTTGTACAGGCTGTACCGCTAGCAAGGGCGTATGCGGAAAAACTTCAGAAGTAGCTAAACTTCAAGATGAACTTACAGGTGCTTTAATAAGTCTTGCAAAAGCAAATATAAGCAAACCTATAGCACCTAGTGCTAGTAAAGTTATGTTAGAAGGTTTATTTACTACAATAACAAATGTTAATTTTAATGAAGAAACTCTTGCTATACTTATTGATAAAGTGCATAAAGAAAAAGCAAAATTAAGTTCTAATTGCTCTTGCTGTGATTGTCAATGTCAAAGTGTCGATTATAATATGCAAAAAATATGGCAAGCAAATGTAGATGTGCGCTCATTAAAATCATTAATACTTTTTGGACTACGAGGTATGGCTGCTTATGCTTATCACGCTGAAGTTTTGGGTTACAAAAATCAAAAAATATTAGATTTCTTCTTTAAAGCAATGTATGCAATCGGAGAAGATTGGGGACAAACCGAACTTTTACCTATTGTATTAGAAGTAGGCGAAGTAAACCTAATATGTATGGAATTACTCGATAAAGCAAACACCGAAACTTACGGGACTCCAGTTCCTACTAAAGTACCATTAAAAATAGAAAAAGGACCATTTATCATAATTACAGGTCACGACCTATATGACTTAAAACAATTATTAGAACAAACAAAAGGAAAAGGTATAAATGTTTATACTCACGGCGAAATGTTACCTGCACACGCTTATCCAGAATTAAAAAAATACCCACAATTAAAAGGTAATTTTGGCACAGCTTGGCAAAATCAAAGAAAAGAATTTGACAATGTTCCTGCTCCTATTGTGTTTACAACTAACTGTTTGATGCCACCTAAAGAAAGCTATTTTGATAGAGTATTTAGTACTGAAGTAGTAAGTTATCCAGAAATAGTCCATATCGGCGATGATAAAGATTTTTCACAAGTAATTGAGAAATCATTAGAACTTGGCGGATACAAGGAAGATACCCAACTAACTGGAATAAACGGTGGTAAAGAACTAACTGTAGGATTTGGACACGGAACTGTACTTTCTGTTGCTGATAAAGTAGTAGATGCAGTTAAGAAAGGCGATATCTCACATTTCTTCTTAGTCGGCGGTTGCGATGGTGCAAAGGTAGGTAGAAATCATTATACAGAGTTTGTAAAAAAATCTCCTAAAGATTCTATTATCCTAACTCTTGCTTGCGGCAAATTCCGCTTCAATGACTTAGACCTCGGAGAAATAGGCGGTTTGCCACGAATGATGGATATGGGACAATGTAATGACGCTTACAGTGCTATTGTGGTTGCTCTTGAGCTTGCTAAAGCATTTGATTGCGGAGTTAATGAACTACCATTATCGATGGTTATATCTTGGTACGAACAAAAAGCAGTTTGCATATTACTAACACTACTACACTTAGGTATAAAAAATATTTTGCTAGGACCTACACTACCAGCATTTATATCTCCTAATGTATTAGATATATTAGTAAAAAATTATAACATTGGACCTATCACCAACCCTGATGATGATCTAAAAAAACTTCTTAGTAAATAAAAAAAATCTTATGGCTACCTAAATTTTTTAGGTAGCCATAAATTACTATATTCTATTTTAGGTTTCCAAATAACAATATATAGATACCATAACTTAAATAAATATTAAATTTTAATATTTATATTTTTTTATAAATTATTATCCGACAAAATATTGTCTTGACATTTTTTGAATCCTTATCCATAATATAAATATATCAAATAATTTCTTTAAAGGAGTTTAGTTATGAATATTAATTATAAGATAAGTTATGGCTTGTATGTATTAATTACCGGTAATAAAGACAAACAAAATGGCTGTATAATAAATACACTTATGCAACAAACCGGTAATCCCGAAGCATATAGCATAACTGTAAACAAACAAAATTATTCTCACAAATTTTTATTGAAAAATGAAAAATGTGCAGTAGCAATATTATCGACTGGCACAACCTTTGACACAATTAAAAACTTTGGATTCCGAAGTGGCATTGATAATGATAAATTTGTTGGTGTAGAAACAACAACAAGTAAAAATGGATTTTCTATCCCAACAAAAAATGTAGTAGGATACTTAGAACTTGACATAACCGAAACAGTAGATTACCCTACTCATACACAATTTATTGGCAAACCAACCGAACTAGTGGGCTTTTTTGATATCGACCCTCTTACTTATGATTATTATCAAAAACACATTAAACCACAATCAAAAGTTACCGCTGTAGATGGTGAAAAATCTTATATTTGTAATATTTGCGGTTATATTCATAAAGGCGAATTGCCTGATGATATTGTTTGCCCTATATGCAAACACACCAAACAAGATTTCCAATTAATAGAACCTATTATAGAAAAACCAGAAAAGCAAGAAAAGCAAAATAAATTCATTTGCACCGTTTGCGGATATATCCACGTTGGGGACACACCGCCCGACACTTGTCCTGTTTGTATGGTCGATAAAGATTTATTTGAACCGCTTAAATAATCAAAATTCTAAAGGGCTATCGTAAAGATAGTCCTTTTTTTATTAAATTTTATAAAAATAAAAATTTAGTAGTTTATCTTTCTTGCAAAATTGCCATAATAAAAGAAAAAGGAGATAACTATGAAAATAACAAAGATAATGAGCGATGATGTAATAACGGTTGAACCAATAAATGATTTAGCAACTGTAGCACAGCTTATGAAAAAGCACAATATAGGTTTTATGCCAATAGTATTTGATGGACAACTATTAGGCGTAGTAACCGATAGAGATTTAGCAATAAGAGGCTATGGCAACAAACGAGATGCTGGAACTAAAATTACCGAAATTATGACAAGCGATTGTATAACTGTAAATAACAGCACAAGTGTAGATGAAGTATCCGAAATTATGGCAAAAAATAACATTCGTAGAGTTTGCATAACCGACAATGGACACCTAGTCGGCGTTTGTGCCTTAGGCGATTTAGCTGTAAGAAAGGACTATAGAGAAAATGCCGAAAAAGTATTAACTGATATTTCTCATAAATAATAATATATAAATTATTATTACAAAACAAAAGGACTATCATTTTAATAGTCCTTTTGTCGTAAATATTTTATTATTTTTCTATTTTTCTTTATTTATCAAAAATTCAAAAAAATCTAAATCTTCTTGATAGGTTAATTTAAAATTCCGCCTAAAACTATAATCATAATAGATTTTTAAGTTTTCAGGCATCATATGTAGTACTTCTACTAAGGTAGAATTGCCATCAAGATATTTATCTAGTATATTAAATTCAAAGCCCATAGGCGAAGCGGTAAGAAAATATCTGTCTCTATCGCAAATATGGAAGTCTTTAGAACATAAACTGTTCGTAATTTTACTTGTAGTTACGGATATATCGTAACCTTCTTCTATTCTAGATACCAAACTATCCAAATAATCACTAGTAAGGAATGGTCTAACCGCATCAACTACTAATAATCTATCACAACTGTAGTTCTTTTTGATATAATCCACACCTTTTCTAAAAGATTCGTTCCTTGTATTACCACCTTCGGTGGTTTCCATATTGTACTTTTCTTTTATAATATCGGTATAAGGTGGCGTTGCTACAATTATTATTTTATCAATTTTTTTAGTAGCCTTTACAGTATCAATTACATAAGAAATAACTTCCTTATTATTTATCATTAAATATTGTTTAGGGATATTCGCACCTACCCTACTCCCTACTCCACTTGATAATATTAGTGCAATATTCATTATTCTTTGTCACCTATATGATAAGCATCATATCCGTGTACTTCTCTATCTTCCTCTGGTGGCAATTTCATATAATCGCCAAAATATAATGTTAAAAACTCGTCATAGCCTACTGGTACACAATACTCTTTTTCACCAAATGGCAATTTTACTGCTTTTGCAAAAATTTCCTTATTGAAAATTCTATTACCGTCCATAAAATCTATGAATGTACCTACTAATATGCTATCTTCATAATTATATTTAGTTGCTATTTTGGTAATTCTCTTATATAGAAATTTGTGTCCGCCAATTAATTTGGCAATAACATAACATATCCCTACTTCCAAATTTTTAACAAAACTTACATAATCTCTATTTTTATCAACCAACAAACCAAGATTAAATATTTGTGGTATCCTTATTTTTTTAAGTACTTTTTTTGCTTTAGACATATCATCGCCTAAACCATCTATTGGAAATATATCTACATAAATTCCCAATTGTAATCCTGCATTACCACCTTTTTCATTTAAAATGGTTTTGTTTTTGCATAATTTAGGATAAGTGTAAAGATATTCACTATTTCGTTCTGTAGAATACAAACTAAATTTATCGTTATCTTTATATAACTCAATAAATTTTTCATAATCAGGTCTGGGCATCATTATATCAACATCATCATCCCAAGGTATAAACCCTTTATGCCTTACTGCGCCTAATAAAGTCCCGCCTGACAAATAATACCTTAGTCCATTTTCTATACAAAATCTGTCTACTTCATCTAAATCTTCAATTAGTATTCTTTTCGCTTCTTCTAATTCTATTTTTTCCATAATTACCTCATAATTAATATTTATTATTTTGATTATATCATAAGCTAGAAAATAATGGAAGAATTTTATTATAAACTAGATACGAAATTGCTTCTGTTCCTTATACAATTGACAAAACCTCCCTTATCAATTACCATATAAGCATTACAATCTTATAAGGAAAAATAAATGCTAAAATTTTATTTAATCGCTGATACTCATTATTACAAGCCTAAAAACTTCAAAATGGGGCTTGCATACACTACATTTATGGAAAAAGAACAAAAATGTTGCATAGAAAATGGTGCTATTTGTGATGCCACTTTAGACACAATAAAAAATGATGACTCAATCGATACTATTATTATTCCTGGCGACTTGACGCAATTTGGACTTATGTCCTCGCATAATTTATTTAGAGATAAATTATATGAATTGAAAAAAGCAAATAAAAAAGTGTTTTTAATTCCCGCAGGTCACGATTTTGATAAAAATGCTCGTGAATTTAATAATGATTCTTGGCATTATACCGAACCTACAAATAAAAGTATACTATTAGACTTTTATAAGGATTTTGGTATAAGCGATGCTATTTCTATAGAACCAAATACCACTTCTTATTCTGCCGATATTAATGATGAATATCGTATGATAGCTATTTTATGTGATTTTGAAAGTGAATATGGCGAAATTACGGAAAACTTGTTAAATTGGATAAAAACACAAAATAATCTTGCTAAAAAAGCTAATAAAAAGGTTTTTGCTATTTGCCATTACCCAATTATACCTAATAAACCTATTTTTGAACTATTCAAAGAATCAAAGGTTTCTAATTGGCGTTATACTGCATCGCAACTTGCCGATATGGGCATAAAAATAGTTTTTACAGGACATTTGCACATACAAAGTGTGAATTTGTTTACTAGCGAAAAAGGCAATACTTTAGTTGATGTTTGTACCTCAACCCTAATCGGTTATCCTGCTATGTATAGAAAAATTACTTTAGTCGAGGACAAAGCAATAATTGGATCAATTCCTATGACACCTTGTGAATTTAATGGGCAATTAGTAGATACAAAATATCTAGATAATCAATTTAGAAATATGATACAAAATAATCTAACAAAAATTGGTTTGGACGATTTCGGTAAACTTAGAAAAGAATCCGATTATAAATACCCTTATCTAATAAAACAACATTCCAAATTACGACATTGGCTTATTTCTCATACCTTACAACCATTACTTAAAAAACTGAAATTACGGACTATAGGAATATTTTTATTTATAAAAATAGATAAACTTCGCAAAAAAATCAGACTAGTAGATTTCTTAGAACCAATCTTACACGGATTTTTAGAAGGCGACAATTATTATAATACGGATAGTTTTGAGTATGTTTTTTTAGAAAAGTTGTTTAAGCGTTTTCGGTTATTCCTAAGAATTGCTAATAATAAATTAAATAGCAACGGACAAAATTTTGATATTGCCAAATTATTTTTGGATAGTTTGATAAAACCAAATTCTTATTCTGATAATAATTGTACTATCGAATTAACATAAAAACTGCCCTCAATTTATTATTAAGGACAGTTTTTAATTTTTTATTGATAATTAAATTGCGTCTATAAAAATAATCTTATTTGCACTTTCTAAACATACAATAGCTACCTTATACAAACTATCTTCATCATAAGAAATAGCAACACTTGCAAGTCCTGTAGGTCCAATAACTTTTGCTTCATCTGTTGCAAATATACTATCTTTTTGCGTTGTTATATTACTAATAGCTTTACCATCATCTTTTTTTCTATCGATAATATTACGAAGTTTTTCGCCTTTGCAGTTTTCAAATTGGCATAGACTAATTCTTTCACCGTAAGTTGCACAAGTTTTCGTTAAACAACCACATTCAGCTTTCAAAATATATTCATAATTACAGGTTTCGGGCATTGTTACAATACTGTTATATTCATCTACAACAACTGTTGCTGGACACCCTTCGCAAGGTTCACAGTCATGACAACAACTTAATGTTCCACCCAATACTGTTTCCATAAAACTTAAGAATGTTGTTCTCTCGTTTTCGGTGTCTAAAGATATATAAATAGCTTCTATACTACAAAGTGGTATTACATTCTCATCAACAAATTGTAACGCCCATGTATTATATAATTCAGCAGGCGTTGCTGTTGTACTATCATAAATTACATCATTAGGGTCGTTAGTTGTAAGCTTAAATTCGTAATTATTTTCTAATAAAAACCTTGATAATTTACCAAATGTAATTTCACACGGACAAGCACAACCTCCTGCTTTACCTTCTGGTCCTTGTTCTCCTTGGCTACCTGTAGAACCTGTTGCACCTTGAGCACCTGCTGGGCCTGGCTGTCCACAACAACACCCCGGATCGCCCTTAGGCCCTGCTGGACCTTCTGGTCCCTGTGGTCCGGCATCACCCTTTGTACCTTGTACACCCTGAAGCCCTTGCATACCGTTATCACCCCTATCGCCCTTAACGCCTTGCAATCCTTGATCGCCTTTTGGTCCTTGCAAACCTTGTATACCTTGTGGTCCAAAATCTCCAGTATCACCTTTTGCTCCTTGAGAGCCTTGATCACCTTTTGGACCTGGATCTCCCTTAGGTCCCGCTGGACCTTGTGACCCTTGTGGGCCGGCATCGCCTTTTGTCCCTTGTACACCTTGAAGCCCTTGCATACCGTTATCGCCCTTATCACCTTTTACTCCTTGTAAGCCTTGGTCACCTTTTGGCCCTTGTAACCCTTGATCACCTTTACAACCTTGTGGACCTGTCGGACCCATTGGACCTATTGAACCTGTTGGACCTATTGGTCCGGTTGGGCCAGTTGGCCCGATTAAACCTTGTAGCCCTTGTGGTCCCATTGGACCAGGAATACATATTGGACAAGGTTTACAACGACCACATTCTAAATCGTTTTTTTTATTAAAATAATCATAATTTTGATTCATAATTTTTTCCTCCTATGTAGAACATCTATACATTATATCTTATTAAATTTTTACATTAATTGTGTTTTATTAATACTAAATTTACTGCATTAAAAGAAATTCTCCTATGTTTTATCCATAGGAGAATAGCTTTTTTTAATATTATATTTTAAATTGTTATTTTA
>JBAXZI010000001.1:0-113423 GCA_041670385.1 Clostridia bacterium | reverse complement strand
TTCGCGTTGCTTCGAATTAAACCACATGCTCCGCTGCTTGTGCGGGTCCCCGTCAATTCCTTTGAGTTTCAACCTTGCGGCCGTACTCCCCAGGCGGAATACTTATTGCGTTAGCTACGATACGGAGGGAGTCGATACCCCCCACATCTAGTATTCATCGTTTACGGCATGGACTACCAGGGTATCTAATCCTGTTTGCTCCCCATGCTTTCGTGCCTCAGCGTCAGTTGTAGTCCAGATGATCGCTTTCGCCTCTGGTGTTCCTCCTAATATCTATGCATTCCACCGCTACACTAGGAATTCCATCATCCTCTCCTACACTCAAGTCTATCAGTTTTAGAAGCAGCACCTGAGTTAAGCCCTAGGTATTACACTTCTAACTTGATAAACCGCCTACACACCCTTTACGCCCAGTCATTCCGAACAACGCTTGCCCCCTATGTATTACCGCGGCTGCTGGCACATAGTTAGCCGGGGCTTATTCTTTGGGTACCGTCATTTTTTTCGTCCCCAATTAAAGAGCTTTACAACCCATAAGGCCTTCATCACTCACGCGGCATTGCTGGGTAAGAGTTTCCTCCATTGCCCAATATTCCCTACTGCTGCCTCCCGTAGGAGTCTGGACCGTGTCTCAGTTCCAGTGTGGCCGATCACTCTCTCAAGTCGGCTACCAATCGTTGCCTTGGTGGGCCATTACCCCACCAACTAGCTAATTGGACGCGAGCCCATCTTATACCGCTGAATCGCTTTGACCCCTCCAAGATTCCTTGGTGTGGTCTTATACGGTATTAGCAGTCGTTTCCAACTGTTATCCCGTTGTATAAGGTAGATTACTCACGTGTTACTCACCCGTTCGCCACTAAGATATTGCTATCTCCGTTCGACTTGCATGTATTAGGCATGCCGCCAGCGTTCGTTCTGAGCCAGGATCAAACTCTTAAGTTTAATCTTGACTAAAACTTTCTGACTTTTATTTTTAGATGTTTAAAAGTTTGTTAAGTTTTATATTTTTTTTTACTCAAAAAAATTAACTTGATTTAATTTTATAAACCTTTCTATTATTACTATTAAGGTACACTGCGTTTTGATAACGCTTTTATATGATAATACAAAGTCGTATTAATGTCAACAGTTTTTCCATACTTTTTATTATTAAAAAACTATTTTTTACATAAAAAATTTTTATTCTGTGTTTTTTTATTTATTTTCCAAATAATAGTATTACCTTTTTCTATTTTTTTAATAATTAATATATAAAATAACAAAAAAAAAGAGTTGGATATGAAAACCAACTCTTTTTTTTGTTCTTAATTTTTTTAAGATTATCTCTTACTGAATTGAGGAGCTTTACGTGCTTTCTTAAGTCCGTATTTCTTTCTCTCTTTCATTCTTGGATCTCTTGTTAGGAATCCAGCTTTCTTAAGAGATGGTCTATTTGCAAGATCAGCTTCGCATAAAGCTCTGGCAATACCGTGTCTAATTGCTCCGGCTTGACCAGATAAACCACCACCATTTACATTTACAAATATATCGTATTTGTCAGCAATGTTCAATAATTCTACTGCTTGGTTTGCAACATATTTTTGTGCATCAGAACAAAAATATTCGTTCATAGGTTTCTTATTAACTATAAATTCTTTTTTGTCGCTTGGAACAAGTCTTACTCTAGCTACTGATTTTTTTCTTCTTCCTACGCCCCAATATTGAATTTTTTTGATTACTTTTTTTGCCATATTTTCACCTCTACTTCTTTAACTCTAAAATTTTAGGTTGTTGGGCTTGTTGGTTATGTTCTGCACCTTTATAAACAAACATTTTACTAACCATTTGTTTACCTATTGAGTTTTTAGGCAACATACCCTTAACAGCTTTGGTTACTGCAAAATCACTTTTTTCTGCCATTAATTTGTCATATCTAGTTTCTTTCAAACCACCGATAAAACCTGTATGATAACGATAGAATTTGTTTTGCAACTTGTTTCCTGTAAGTACTACTTTATCAGTATTGATTATTATTACATAATCACCTGTATCCACATTTGGGGTAAAAGTAGGCTTATTCTTTCCTCTTAATATGCTGGCTACTTGAGAAGCAAGTCTTCCTAAAGGCATACCCGTTCCATCAACGACATACCATTCTCTCTTTACTTCGCCAGCTTTTGCCATATATGATTTCATGGTAAAAAACCTCCGTTATTTTGTTATAATCTTAGCTAGTTTCACATTGTAGGGGGCTAATCTTACAAAATAATTCTATACTAATAGCTTATTAATGATATAACAACACTTTTCATTTGTCAAACAAAATTTAACTATTTGTCGTGTTTTTTTAATTTATATATAAATAATATCAATATTTAGTTATTTTTTTTGGTTTTAATTATTGATATTAGCATTGTAATATGATATAATATTTATACTATGGAAAAATGTACTGAAATATGGGAAAAAATAACTAAAGAATTAAGCAACAAAATGTCTGCAGCTGCTTTTTTTGTGTGGATTAATGGATTACAGCCTATTACTATAAAAAATAACGAACTTATTTTACTTGTAAGCAATAAGCACACAAGAGAATCCATCGAAAAAAATTATATGGAAGACATAAAATATTGTGTTAATGTTTTGGGTTATAATTTTTCCGATATTGTTCTTATTACTGAAGATGAAAAACATTTTTTTGTAGAAGAAGAAACTTCTTTAGATGAAGTTACTAAAATTATTAATAAACAACCAAAACAAAATATGATAGGGCAATTTAGAGCAAAATATACATTTGAAAATTTTGTAGTTGGGGAAAGTAACAAATTAGCTTACCATAGTGCAAAGCTTATCGCTGAAAATCCAAATTATGATGATAATCTATTATCACTTAATCCACTTTACATTTATGGTGGGGTTGGACTTGGCAAAACTCATCTACTACAATCAATTGGCAATTATATTTCTGAAAATAGTCCTGATGTAAAAATTATGTATGTAGCATCATCTACTCTTACTAATGATTATTTTAATTCATTAAATAAATATTCTTCTGATAAAAATGCTTATCGTGATTTTCGTGAAAAATATACAAACGTAGATGTCCTTATGATTGATGATATACAATATCTTCAAAAAAAAGGTGGCTTGCAAGAAATAATGTTTATTATTTTTAATTCTCTATATATGCAAGGCAAACATATTATTTTATCTAGTGATAGACCACCTAAAGAAATCAATGATATAGAAGACCGTTTGCGTACCCGTTTTGAAGGTGGTTTAATGACAGATATTTATACACCTGATATTGATACAAGAATAGCTATCATTATGAAAAAAATGGAAAAAGAAAATATAAATCTTAGCGAAGATATTATTTATTATCTTGCTGAAAAAATAAATACAAATATAAGAGAGTTAGAAGGTGCATTAATAAAAATTATTATGTATTCAAAACTTATTAATAAGGTACCTACTTTAGAAATTGCTAAAGAGGCTCTAAAACTTAATGAAAATGATTCTGGTAATAATATAGATAGTAATAAAATAATAGAATCTGTATGTTCTTATTATAGAATTAGTAAGAATGATATAATTGGCAAAAAAAGAACAAAAGAAATTGCTGAAGCTAGAATGATTTCTATGTATTTAATTCGTGAATTACTTACAATGCCACTAATAAATATTGGACAAATTTTTGGAGGTAGAGACCATTCTACCGTAATTTATAATTGTGACAAGGTAAGAAATAGCATAGAAGGAAGTAAAATAAATGTAGTTATTAAGGATATTAGAAATATGCTTAATATCTAAACTTTGTGGAAAGATTTTGTAAATTGTTTGTAAATTGTTTACAACTTACTACAAATTACTAACATAAAACAAGTCACTTAATTGGGGTTTTTATTATTAATATCCCAATTAATTATCAAAAATTGAAGTTATCAACATATAAACACAGCCTATTATTATAATAGGTATAAATAATATTAAATATATTTATAAGACGAGGAGGTTTTTTACTATGAAATTTTATTGCAACGGTATGGACTTAGCAAATGCTACTAATGTAGTTAGTAAAGCATTGGCAGTGAATAAAAATATACCTATTTTAGAGGGTATTAAAATAAAAGCAAAAGAAGATAAAGTTATTTTAAGTGCTTATAACCAAGAGTTATTTATTGAGAAAACAATAAAAGCAGAAGTATTTTTAGAAGGCGAAGTAGTTGTAAACGGAAAATTATTTAATGAATATACCAATAAGCTTGGCGGACTTAGTACTATAGAGATAGAAAAAGGTGATAATAACAAAATAATAATAAAATTTGATAATAGCAAAACAGAAATTGCCTATTTGGAAGTAGATAATTTTCCTGCTTTAGGAGATTATAATAATGAAACAAGTATAATTATTAAAGAAAGAGAATATAAAGACCTTATAGAAAAAGTAATTTTTTGTGCAAGTATGAATGATTCTAGATTATTACTAAAGTCTTGTAATATGGAAGTAATTGATAATCAAATTGAAGCAGTATGCTTAGATGGATATAGAGTAGCTATTGCACAAAAAGATATTATTGAAAAGAAAGGCGAGCTAAAATTCATTGTTTTAGGAAAAATAATTAGTGAAATTAGTAAAATTTTAACTGATAGCGATGATGAAATAATTATTAGTAAAGCCAATAATATGGTAGTTATTGATTTAGGACATACAAAAATAAGAACTACTACTGTAGAAGGTGAATTTTATAATTATAGAAATAATTTACCAAATGTAATTAATAATGAAGTAATTATTAAAAAAGATAATTTAATTAATTGTTTATCTAGAGTAAATATAATTAGTAAAGATTTAGCTTTTAATAAAATAACTATTACAATTGAAGATAATAAATTCTATATAGCAAGCGAATCAGAAAAAGGTAGAATTGATGAAAGTATGGATTGTAAAGCAACAGGAGAAAAAATTAAATTTGGTATAAATAGTAGATTTTTAACCGATGCAGTAAACCGTATTAAAGAAGATTATTTAAGAATTGAAATAGAAAAATCAGTTAAACCTATATTAATTAAGAGAACAGATAGTGAAGACTATAAATGTGTAATTTTACCGTTAAGACTTATTGGCTAATAAGTCTTAACAAAAAAAATAAATAAAAAGGAAGTATTTATGATGGAAAAGAAGGAAATTTTATTTTTACAAGAAAAAGCTAATGAAATTAGAAAAATAACTGTAGAAATGATAGGCCGAATTGGTGTAGGCCATTTTGGTGGGGCATTAAGTATTTGTGATTTATTAAGTGTATTATATTATAAATATATGAATATTGACCCAAAAGACCCTAAAAAAGCCGACAGAGATAGACTTGTTATTAGTAAAGGTCACGCAGGTCCGGCTTTATATTCTACATTGGCAATGAAAGGTTATTTTGATATGGAGTTAATTAAAACCCTTAATAAACCTGGTACTTGTTTACCAAGCCATTGTGATATGAATAAAACTGTTGGTATTGATATGACAGCAGGCAGTTTAGGACAAGGGCTTAGTTGTGCAGTAGGAATGGCTTTAGCTAGCAAATTAGACAAAATTGATAACAAGATTTTTTGTATAATTGGTGATGGAGAAAGTCAAGAAGGACAAATTTATGAAGCTATGATGCTTGCAGGGAACAAAAAACTTGACAATCTAATTATTATACAAGATAATAATAAAATGCAAATAGACGATTATACTGATAATCTAAATAGTATAGAGCCATTCGATAAAAAAGGCGAAGATTTTCATTTATACGCACAAAGAGTAAAAGGTAATGATATCGAATCACTTTGCAAAGCAATTGATAATTGTTATAATCAAAAAGAAAAATGCAATTTAATAGTTATGGATACCATAAAAGGCTGTGGTTGGAAAGTAGCAGAAGATAAAAAATTAGGAAATCATAACTTTGCCGTAACTGAAGAAGAATGGAAATGCTTTTGCGGAAAGGAGGCTAAATAATGTTAGATAATAAAGAATTAAGAGAAGTTTATGTAGATGAACTTATTAGATTAGGAAAAGAAAACGAAAATATATTAGTATTTGAAGCAGATTTAGCAGCTGCCCACAAAACAAAAAAATTCCAAAGTGTTTATCCGGAAAGATTTTTTGATGTAGGTATTGCGGAATCAAATATGATAGGCGTTGCTGCAGGAATGGCAAGCTACGGCAAAATACCATTTTGTGCAAGTTTTGGTACATTTACTTCAAGAAGATGCTATGACCAAGTATTTATAAGCGTTGCTTATGCAAGACAAAATGTAAAAATAGTTGGAAGTGACCCAGGAATTGCTGCTGAACTAAACGGTGGTACTCATATGCCTTTTGAGGATATGGGATTGATGCGTAATGTTCCTACTATGCTTTGTGTAGAGCCTACAGACCAAGTTCAATTTGAAGCACTTATGCCACAAATAGTAGCACATAAAGGTCCAGTTTATATAAGATTATTCCGTAAAAATTGCGAAAAGGTATATAATGAAGGAGAAGTTTTTGATATTTATAAAGCAAAAACTATAAGCGAAGGTACAGATTGTAACATACTAGCATCAGGAATAGAAGTAAGTAAAGCACTACAAGCAAGCGAGATACTAAAAGCTAAAGGACTTAATGTAGGCGTAACAAATACGGCTACCTGGAAGCCTTTAGATAATGAAAAGGTATTAGAACTAGCTAAGTTAAGTGGTTGCTTAGTAACTTGCGAAAACCATAGTGTAATTAATGGATTAGGAAGTGCAGTAAGTGGATATTTAATAGAAAATTATCCAATTCCTGTACAAATGGTCGGAGTAAGAGACAAATTTGGTGAAGTAGGTAAAATGGATTACCTAGAAAAAGCATTTCATCTAGCTGTAGAAGATATAGTAGATGCAGTAGAAAAGGCAATAAAGAGAAAATAATGTATGTAGAAAAAACAACAGAAATTAAAAAAAACGAAGAAAAAAATGATATTTATTTCCAACAAAATGAAAACGAAATATCGTTTTATCATAATGAATTTCTGTTGTTTAAGCATACTAAAAAAAGTCCACTTATTAGCATAATACTAAAAAAAGGGAATGCAGAAAAAGAGATACCACTTCAAAAATTTGAAGTAAAAAAAATAGGATATAATGACTATTATATAAATTTTTACAATCAAATTTATCATTTAAATTTACGAATAAAACAGACAGGCGAACTTCTTAAAATAGAGATAAAAAATACTAATAAGTATCCAATTCTTAAGACCGAACTTAATAATAGTTCGGGAAGGATAAGAGGCTTAGGTCTGAATAAATATGAGAACTGTAATAATAGAGAATTTTTCTCAAATGAATATTTAGAAAATCAAAAAAAACATTCAATTAATGACAAAATATTGACTTTTATTAAGAAAAAGAAGTACTTTTTTAGCGTGATAGGAAGCTTTGAATGGCGGGCAAAATTCACAAAAAGAATGGATTTTTATATCAAAAACGCTTATTATTTCAATATAAATATTGTATTTGGTAATGACTTGCAAAACATACACGATAAGCTAAAAGCTAATTTTGAAAACATTACTAAAATTAATGAGGGAAAAGTAATTGAATGCAGAATAGAAAATGTAAATGAAAGGATAAAAAAAGCGAATTTAAGTAAAGAAAAAATTTCGGCAATTATTCTAAATAATGATTATATTCCATTTTGGGAACTTTTCAAATTTGAGGAAAAATATAGAAAAAGCGGTATAAAAATAATAGTAAAAATAATGCCAAAAATATCAATAAAAGATGATTATATATCAGAATTTGTTGATGAAGATTTTATCACGAATAATCAAAAAGAGCGAATTTATGAAACAAAAGATAATGACAAATTCGTATATTTTAATTTAAGTAATCAAAACACTTGTAGAAAAGTTAAAAATTATATAAGAAGAATTTTCGGTACGAACGTAGATGGAGTTTTTTCAGTAGAAAAAGAAAATGATATATATAATACGAAAAATTATCTAAACAGGGCAGTTGGTATGAGTCAGATGTGGCAAACTTTAGTATATGAAGCCAGTAAAGAATATTATATAGATAAAATACTAATATTTGATAAACTTACTTCCAATACCCCATATTATGGATATTACCTAATTCCTTATAAAAAAGCGATCAGTATTCATAGAAAGAAAATCATCAAAAATTTGCGAAATTCTGGAGTTTTTAACCTAATGGTTCGAGTAAAGTTTGCTAAAAACATGAGTTCTAGGCACATACAAAAGAATTTGAAAGAAAAAGTATTATTAATTAACAAATAATAAAAGATGTATAATTTTAGATATAAAGTGAAAAAACTATAAAAAAACGATATAAAAAAGTATAGTAAAAATTTACAAAAAAGTCTTCCCAAAGATTTATACAACGTTCCACGTGAAACATATTTGCGAAAAGCGTAATAAATTGAAAAAAGACAAAATTGCAAAAAACTGTACAAAAATAAATTTATTTTTTCTTATGGTTTATAGGAAAAACCAAGTAAAAAAGTAAAAATTATATAATAATTAGACAAGTGTACAAACAATTAATGTGGAAAACTTATTAAGAGAGTATAAATCGGTTGACAATATATAGTTTGTATAATATAATTATAAAGCTTATTTTATTATAAATAATCAACTTAATTGTCAATAATAATGGCATAAGCAAATAATACGAAACAATTTTGAAAAAGAGAGGAATATATTAAATGAAAAGAACTTATCAACCAAAGAAAAGACAAACTAGCATGGTGCACGGATTTAGAATAAGACAATCAAGCCATAATGGTAGAAATGTTATTAAGAGAAGAAGAGCAAAAGGAAGAGCTAGACTTTCAGCCTAGTTTTAATAAATGCAAAGAATTTACAGATTGACATTAAATGGAAGTTTTCGATATATCTATCGCAAGAGAGATGTCAAAACTTCCGATTTGCTTATTTTATACAAAGTACCTGCAAAAAACCTTAAAGTGGGGATTTCGGTTGGTAAAAAAGTAGGAAATAGCGTTTGTCGAAGTAAAGTAAAGAGAAGAATTAGTGAGAGTTTTCGCTTACTTATACCAAGTATCAAACAAGAATTTAATTTTGTAGTTGTGGCACGAAGTCAATGTAAAGATGCTAGTTATACTCAAATAAATGAAAGTTTGGTCAATCTACTGGAAAAAAGTGGAGTATTAAAGGAAAGTAAAAATTGAAAAAAATTTGTCAAAATTTATTATTTTTTTACAAAACAAATATTTCCCCAATCTTAGGTAGAAGTTGTATTTATACCCCTACTTGCTCAATGTATACTAATGATTCCATACAAAAATATGGCGTTTTTAGAGGTATCATAATGGGCATTTTGAGAATACTTAGATGCAACCCACTCGCAAAAGGCGGGTTTGATCCAGTAAAAGAAAATTTGAGAGGAAATGCAAAATGGACGTTATAACATTACTAGGTAGTGCAATTGGTGATGCTATTGGCAAACTTATGTATAATAATTTATACGAATGGGTGGCTACTTGGTCGTCAAATTGGACTTTAGTAGGTGCTTTTAGTGTAACTGTTATCATATTTACTCTATTTTTGAAGGTTATCGTTAGTCCTTTAGATGTTTGGCAAAAAGTTGTTACTAGAAAAAATGCCAAAAAAATGGAAGAAATGAAACCTGAATTAGACAAAGTAACTAAACAATGTGGTGCAAATAAAGAATTGCTTATGCAAAAACAAAGAGCAGTTCATAAAAAATATGGATATAGCACTCTTAGTTCTTGTTTGCCTATGATAATTACTATGGCAGTATTCTTTATAGTTTTTGCTGGATTTAATAGTGCAGTAGGAATGCAACAACAAACAGAGTACCAAAGACTTGAAAAAGTTTATGATACAGCTGTTAGTTTGGAATATGAAAGTTTAGTAGAAGATGGAACTTGTGAGGAAATAGAAACAAACGGAATAATCACATACAAACCACTTTTAGAAGGAACAACAGAACAAAGTATAATTGATTCAGCAAGAAAAAGTGGAGAACAAGCAGTTTTGGATAATGAAAAGTTGGAGAAATTTTTCTTTACCAAAAATATATTTGTTGCGGATACTTGGAAAAGTGTAATCCCTAGTGCTGCTGATTTTTCAAATTCTAGAAGTAAAATTGATGTTGACCCTGGTAAATATGATAGGGTTATGAGTCCACTAATGGATAAATATAGCGGGCAATGGAACGGATTTTTAATGTTGCCTATTGTAGCATTCCTTATTAATATTGCTAGTATGAAACTAAATAAAATGCCAGAACAACCAGCAATGATGGGACAAACTGAAGAACAACAAAAAGCTCAAAAATCACAACAAAAGCTTATGCAATATATGATGCCGGTTATGATGCTCGTATTTGCGGTCATGTATTCAGCGGCGTTTACTTTGTATATGGTTGTTAATGCAGCACTAACTACATTGTTTAATTTAGGATTTAATATTGTTGCAAAAAGAAAAGATGCTATTGAAAAAGAAAAAATGTTAAGTACAACTGTGAAATAAATCACAATTATAGTGCTTTCTAAAAATAAATAGAAAGGAGTTAAAATAGAAAATATGGACCAAGAAAAAAGTGCAAATTTGCAAATTTTGGAAGGTATAATATCTAATATGAACCTAAATTTAAGTATTGAAGAAAAGATTAAAGAGGGAGAAATTTGTTATTATATTAATGGCGAAAAAGCAAGTCAAATTATTGGACATAGGGGCGAAACATTAGATGCTTTGCAATACCTTATGAACCAAATTGTTAATAAAGAAAATTCTTATGAAGAGTATACAAGAGTAAGTGTAGATGCGGATTTTTATAGAGAAAGAAGAATAAGAACGCTTATTTCGTTGGCTAATAAATTATCTCATCAAGCTTTTAACACTAAAAAAGAAGTAGAATTAGAACCTATGAATTCTTACGAAAGAAGAATTATCCACTCAGCTTTGCAAGATAGCGAAGAAGCTACAACAAGAAGTGAGGGCGAAGGAAAATTTAGACATATTATAGTTGTGCCGAATGTAGAACAAATCAATTATGGTAGTTCGACAGAATTCAAGAAAAAAGGACCAACAAGAACTAAGAGCTTTGGTTACGACAAGAGAAAATTTTAATAAAAAATGAGTGATACAATTGTTGCAATCTCTACATCACTTGCCACAAGTGCAGGTGTAAATATAGTTAGAATAAGCGGTGAAGATAGTTTTGCTATTGCAAAACAAATATTTACTAGCAAAAATTTAACGGAAAGCGTTATATCTAACTATATGTATTTAGGGACAATAAAAGGTGAATTATTTAAAGAAAAGGCGTTTTGTGTGTTTTACAAAGCGCCTAAATCTTATACTGGAGAAGATGTTGTAGAGATACAATGTCACGGTGGAAAAGGTATAGCAAATGCAATTGTTAGATTAGTAAGGGAAAATGGAGCAAGACCTGCACAAGCAGGGGAATTTACGAAGAGAGCTTTTCTAAATGACAAACTTACCTTGCAAGAAGCCGAAGGTGTATTGGAAATGATAAACGCTACTACCGAAAGCGAAATAAATAACGCTTATAGGTTACTTAGTGGCGAGGTCAGTAAAAGCATTAATATGCTGGAAGATTTGCTTATAAAAACAGTAGCAATGCTAGAAGTTAAGATGGATTATCCGGAAGAATTAGAAGAACAAACAAAACCTATAGCATACAAAAATATAGAAAATGCAATCAATATTTTATCGGAAAAATTGGCTGCTAGCAAACTAGCTAAAAATATGAAAGATGGCGTTAATATAGCTATTGTTGGTGTGCCAAACGCAGGCAAAAGCAGTTTACTAAATACGCTAATAAAACAAGATAGGGCGATAGTAACAGAATTTGCAGGTACAACTCGTGATGTTGTAAGCGAAAGTATAGAAATGGAAGGAATTAGGCTTAACTTTTTAGATACAGCAGGGATAAGAGATGACGATGTAAATAAAATCGAAAGTATCGGAATAGAAAGGTCAAAGCAAGTTATACTTGGAGCGGATATTGTTATTAATGTAAAAGATAGTAGTATACAAAATGAAATTGAAGAAAGAAAAATAGATAAATTGCTAGTAGGCAAAAAAGTAATTGTAATTAGCAATAAAAATGATATTAAAAAGGTAGATAAAGAAGGCATAAAAATAAGCGTAATAACGGGTGAAAACATAAATTTACTCGATAAAAAAATTATGGAATTAGCGGGCAAACAAAATTTGTATAGCCAACCTATAATCACTAATGAAAGACAAATTTTTGCTTTACAAAGTTGTTATCAAAATCTTATAGAAGCAAAAAACAATTATGAAATTATGCCATCAGAATGTGTTGTGCTTGATATAAAAAGTGCGTTAAATAATTTATGTGAAATCACAGGAAAGGAAGCAACAGAAAGTGTTATTGAGCAAGTTTTTAGTGCTTTTTGTGTAGGAAAATAAAAAGATGAAATGCGTAGTACAAAGGATAAAAAGTGGCAAAGTTTTTGTCGATAATAAAGTAGTAGGAGAAAGCAAAAAAGGACTGCTTATTTTATGTGGTTTTATTGAAGAAGACACGCAAAAAACTATGGATTGGGTAGCAAACAGAATAGTAAAAATGCGAATATTTCCCGATGACAATGGCAAACTAAATTTATCCTTACTAGATATAGGTGGCGAAGCCTTAGTTGTTAGTAATTTTACTTTGTATGCGGATTGTGCTCACGGTTATAGACCGAATTTTGCAAAAGCGGCAAATAGAGAAATTAGTGAGCCTATGTACGATTATTTTGTAAGCAAAATAAAAGAAAGCGTAAAGGTAGGCACGGGAAAATTTGGGGAGCATATGGAAATGGAACTATTTAGTGATGGTCCAATAACAGTAGTGGTGGAAAAATAATATGACAAAATTTTACGAGGCAGTAGTTGTAGGTGCGGGACACGCAGGAATAGAGGCAGGACTAGCTTTAGCTAGAAAAGGTCACTCTATTTTGCTAGCAACTATAAGCCTAAATTCTATTGGTTTTATGGCGTGTAATCCCAACATAGGCGGAACAGCAAAAGGGCATTTGGTAAAAGAAATAGATGCAATGGGCGGTCTTATGGGGATTGTTGCGGATAAAGCTACTATCCAAACCAGAATGTTAAACCTAGCAAACGGACCAGCGGTTCATTCTCTTAGAAATCAAGTAGATAAAGAAAAATATCATAGACTAATGAAATTAGAATTGGAGCGTCAGCCCAATCTTACTTTGCTTGAAGATGAAGTTATTGATATCGAAGTAACCGATGGAAAAGTAACAGGCGTTGTTATGGAAATAGGCAAGCAACTTATAAAAACAAACGCAGTTGTACTAACTACAGGAGTTTATTTATCTAGTCGTATTATCATTGGTGATTATATAAGAAAAAGTGGACCTAGTGGATTTCAAAGGGCAGAAAAACTTACAGCAAGTTTGCAAAAATTAGGTTTGCCAATAGTAAGATTTAAGACAGGTACGCCACCGAGAGTACTAAAAAGTAGTCTAAATTTTGATGAAATGACAGAACAAATTGGAGATGAACAGCTATATCCATTTAGCGAAGATACGGATTTTACAGTTCGCAATGATTATAAATGTTATCTAACTTATACCAATGCAATAACGCATAAGTATATTCTTGATAGTATCGACAGAAGCCCATTGTATAACGGAAGTATAGCAGGTACAGGTCCTAGATATTGCCCTTCTATAGAAACCAAATTAATGCGATTCCGTGATAAAGAAAGACATCAGGTTTTTGTAGAACCCGAAGGTGAAGATACAGAAGAAATGTATTTGCAAGGTATCTCTACTTCAATGCCTTATGATATACAAGAAAAAATGGTGCATAGTATAAAGGGATTAGAAAATGCAGTAATTATGCGTTATGGCTATGCAATCGAATATGATTGCCTTGACCCACTTTGTATGTTGCCCTCACTTGCAGTAAAAGGGATTGACGGATTATACGGAGCAGGACAGGTAAATGGTAGTAGCGGATATGAAGAAGCGGGAGCACAGGGATTAATAGCCGGTGCAAATGCAGGGCTTTATTTAGAGAATAAACCACCAATAATATTGGGAAGAGATCAAGCATATACGGGTGTTTTGATTGATGATTTATGTACAAAAGGGACAAATGAGCCTTATCGTATGATGACATCAAGAGCCGAATACAGATTGCATTTAAGACAGGATAATGCGGATATCAGACTTACTGAAATTGCCTATAATAACGGCTTAGTAAGTGAAGAGAGATATCACAAATTTCTAAATAAATTAGCGAAAAAAGAAAATATTTATACAATGCTTGAAAAACACTATTCACCAAAAGATGTTAGTGAGGTTTTTGAAAGTAAAAACGAACCACTTCCAAAGGGTGGAATAAGTGGTGAAGAAATATTAAAAAGAAATTACATAAATTATGAGGATTTGGCAAAAATTGATAGTGAATTTGCAAAAGAAGACAAATTTATTATGCAACAAGTAGAAATCGAAATAAAGTATAAAGGTTACCTAATTAAGCAAAATCAATCCGTTAAAGAAATGAAAAAAATGGAACAAAAAGAATTAGGGACAAAGATAAATTATGACAAAATAGAAGGTCTTAGAATAGAGGCAAAAGAGAAATTAAAAAAAGTTTTACCACTTAATCTTGCACAAGCTAGCAGAATAAGCGGAGTAAACCCAGCAGATATTGTAGTAATTATGATACATTTGCAAAAAAATAAAGAGCAAAAAAAGAATTAAAAAGAGGTAAAAGTGGATTTAAGAACATTGTTTTCAATGTATGATATGGAGCTTAGCAATAAGCAAATTGAAATGTTTGAAAAATACAAAGAACTATTGTTAGAATACAATAAAATGTTTAATCTAACAACAATTACAGATGACGAACAAATTAATATAAAGCATTTTCTAGACAGTTGTTTGGGGTTAGAATATATAGCAAAAAACAGCAGAGTTGTTGATATAGGAAGTGGAGCAGGTTTTCCTGCAATCCCTCTAAAAATTCTTGACCCAACACTAAGTATTTGTATGCTAGATTCTCTAAATAAGAGAGTAAATTTTCTAAAGGTAGTAATAGAAAGTTTGGAGCTAAAAGATATTACTTGTTTTCATAGCAGAGCGGAAGAACACGTCGGTCAAAATAGAGGACATTATGATGTTGTGGTAGCGAGGGCAGTAAGTAGTTTGCCGGCACTATTAGAATATTCTTTGCCACTACTAAGAGCAGGTGGAAGATTAATTGCCTATAAAGGCGATAAGGCAGCAGCGGAAATAGAACTTTCAACAAATGCACTATTAGTTTTGGGAGCAGAAGTAGAAAAATTAGAAGAATTTGTGTTGCCTAGTGGAGAAAAGCGTAGTTTTATTATTGTTAAGAAAGTAGGGAAAACACCAGGAAAATACCCAAGAAAACAAAATAAAGCTAAAGTAAGTCCACTCTAATATTTACAAATAATTTGTGATATGCTATAATATCATTAAAATAATTACAAACAAAAGATGACAAATATATGTGCTTTAATAGGGCAAAAGTAGTGATTTTAATATAAATCACTATGTTGCAAGGACAAAGGAGAGTAAAATGGGAAGAAAAATAGGAAGAGGAATAAGCGAATTATTAGATAATGTCGAAGACGTTAGAATTCCTAATGAAGACGATAACATACTAAATGTAAATATTTCTAAAATATTTCCAAATCCTAACCAACCAAGAAAAACTTTTAAGGAAGATGCTCTTAAGGAATTGTCAGATAGTATTAAAGAACACGGAATTATTCAGCCTCTTATTGTAAGAAAAGATGATAATAAATACATAATTATTGCAGGAGAAAGAAGATATCGTGCAGCGGTAATGGCAAGTTTGAAACAAGTGCCGGTTATTGTGCGTGATGTTGATGAAAAACAAACAAAAGAAATAAGTTTGATAGAAAATTTACAAAGAGAAGACCTAAACGCAATTGAAGAAGGCGAGGCGATGAGAGAGCTTATGATATCATATCATCTTACCCAAGAAGAAATTGCAACAAGACTAGGAAAAGCCAGACCCTCAATTGCAAATACATTGCGTTTGCTTAATCTTACCAAAGATGTCCAACAGCTTGTAAGAAATGGATTAATTAGTGCCGGACACGCAAGGTCGTTAGTTGCCATATCGAATCCCGTTCAACAAATAGAAATGGGTGTTAGAGCGGTGAACGAGGGTTGGAGCGTAAGAGAACTAGAAAAGAGAGTAAAGTATTATTTAAAGCCAGAATTGGCGCCCAAAAAGCTAAGTAAAGAGAAGAAAGATAAGTTAACTTTGGAAATGAGAGAATTTGTCGATGATTTGACAAAAGTTTTTGAAACCAAAATAAGACTTATAGGAAATGAAAGTAAAGGCAGAATTTCGATAGATTATTATTCCAAAGACGATTTGCAAAGAATTTATGAAGTAATTCAATCGGTAAAACAAAAATAAATACATAGAATTAACAGAAAAACAAATATAATTGCTCACAAAATAATTGTGGGCAATTTTTTTGCTAAAAAAAGACAAAAAAACGGAGGGTTATATTAAATAAAAAAAGAGTGTTCTTGACTTATACGCGCGCGTGTGTTATTATAGTACTAATATATTTATATATATATAATATAAAATATAAGGAGAATAATATGGCTGAAAAAGTAATAAAAACATACACGCAGGATGCGATACAGGTGTTGGAAGGATTAGAACCTGTAAGAATGCGTCCCGGTATGTATATAGGAAGCACAGACCCTAAGGGTTTGCACCATTTGGTTACTGAAGTAGTGGATAATTCTATTGATGAGGCATTAGCTGGTTATTGTACACATATTGAAGTATTTATTCAAGCTGATGGTTCAGTGCGAGTACAAGATAATGGTCGTGGTATTCCTACAGGAATAATAGCGAAAGAAGGAAAATCTGCAGTAGAAGTTGTGTTAACAAAATTACACGCCGGCGGAAAATTCGGCGGTGGCGGATATAAAATAAGTGGTGGTTTGCACGGAGTAGGTGTATCGGTTGTTAATGCACTTAGTGATTATTTAGAAATTACTGTAAAACAAAATGGTAGTATTTTTTGGATGAGATTTGAAAAAGGTAAAGCAGTAGAACCACTAAAAATCGTTGGTGAAACTAGTGAAAACGGAACTCAAGTTGTTTTTTATCCAGATACTACAATATTTGATTCTATAGAATTTAACTTCGATGTTATGAAAACCAGACTTAGAGAATTGGCATATCTAAACAAAGGATTAAAAATATCTCTAACCGACCAAAGAGTAGGAAAAGAGAAAGCTGAAACTTTTGTTTATGAAGGCGGTATAAAACATTTTGTAGAACAACTTAATCGTGGAAAAGAAACTATTCTTCCCGATGTTATCTATATAGAACAAGAGATACAAGATTGCGAAATAGAAGTTGCTATCCAGTATAATACAGGATTTAGCGAGATGATTTATTCTTATGCTAACAATATAAATACCGAAGAAGGCGGCGCCCATCTAGATGGTTTGAAGAGCAGTCTTACTCGTGTAATAAATGAATATGGACAAAAACTTAATATTCTTAAAGAAAAAGAAAAATTAGCCGGTGATGATGTTCGTGAAGGAATAGTAGCCGTAATAAGCGTAAAACTTCCTGACCCACAATTTGAAGGGCAAACAAAGACCAAATTAGGCAATAGCTATATGCGTACCCTAACAAATAAAATTATAGGCGAGAAATTGGGCGAGTTTTTTGAAGAAAACCCAAAGACCGCAAAAGAGTTAATCTCTAAGAGTATTAACGCTCAAAGGGCAAGAGAGGCGGCTAGAAAAGCAAGAGAAAGTTTCCGTAAAGGTGTGTTCGAAGGAACATCGCTTCCAGGAAAGCTAACGGACTGTACCGACCCAAACCCCGAAAATTGCGAAATTTACTTGGTCGAAGGTGATAGTGCTGGCGGTACTGCGAAAATGGGCAGAGATAGGCACATTCAGGCGATTTTGCCGTTAAAAGGTAAGATTCTTAATGTCGAAAAAGCAAGAATGCACAAAATATTAGATAATGACGAAATAAAATCTATGATAAAAGCGTTTGGTTGTGGCTTCAAAGAAGATTTTGATGTAACTAAATTGCGTTATGACCGTATAATATGTATGACCGATGCCGATGTAGATGGAAGTCATATCAGAATATTATTACTAACATTCTTTTATCGTTTTATGCGTCCATTGGTAGAGCAAGGACATATCTATATAGCCTTACCACCTTTATACAAATTAAGTAAAGGGAAAACTGAAGTTTATTGTTATAGTGATGATGAATTGGAAAAAGCGCAACAAGATATGGGAAAGTGCGATTTACAAAGATACAAAGGTCTTGGAGAAATGAACGCACACCAATTATACGAAACGACAATGGACCCAAATACTCGTACATTGCTTAGAGTAACTGTAGAAGATGCAGTAGAAGCGGATGAAATATTCACCATTTTAATGGGCGATACTCCAGAGCTAAGACGTAATTTTATTAATGATAATGCAACTCTTGTAAAAGAGTTGGATATATAGGAGGGGACAATGGCTGATAAAAAAGGCGGATTAGATATAAACAATATAAAAGAAATATTGGCAAAAACTAAAATAATCCCTATAAGAGTAAAAGATGAAATGAGCAAATCATTCATTAGTTATGCAATGGCAGTAAATGTAAGCCGTGCAATACCTGATGTAAGAGATGGTCTAAAACCAGTACACAGAAGAATTTTATATGCTATGTACGATATGAATAATACTTATGATAAGCCTACCAAAAAGTGTGCCAGAATAGTTGGTGAAGTATTGGGTAAATATCATCCACACGGAGATTCTTCGGTTTATGATGCATTGGTTAGACTTGCACAAGATTTTAGTATTAATATTCCACTTGTTCAAGGGCAAGGTAACTTTGGTACAGTTGATGGTGATCCACCAGCAGCACAAAGGTATACAGAAGCAAGATTATCAAAATTAAGTAGCGAAATGCTAAGAGATATAGACAAAGAAACAGTAGATATGTATCCAAACTTTGATGATACATTGACACAACCGGTTGTTTTACCTTCAAGATTTCCTAATCTACTAGTAAATGGTAGTGAAGGTATAGCGGTAGGTATGGCAACAAGTATTCCACCTCACAATATGAAAGAGGTAATTAGTGCAACTATTGCATTAATTGAAAACCCTGATATGACTATTGATGAAATAATGGAATATATTCCAGCACCAGATTATCCAACCGGCGGAATTATACTTGGTAGAGCAGCAATTAATCAAGCATATCGCACAGGTCACGGTGGTGTGGTAATGAGAGCTCGTACTGAGATTGAAGAACATAACAATAGATTCCAAATTGTAATTACCGAACTTCCTTATCAAGTAAATAAGAAAAAACTTATTGAAAGCATAGCAGACCAAGTTAGGAACAAGAAATTAGATGGCGTAAGCAATATTAAAGACGAAAGCGACCGTTTTGGTATGCGTCTTGTAGTAGAAGTAAAGCGTGACGCAAATGCAAATGTTGTGTTAAATTCTTTATTCAAACAAACCAATTTGCAAGTTAGTACAGGCATTAATTTCTTAGCTTTAGTAGAAAACAGACCAAAAGTTCTTAATATAAAAGAAATACTTGTTGAATATGTAAAACATCAAGTTGAAGTTATTACTAGAAGAACCCAATTTAGTTTGACTAAGGCAAAAGCAAGAGAGCATATTGTTGAAGGATTAGTTATTGCACAATCAAATATTGATGAAGTTGTTGCTATAATTAAAAAGAGCAAAGATACCACAATTGCAAAAGACAATTTATGTGAAAGATTTAATTTAAGTGAAAAGCAAGCGAATGCAATTTTAGAAATGAAACTTGCTAGACTTACAGGTTTGGAAATCGAAAAGCTACAAACTGAGTTAGAAACACTATTAATAACGATTAAAGACCTTGAAGATATATTGGCAAAACCAGAAAGAGTAAACGCTATAATAGCTGAAGAAATGCAGAAAATAAGCGATACTTATGGACAAGACAGAAAATCAGAAATAAGTTATGATGATAGCGAAATAAATCTAGCTGACCTTATAGTTAGGGAAGATGTAGTAATTTCAATGACTTATGAAGGTTATATCAAGAGAATTGCGGTTAGCGAATATAAGAGCCAAAACAGAGGCGGAATGGGCGTTAAGGGACACAAACTTAAAGACAATGATTTTGTTAATAAAATGTTTGTTTGTAATTCTCACGATGATTTACTTTTCTTTAGCAATAAGGGCAAGGCTTATGGAATGAAAGCATTTATGATTCCGGAAGCTAGCAAGAATTCTAAAGGCAGAGCTATGGTTAATGTATTGCCACTAGAAAGTGAAGAGAAAATAACCGCATTCTTATCAATTGATGAATATAATGATGGCTATATAGTAATGAGCACCAAAAACGGATTGATTAGAAAGAGTGAAGTTAAAGAATTTGAAGTAGTTAGGGCAAATGGTAAAATCGCAATTACTCTTAAAGAAGGCGATGAACTAATAGGCGTTGAGAAGACTACAGGCAAAGATGAAATCATTATGGCATCTAAAAAAGGTAAAACCATTAGGTTTAGCGAAAATGATGTTCGTCGTACGGGTAGAGGAAGTCAAGGTGTAAGAAGTATGAACCTTGCCAAAGATGACTACATAGTAGATATGGGAATTATTGATAACAATAAAACCGTAATAACTATTAGTGAAAACGGATTTGGAAAGAGAAGTGATTTATCAGAGTACAGATTGCAAAACCGTGCAGGAAAAGGTATAAAAGCAGGTAACTTTACTGAAAAAACAGGTTTACTTGTAAATATGAAATTGGTAAGCAATGATGATGATATTATTCTTATTAGCGATAATGGAGTAATGATTAGAATTAAAAGCGAACAAGTATCCCAAATCGGTAGAAATACTCAAGGTGTTACTATAATGAAATTGAAAAATAGTGGATTAGTTGTTTCTATGGCAGTTACTCCTCACGATGATGAAGCAGATTTTGATGAAGTAGAGATAGATGAAAATGCTCTTGCTGAAGCAAAAGAAGAAAATTCAAAGGCTAGTTTAGATAGCAGTGAAGATGATGACACAGATAATGAAGTAGTAGAAAGTGATGAAGACGAAAGTTCTCAAAACGAGATTGATGACTAATAATATCTAAGAAATGAACAAAAATAAAGGCAAGCTAAATATTAGCTTGCCTTTTTTATTTATAAAAAAATTTATTAAACTGGTTTTTTAACGCATTTGCGAACAGGTTTCAAAGTGAAAGCAAGACCTGCTTTACTAGTTTCTCTATACTTACTAGGCATATCTTTACCAGTACGATACATAGTTTGTACTATTTCATCAAAGCTTACTTTCCTAGTATCAGCAAGGAAATTGCAAAGGGATAGGGCATTAATTGCACGCATTGCGGCAACGGCGTTCCTTTCAATACAAGGAATTTGAACCAATCCTTTTACGGGGTCACAAGTAAGTCCTAATTGATGTTCCATAGAAATCTCGGCAGCATACTCGATTTGGTTAATATTCATATCAAAAAGTTCGGCAAGTGCAGCACTAGCCATTGAAGTAGCAGTACCCACTTCAGCTTGACAACCACATTCAGCCCCACTAATAGAGGCGTTAGTTTTTACAAGATTGCCAATTATTCCAGCGGTAGCAAGAGCATTAATTACTTCTGTATCGCTAAAGTGATGTTTCTTTTGCATATAATATAGGACAGCAGGCAAAACACCGGAGGCACCGCAAGTAGGCGCGGTAACTATTGTTTCGGCAGAAGCATTTTGTTCGGTTACTGCAAAAGCATAAGCGCAAACCAATCGGTTTTCTTCTGTTTCGGGAGTTTCATCTATATGATGTTGTCCATACAAAAATTTAGCTTTTCTTTGCAAATTTAATCCACCGGGTAAAACGCCAGTAGACTTCAAGCCAAGTTTTATAGATTCTTGCATTTTTTGCCAAACAAGTAAAAGGTAATCAAATATTTCATCACCCTCGACTTCACGGACATAGTCATAAATGCGAATTTCTTTATTTTCGCAATATTCTTTAATTTCCTTAAAAGTGTTAAATTTGTAAATTTCCACACTTGCTTCTAAGGGTTGTCCTTCTATGCGATAAGCACCACCGCCAATGCTATAAATACGAATTGTGCCAAGGAATTGTTCATTCTCATAGGCAAATAAATCCATAGTATTAGGGTGACACAAGGTTTTAGTTTTTTTGTCAAATTTTATTGTACAAGGATAGGGTAAAAATGTTTTTCGAATAACATTATCAGTTCCGTGTCCTACACCTGTAAGTGCCAAAGAGCCATAAAGAATAGCCTCAAACCTATTTGCAGTCGGATAAAGCTTTAGAAAATGTAAACAAGCCCTTTCAGGTGCAATAGTATGTGATGAGGACGGACCTCTACCAATACGGTAAAGTTTTTTAAGTGTTTGCATATTAATTTTTCCTTTTCATCAAAAAAAGCCATTTCGTTAAAAAAAAAGCTTTTTTGTGGTATTTTATATAAATTATTTATTTCAAATTCTCAGTAGAGCTAAGTAAAGCAAATTTATAAACACTATCAATACTGTTTTCACAACCTTGTTTTGTGCTATAAAATTGACCAATATATTCGGCTTGAGAACCTGTTTTGTTACTGCGTAAAACAAATTTGAAGCGACCAGCTTTGTCGGCATCAACAATGAAAACACCGTCTTTTACTGTTTCAATAAATGTAAATAAGCCACTTTTACAACTAGCTTTTGTTTTATATTCTTTAGATTCATATAATAATTGCCCATTGTTAGCATAAAGCAAAAATACAAAAGGACTTGATTTTTCGTCATCATCTACTTTATCTATAGTCCAAATTCCTTTAGCTCCATCATTATTAATAACCTCGTCAACTATCTCCTTAGGAATACTATAAGCAGAGCTGATAGAAACCTTATCTTCATCACTTGTACGATCTACAATAGGAGAGTCAATAAACTTTTTAGTAGATTCTATATTGCTTAAGCAGGAATAGTTTTGTTTGAAACTTTCGCCAATAAATAAAGTGTTGACATTATCTTGAGGTTTTAGAGTAAAATTAAAACAGTCAAATTTATCCCGTTTAACATTAAAAGTGCCAGTATTAACTGCATTTTGGAATTTTGGTATTGCATCAATACAAGTTTTTTTAGCTTTATAATCTCTACTTTCATAAAGTAGTTGTCCATTGTTTGCAAGCAATAAATAACGGAATCCGCCTAAACTACTATTGACAACTGTAAATTTTCCTACGACATCAGAAGATTTTTCTTCTTCAATAATCAAAGCTTTTTCTTCAGAAACTGCTAAGTCAATAGGCTTATTTTCTACAACTTGTGGCTTTACAAGTGGAACAATTTTATCAATTGGTTCTTTTTTACTAACTGAAACAGTTGGTTCAGTTTTTGATTTTTCGTCGGGAATATCAATTACATCAAAAAATTGTTTGCTAGCTTCTTCAGGCGTCATAATTTCTTTTTTTGTGTCTTCTTCAATAGAATTATTTAATTTAGCATCATCGATTTTTTTCTTTTCAATTGCTTTGTTATTATTTGATGAGCTGATAATTGCTATTACAAGCAATACTACCGCTATAGCAACTGCGAAAAATATCCAAGTTTCTAGTGACAAATTACTAGTTATTGCTATCCTTTTCATCAAAAAAGCTTTTACTGCATCCATTTCCAATTCCCTCCGTTGATTTCTAATTAGCTTTAAGATTAAATCATCTATATGATAAGTCAAAAAACATAAAAAGTCAATAAAACAATTAATAAATTAAACTATTTAAGCAATACTATCTATTACTATGAATAAGTATTTAGGGAAAAAATTATGTATAATTTTAGCTATTTTATTTTGTGTTTCTTTTTTCGTCGGATTTTGTCCAAAAGGACGCAATTTGAAATTGACAATTTGCGATGGAAATAAAACAATTTTAAGTGAAGAATATACAATAGATTTTGATACTTATTGTAAGGTTTTATTCAAATACAAAGGAGATTATGGTTTGTTTTATGATAGTTTATCAAAAGAAGAAACGCCATATTTTCTAACAAAACTAAATAAAACGCTAGAAAGTGATATCGATAAAATTATAGAAAAGTGTTCAGAAGATAGCCAAAATGCCAAAATATTGAATTTCAAAAACGGTAATTTTTCGTATTCAAATGAAAAAAACGGTTATAAAGTGTCAAAAAAGTCTTTAATAAAAAGCATAGCAAAATCACAAAATGATGAAAAAATAATAATACAAAAACAAGAATTTTCGCCCGAAATAACAAAAAATGAATTGAAAAAACATACAAAAAAAATGGTAGAATTTACCACAAATTATCGAACAAGTAGTATTGCTAGGAAAACAAATATTGCCGTTGCTTGTGATAGAATTGATAACCAAATAGTAATGCCAAATGCAACATTTTCATTTAATGAAATAGTTGGAAAACGCAGTGTTGGAAATGGATTTTTAATGTCAAAAGTAATTTTTAACGGAGAATTAGTTGAGGGTATAGGCGGCGGCGTTTGTCAAGTAAGTAGTACATTGTTTGTAGCGTGGGCAAAAGCAGGACTTGCAATAAAAAGTAGCAGGTCGCATTCGCAAAAAGTAAGTTATATAAAACAGGGATTGGACACCACAGTTACCGAATGGTGTGACTTGGTTCTAAGTAACGATACAGCCTTTCCTATATATATAGATGTATCTCATAATAGTGAAGAAATGGGTGTTACTTTATATGGAAATCAGCTTGGTTGTGATGTTAGGTTGCGAGTAGAAAAATATAAAGAAATGCCTTATACGGAATACGAAGTAATTGATGAAGAAGTGAAAAAAGAAGAAAGCGAGCAAGGCGAAAATAAAGATAGAATTGACTGGAAAGAAGATGAAAAGAGCAGAATTATTGCGGAACCTATTAACGGACTTTTATTTTATACCTATCGTGATTTTTATTTAGGAAATCGACTTATCTATGCCGAAAAAATTCGAAGCAATTATTATGCACCCAAAAAAGGAAAAATAATAAATAGGGCGAAAGAAAATTTAGAAAACCAAGAGAAAGAAAAAATGTAAGAAGAAAAAATAGAATAAATATAGCAAACAAGAAAAGACATACTATGGATAATAAAAAAAATTGTGTTATATGAAGAAAAGACATATTTAATATGAAGAAAAAAGATATTATAGATGAAGAAAGACAACAAAAAAGATATGAATAATCATATCTTTTTTGTTGTATTATCATATTCATTTGATTTAACTATATTTTTGTTACTTGTACGCCCTCACGAGTATCCTTAATAGAATATCCTAATTCTTGTATTTTATTTCTAATTTCATCAGCTAAAACAAAATCCTTGTTTTTCTTTGCTTGCTTTCTTTCAACAAGTAAAGTATCTATTTCTTTAGGATATGCTGCTTCTTCGTCAATAGCAACGTTAGGAGCAACAACTTCACTAGAAAGAGATAAACCAAGTACTTTATCAAATACTATTGCCAAATTGTAAATATCAATAGATTTAGGCATTTTTGAAAGTGTAAATAAAATTCCAAGTGCTAATGGTAGATTTATATCATCGTTAATGGCATCTTCAAACTTAGCGATATATTCATCAATGATTGCTTTATCTAACTTATTATCTGTTGCCGATTTGTGTTGATAAAGAGTATTATTGAGTCTTTCACGACTAATTTTTGCAGCTTCCATACCGTCCCAAGTAAAGTTTAGTTTTTTGCGATAGTGTGCGTTAAGACAGAAAAATCTAAAATCAAGAGGTGTATATCCTCTTTTTTGTAAATCGCTAATTGTATAAACATTGCCTAGAGATTTACTCATTTTGCCGCCATCAACTTGCATAAATTCACCGTGTATCCAGTAATTAACACATTTTTGTTTGGAAACGGCCTCGTTTTGTGCAATTTCATTTTCGTGATGAACCGGAATATGGTCAACACCACCAGTATGTATATCAAAGTGAGGTCCAAGGTATTTTTGGCTCATAACACTACATTCTATATGCCAACCAGGATAACCCATACCCCAAGGACTTTCCCATTGCATAATATGGTTAGGGTCTGCTTTTTTCCAAATAGCAAAATCAGCAGGGTGTCTTTTTTCATCGTTTACTTCAACTCTAGCACCAGCTATTTTGTCTTCTAAATTAGCGCGGCTAAGTTGTCCATATTTAGGGAATTTTGAAATATCAAAATAGATACCATCGCTAGTTTCATAACCATAGCCTAATTCTACCAATTTTACTACATAATCTTCCATTTCAAAAATATGGTCGGTAGCGTTAGCAATTATTTCAGGTTTTTCGATATTTAAAGCTTCAAGGTCTGTAAAGAACGCTTTTGTGTACATATCCGCTATTTCCATAGGTGTTTTTTTAAGTTTTCTAGCGGCAACTTCCATTTTATCATCGCCATTATCGCTATCAAAAGTAAGATGCCCTACATCGGTGATATTCATAACGCCCTTTAAGGAATAACCATCATATTTAAGTACTCTTCGTACCATATCCATAAATACATAAGAACGCATATTGCCAATATGTGCATAACTATATACGGTTGGTCCGCAACTGTACATTCTTACACATTTATTATCAATTGGTACAAACTCTTCTTTTTTTCTTGTTAATGTATTATAAATTTTTAACATTTTTATTAGGTTTTACTCCTTAGATTTATTATCAAGTTTTATTTCATCAAGATTTTCATTAATTTCATATTCTGAACAATTAACATCAATTATTTTTTCTAGTGCAGATATACGACTATTAAGTCTATCAAATTCTTCCAATACAGGATCGGGTAGTTTTTGATTAAGTTCGTCATCATTATATTTTTCGCCGTTTTGCCTTACTATTCTACCAGGTACACCAACAACAGTACAATGTGGTGGAACATCTTTAAGGACTACACTTCCCGAACCAATTTTGGAATATTCACCAATAGTTACGGGACCAAGCACTTTTGCTCCACAACTTATCATTACATTATTTTTTATGGTCGGGTGTCTTTTCCCTGTGTCTTTGCCAGTACCGCCTAAAGTTACACCTTGATACAAAGTAACATTATCGCCTATTTCTGCGGTTTCGCCAATTACTAGCCCTACGGCGTGGTCAATAAATACCCTTTTGCCAAAGGTTGCTGCAGGGTGAATATCCATACCATATTTTTTGCGGGCTTTTGCAGAAAGTAGTTTAGCAATAAAAAACATTTTATGTTGCCAAAACCAGTGTGCAAAACGATGATTTACGAGTCCACGAAAACCACCATAAGTAAATATAATTTCAAGTTTATTCCGTGCTGCGGGGTCTTTTTCTTTTGCCGCAGCCAAGTCTTCTTTAATAATTTTCCAAAGCATAAATTTCACATAAATTGGATTTGCTATACCAATCTCTCCAATGTCTTTTCATTAACAATATATGGGTCCATAAGTGCGTTACGAGCACGATTTCCTTTAGGTACAAAGCTAACTCTCTTCTTAAGTCTATTGCGCATAATTTTAGGCAATAGCATAGATATTAATGCAATAGCAACAGGAACAATAAACAATAGCCCTAAACCTGCTGTAGCAGTTGTACTAGCTATATAACCAGTTGCATCAGTTAGTCCTAAGAAGTAATTTTTGAATGTAGAACCAAGTTCGGTACCTTCTATTGTAGCAAGCGCAGGCGATATCATCGCGAGTAAGCTAAATACAAAACATAATATATTTATGATATGAACCTTCCTAGTTGTGTAACTAAATAATCTTACTATACAAAATAATAAGCTAAGTATACCAAAAAGAAAAGCAATAATCATAAACATAATAGTGCCATAAACGCCTATATGTCTTATTATTACGGAATTATCATAATTGCCATCTGCATTCTTAACAATTTTTAGGTCATCAGATTTTCCGTTTTCTAAAAACAACAAAGAATAGTAACTATTGCCTTTCATAAATGAAAGGTTTTCAATAAAATCCAATCTTTTATTTTTTAACATAGGAGTACGGAACCAAGCTTTAATAATATCAAAAGCAGAAATGTCAATACTTGTCATTCCTAAATTATGAAAAAGCATTACTGTTTCAGGAACAGTTCCGCCCGCATCTTCCCATTTTACGCCTTGAATAGGTTTAGTCGTTTTGAATGTGCCACTAGGCCATTCGCCATTATTAGTAATTTCAATGTCTAAATCGTTACTAAGTTTATATGAAAACATAGCATTTATATTTATTCCATTATATTCTGCAGTTTCTTTAATTTTTGTGGGCAAAAAAGCACCCATAATAAAAATGCAAAGAAAAACAAGAACCATAATTGTCATCAAAAACGGAAGGGCAAAACCATAATATCTTGTTTTACGAAAAGCCGTTTCATAATCAAAATCCATATTTTCATAAGAATTTATATACTTTTTTGCTTTTTGAGGGTCCGCATATTTTTGAGAACCATATGATTGTCTAGCCGAAAGATTCGCTGATGCCTGTAATTCTCCAAATATGATGTCACCATTATACTCACCATCGGTTATTTTTTTAAGCATCTGTCTATAATGAATCTTTGTCTCTTTAAGTCGAGACCTCTCATAAGGTGTATTAGATTCACGTAAAGCTATATCAGTATCACGAATTTTTCTTTTAAGAAGCAAGCACAAAGCGGCGTCGTCTTTCTCGTTCCACCTTTTTGATCTACGTAAAGTTTCGATATTATGGATTTTTACGGCCATTTTATTCCTCCAATTTGGTAAATAATACTTACCTTCTTAATAGTCTATTATATATTATTATAATATAAACATATATATTTTGCAAGAGGAAAATATTACTATTTAGTTTTTTTCTAAGTATTTAAACCTATTTTTCTAAACATTAAAGTGGAAAATAACAACATCGCCATCTTGAAAGACATAGTCTTTTCCTTCACTTCTTACTTTTCCTTTTTCTTTTGCAAGCGTTAGACTGCCCAATTCAATCAATGTATCGTAGTCAACAATTTCTGCTCGGATAAAGCCTCTTTCAAAATCTGAATGAATTTTCCCGGCAGCTTGAGGTGCTTTTGTACCCTTTTTTATTGTCCAAGCACGGGTTTCTTTTTCGCCAGCAGTAAGAAAACTCATAAGCCCAAGTAAACTATAGCATTTTGCAATTAATTTATCTAAACCGCTTTTGTCTATTCCAAGTTCTTCCATAAACATAGCTTTCTCTTCAGGGTCAAGTTCAATTAGTTCTTCTTCTATTTTTGCACAAATAGCGACAACCTCACTACCTTCTTTTTGGGCATATTCTCTTACTTTTTGAACATACAAATTGTTATAATCACCCTCGCTGACATTGGCACAATAAATTATTGGTTTGGTAGTTAATAAAAACAAATCATCAACAAACATTTGTTCTTCTTTATCAAATACCAACGAACGAATAGGCTTCCCATCTTCCAAACAAGAATATAGTTTATTAAGAATATCAAGGTCATATTGCCATTTTTTATCGCCACCTTTCATACTACATTTTGTTTTGTCAATTCTGCGACTTAGGGTATCCATATCGGCAAAGATAAGCTCCATACTGATAATTTCAATATCACGAATTGGGTCAACGCTACCTTCAACGTGAATGATATTCTCATTGTCAAAACAGCGTACTACGTGGACAATAGCATCTACTTCACGAATATGTGATAAAAACTTATTGCCAAGTCCTTCTCCGCGACTAGCACCTTTTACAAGACCTGCTATGTCGACAAATTCTATAGTTGTATAAACAGTTTTTTTGCTCTTATAAAGAGTGGATAAATTGTCTATTCTATAATCTGCTACAGGAACTACGCCAATATTAGGTTCTATTGTACAAAAAGGGTAATTAGCTGCCATAGCCTTTGCATTTGTTAATGCGTTAAATAATGTACTTTTGCCAACATTGGGCAAACCGATAACTCCAAGTTTCATAATTTATAATATCCTTTTTTTAAAGCGAATAAACCGCCATTTCTTTTCATAGATTATACTATATTTATTTTGAAATGTAAAGTAAAGGAATAAAAAGCAATTATGAATCATTATTTGCAAGCAATATTAAGAGGCATAGTTCAAGGGCTAACCGAATTTTTACCCATTTCCAGTAGTGGGCATCTTTTGCTGTTCTCCGCTTTAGGGTGTTGGGAAGAAAGCCTTTTTATAGATATAATGTTACATATTGCCACTTTATTAGTTGTTATTATAGTATTTAGGAAAGAATTGCTATGGATAATTAAAAATCCTTTAAGTGATGAAACAAAATTTTTAATTATTGCAACTATCCCAACTGCCATTTTAGCAGGAGTAATTCGTTACTTTTTGGAAGAAGAAATGGTGGTTTTATTGCCATTCTGTTTTTTAATAAATGGTTTTATTCTGTTGTCAACAAAATTTATAAATCAAGACAAAAGGGTTATGCATAGCACGCTAAAATCCGGAATAATAACGGGAATTATGCAAGGGTTTGCTTGTCTAAGTGGAATATCCAGAAGCGGTTCAACTTTTTTTGCCACCAAATTAATTGGGTTAGATGAAGAAAAAAGTCCAAGCACAATCTTTTTGCTTAGCATACCTATTATTTTAGGAAGTGCTTTAGTTGAGGGTTTAGGATATCACGGGGGAGCTCAAATTGATGCGTTAGAACTTGTTTTAGCAATGATATTCGCCTTTATTAGCGGTTTTTTGGCAATAAAAACCTTCGTAAAATTGCTTAAATCGGGAAAAATTTGGTATTTTTCTTTTTATTCATTTTTAATAGGAATAGCCACTTTTTTGATTGTAAATTTCTAGTGAATTTTGTCGAAAATGGCATCTGAAAATAATTTAAAAAAGGGAAAATAATTTAAAAAATAATAGAGAAGTTGGCAACGGAGAAGAAAACCTAAGAATATAAAAATGAGAAACTAGCCAGTTTAATTAGAAAAAGTGGAAAAGCGAAAAGTTATCAACATAAAAATTCGCTAATTGTGGGATTGGTACGAAATATGTGTCCGAAAATTGCCAACATTGTGCAAACATAACCAAAATTAGACACAATATCAATGTGGACAAAATTGTGGAAAACTATGCGGATAACTATAATAAACCAATATAAACCTAAAATAAGTGTTAAGTTGGGATACCCAAGAGCCATATTGGGGAAAAATAGCTTTCCCAATAAATGGAAAAATTTAGTATTAAAATAGAAAAAAATGAAATAAAAAATAAAGCAAAAAATAGTAAAACTTATGGTTTTTCAAAAAAAGTTAAAAATGATAAAAAAGGAGCAAAAAATGAAAATAATTGTATTAAAAAAAAGAGTGGTATTTGGGGTAATTGCGTTAGTTTTCGCAATCTTGATATTTACACTAATAATTTTGGGAGCAACTAGCACTCAAGCGATGGTTCCAGTGAACCAAAAAGTAGTAGTTATTGATGTTGGACACGGTGGCAGAGATGTTGGGGTTGTAGGTAGTTTGGGAACCAAAGAGAGCGAGTTAAATCTTATCATTGCACAAAAACTAAAAGAAAAATTCGAAAAAGCGGGATTATTTGTTGTTCTAACGAGAGAAAATAATGAGGGACTCTATGAGAGCGATGCGAAAAACAAAAAGGATTCTGAAATGAAAAAGCGTAAAGAAATAATTCAAAATAACGACCCAGATTTTGTGATAAGTATTCACGCAAATCAATTTCCTTCGGATTCGACAAGGAGAGGTGCGCAAGTTTTTTATGACGAATTTAACAAAGAAGGTAAGGTATTATCAGAAAAAATACAAGATAATTTAAATGTTCTAAATAAAGAGAAGACAGGAAGGGTATGTGAGAATCTAAGTGGTGATTTTTTTGTATTGAAATGTACAACTAAACCATCTGTTTTGATAGAATGTGGATTTTTGTCGAATGAAGATGATGAAAAATTATTAATTGATAGCAAGTATCAAGACCAACTAACATTCGCTATTTATAGTGGTTTAATTGCTTTTTTGGAGGAAAAATAAACAAAAATAATATTTTTTGCATAGATATCTAATAACTTGACAAAAATATCTATTTATAATACTATTTAAGTTATTAAAAAGGCTTTTAATCTACACCATAAAGCTTATAGGGTGGGTATATGGCTAAATGCAAACTTATTATCAATAAAATGAGTGGTAATACAAAAAACGCTTGCGAAAATAATGAATTTAGAAAATTACTTTTGAAAAATTATGAAATAGTTGATACCGCTTATATTGATAATTCTAATGCTAAAGATTTAGATATGAAAAATGAAGTAATAGGTTATGATGCTTTAGCGGTTTGCGGTGGCGACGGTACGCTTAATTCTGCGATAAATGCAATTGAAAATAAACAAATAGAATTAGTATATTTGCCAACTGGCACGCTAAATGAAACAGCAAAAAGCCTACAGCTTGTTAAAGAATTAAGTGCAGATAATCGCCATATTAGAAGAGTAGATATGGGTAAGGTCGGACAAACAATGTTTGCTTATGTGCTTGCTGGTGGAATATTTACACCAATCGGCTACCGTACTGATATAAAACGAAAAAAGAAATACAAAATAGGTGCGTATTTTGCAAGAATACTTGAAGAATACAAAATACACCATATAAAAGCGAAAATAGAAATTGGCGATGAGGTTTTTGAAGATACCTATTCTCTCATAATGGTAATAAATGCATCTAGATGTTTTGGCTTTGGGTTCAATAAAAGATTTGTACACAATGATGGAAAAGGACAGCTTTTATTAATTAAGGCTCCCAAAACTAAAGGTTTATTAGCAAAAATAAAAATATTTTTTCCACTTTTTAGGACTTTCTTTTTGCATCTTAAAAAGGAAATAAGAAGTAAAAACCTTGTTTTTATAGACTTTGAAAAAGCCACACTTACCATTGATGGAGAATATGATTTTACAGTTGACGGAGAGCATATAAAACTTACGGGAACAAACCAAATTGAGATACTTCGCCAAAAATTAAAACTAGTAGTTTTTTAAGAAAATCACTCATTTTCGGAGAAAATAATTTAAGCATTTTTTATAATAATTTTTAGATTTTGTTAAAACACTTTACAAATAGCATTTTATATTATACAATACTATTACTAATTCCTTGCTGTCTTTATAAAGAAGATAGCCTAAAATTTAGTCCATAAGGAGGTGCTTGAAGTATGAATAATTATCAATTGCTTTATATTATCAACAATGAAATAGCTGAAGAAGCTAAAAATGAAATTGTAGATAAATTTGTCGGTGTTATTGAGTCATTAAGTGGTACTGTTGAAACCGTTGACAAATGGGGTGCAAAGAAGTTTGCGTATCCTATACAACGTATGAAACAAGGCTATTATGTTCTCATTAAATTTTCAGCGGGTCCAGATGTCCCAGCAGAAATAGATAGACAAATGAAAAATAATGATAAGATTCTTCGTCAATTAATTACGAGAATCTAAGGAGTAACAAATGAATAAAGTTGTTTTAATTGGAAACCTAACAAAAGACCCAGAGTTTATGGTTACAAGCAATGATATTAGTAATTGTAAATTTTCAATAGCAGTAACTCGTAATTACAACAAAAGAGAAACAGATTTTTTCTCAATTGTATGTTGGAGAGGTCTTGCTGAAAATTGCAATAAATATTTGAGAAAAGGTAGTAAAGTAGGAATAAGCGGAAATATTCAAAATAAAAACTATGAAGGTAAAGATGGCATTAAGAGATATTCTACCGAAATAGTGGCTGAAGAAGTACAGTTCCTTACAACTAAAGATGAGAGCGAAGCGCTTGATTCTCAAGAAGAAAAGAATGTAAGTGATAGCGAAACAAAAACTATTGCTCCAAAAAAGAATATTACCAAACTTACTCCAGTAGCTGACGATGACGATTTGCCATTCTAAAGCTAATAACAAATAAAATTTCAGTGTAGGCACGATGATGCCTAAATATGGAGGATTGTAATGCAAAATGAAAGAAAAGGTGGTGGCAATTTTAAGCGCACACCTAGAAGAAAAGTTTGTCCATTTTGTGCTAATAAAGTAGATGAAATAGATTACATCAGTTTAGCTAAAGAAATAGAAAAAAATGGCGAAAGAACTTATGAAAGAAATGGCGAGAGAAAACCAAGATATATTGCTGAAAACGGCAAAATAATTCCTCGTAGAACAACCGGTGTTTGTGTAAAACATCAAAGACTATTAGCACAAGCTATAAAAAGAGCTAGAATTATGGCTTTACTTCCTTACAAAGGAGAGTAGTCTTTTTTATAAAATCTAAACAAAAATAACAAAAACCAACAATTTGTATTGTTGGTTTTTTTATGTGGTTTTTTGAAAAAACAAAGTTTTTTTATACATAAATTTAAAGAAAAAATTGTAAAATTTAAATGCGCCATGTTATATATAATAATATATATATATAAATATATATTTTTTGCGCACGCGTATTGACACAAATGTTAATGTGTACTATAATATACCTATGTCATTAGTGACAGCTATGCCCTTTTGCAAAAATTAAGTTTAGGAGGAGTAATGAATAAAGTAATTTTTAAAAAAATCATTTTTATTTTTATGTTAGTATTTGTTGTACTAACAGTTGCTGCTTGTGAACTTAAGGACCCAAATCAAGAGGATGAAGCTAAATTTTATATAAATGACAACGCCTATAACGAAACTTTGAAAAACAGTACCACATCAGAAGAGGCTATTGATAATGTGGATAATGGTATTACCAATTTGAGAGAATATTTAAATGGCAGTGATATTGCTACTACCGGTTATTATATGGGTGTTCAGTTTAATGTTAATACCAAAGACCCTGAAACTTTAAAAGGTGCTAATTTTTATTTGAATATACAAGCACATTTATATACTTATCCCTACCTTGATGATGATGGCGGTTTGATATATAAGTATTACGACAAAAGAAGTAATACTTACTATGACGAGCAAAATGATGCAAATACCAGAATAAAGACTTCAGCTGAGGATATACACAATGAAGTTATTAAAAAGAGCGATATCGTTATTCAATGGTATGATGGCGTAAGCAACAAAATGTTAATCGGTTTATACTTTGATGGTCTAAATAGTAATTCTGACGATCCAGGTAATATTTTGTATGTAGATATTCAAGGATACAAGAGATATTATGAAGATTTTGGGGATACAGTAATGTATCAACAAATGATTAGATTGCTTACTAGCTTATCCGTTGAAAGTTTGCTTACAGCAGGTAATGTACAAGATGATGCGGGTGTTGGACAAATTAGGGAAGTCTTAGGTTTTGTCGTTGATGAAAACTATAAAGTAGTACTAAATAATCCAGTAACAAGCACGTTATTTTATAATATATCGGCAGATATTATTGCAGATAGCATAACTAAATTTTATCAAAAATTATTTGCACCATTCGGAGATACTGAAATTACAGCACATAATATTGACCCATTGACAAAAAAATATTTAGGGTTCAAATTTAGTACAATGGCAAAAGCGGTACTTAATACCGTAAATAGCGATTTGCAATTTTTTACTGAACTTAACAATGAAGGCACAAGTGAAATTATGACAGGTGCTTATCTAACTTTTAATGGTACTTCAAGTAGTAATAATAGGTTATATGATTATGTGTCAGATCTTAGCTTTGAATATGGTGCTTATCCACCTGAAGATATGAAATTAGACAAAGATTATTATAAAAAGTTTGAAAATGGTAAATACGAATTGGTAGGGAATTTATATGTTCCTATGCTTAATAGCAATTATGACACATTAATTCGTACAGATATGCATAGAGAAGAAAGAGGCCCTAATTCTACGAATAATGTTTTTAGTGAATTTAGAGATATAGCCAATGGCGAACTTATGATGGGCGCTTATTATCGCAACGAGAAAAGCTATTTAGATATAAGTGGAATGGAATATTTGTATGGGGCAATTGCGTTAGAAGAACTGGGATTCCCAAAAGTTTATGATGAAAGTCTGAACCTGGCGGAAACATTGTCTAGCCTTGCGACTTGGACGGATAAGATGATCGTCAGTATTGTTGATGGGATATTAAGTCCCGACATAAACGATAAGGAAAACCAACTCTTAGAGTATATTATGGAAAAAGTCTTTTCTACCGAAAAAGACCCGAATGATATATTTAGTAAAAATACAGTTACACTCACAGTGGATATGGAACTTATAAAACACGCTATGGAAGAATCCGGTAATGGAACTTATAGCACAAGAGGGATTATTAATATTATTGATTCAATTTCTCCGTATTCAATGGACCAAATAGCAACAATGCTAGGTGTAGCCAGTGCTGAAGTAATGTTAGATAAAACATATTTCACATTTACACTTAATGTTGACACGAATGAAATGACTATCAAAATGTTTACCGATGTAGGCGTTGAGGATGACGAACCTAGTACAATGATTTTCCAATTGGATTTGATTTTTAATAAATTTGGTGAGGAAGTAAAAATTGCCGAAGTAAATTTTGAAGGATTCAATCCGCTTGGACAAATATATACATATTCAGCAACTATGGATGGCAACTTTATGTTTAGTACCGTTCAAACGGTTGATTTAAGCTATTTACTGGGCGCAACCATTGGGGATAATTCAGGAAAAAATACTTTTTATCAGCTTGCGCCTGAAAGCGGTGTAACTTTTACATTAAAGTATGACCAATATGTTCTAGATACAGTAAATGATGCAGGTGAAGTTATTCATAAACAGGGCAGGAGCAGTTTTGATCTGCGAATGTGGGTAACGGGTATGGACACTACTGTTTTGATAAAATTAGCATCAGACGATGTAGCTTTTAACAATGAGGTTTATGACCAACAGCCAGAAAGAGAAGATGAACTCGGTTATATTTGGGTAAATATACAATGTTGTTATGAAAAAGATGGCAAAACGCAAAGAGTGCCACCGGTTAAAATAAGAGAAGATGTGTTTATGGCTTCAATGCAAGCCTATATGAATAACACGTCTATTTCTGATGATACTTCAAAACTTGGAGATAGTGACCTTAATATGTCAATAACTACTATTCTATTTGCATTAATGGAAGACAGTTATGTTGTGGCACAGCCAGAAAAAATAGAAATTACTACTTCTAATGAAACAGTTCAAAATTTGTTTAGAGTAAAAAGTTTGATAGGTAATATAAAAACCGATGCAGGCTTTAGGGAAAGAGTAGAAGGGTTAGAAAATATTAAAGATACATATCTTATGTACAATGTTGGCAACTTTACCGACTTAGAATTTTATAGTCCTTATTCTGAAGAAGCTATTTTGCACGATGAACTTGGTATTAATTTCTATGAAGATTATATGCCTATTTATGATCCACTAACTCACGATTTCCGTTTGACCAGTGATAATAGATTACAAGTTTATTATGAAGGCAAATACTTTGATCCTGAAGATGGACTTTATTATTTTGAAGACCGTTATATTATTGAAACAAAAGAAGTTGACGGAGTACAGACTGATGTAAAAATTCCGCAAAGAGTTAAGGTAGAAAGTGGCATAGTAACGATAAACAGAGATTCTATTCAATATAGCTCAGACAGCACATTCTTCAAAAAGCAAGGAGCGGAAAATCAAGAAATCACAAAAGTTAGGTTTAGATATAATGATAATCTTCGTAAGATTATATCCGTTGAAGACGGCGTTTACTATTATTATAGCTATCAACTAGATGAAGAAGGGAAAAGAATAAGAGTAGATATTGACCCACAATATATAAAATTTGAGGGTGCATTAAATAATGAAGTTTATATTTATTGGACAGCACTTAGAGAGATATTATTCTATGAAACGGGAACCCAATATTACTTCTTTAATGACAATTTAGCAGTATTTAATGAAGAAGAAAAATATGTTTATATTGAAAGTAAAACGACAAGAAAGTTTTTATTTAATTATGATGAAGAATCTATCAAGATAACCGACGAAGCAAAAACACAATATGCACCTAGAATAGACGGTAGTTTAATGGGTGAAGTAAGAAGATATTATCTAACAATTACAAGTCCTTATCAGGTTGAACGAAGTTTGGTTATTTATATGAATAATACTAATTATTATAATGATGCGGATAAAGATAATATAATAGAGCATTTTGATGATAATGGAGTTAAGATTGGCGATGATACTATAATGCCTATTCCTTACTATGTTATGGAACCTGCGGAGGCTTTGCCGAAGAAAGAAGAAACAATTGTTGATGTTGGTAATAGTGAAGAAATATATTCTCATTATGTAAGCTGGGATATTTCGTGGGAAGATGAAGATTTAGCGGAAAGAATGCGTGGTGATATGGTGCTTACTAATGTTACTGTAGCTCCTAATACAATGGGTGCAATAGTTTTTCCAGTAAGAATAATTGTAAGTAATCGTGAAATCGTTAGTAATGAGGAAGGGTATAGTTATAGTTATGTCGATATCTATAATCAAGAGAACGAGATAAAGGCTGAAAATGTGCCAATAGTTGACAATGCAAATGTAGACCCTTATGACTTTATGATAGCAAAATATAAATATTTGCAAGAACCAATTAATTTTAACCCTACGCTATATAGCGATGATGAGTTTGATAAAGCATATTTAGAAGCAGAACGCAAATTTGTCAATTACTATTTTTCAACATATGTGTTCAATATCAATTTTAATGCTGAAAATAGCAAATTGCGTGAATTGGGAGTAGACGAAAAGTTTATAAAAGTAAAATTCACAAACGAAAAAGACTATAACATCGATGAAAATATAGAAAATGGTGATGAAGAAACAAGCAACATTAAAGAAATATTTAATTGGTCCTTTGATAAATTTGAAGATGGAGATAATTCTGAAAAAAAGATTAACCCAAGTGGTGGTCTTGTTTATTTGCATACATACTTTAGAGGGCAACTAATAGTATTACGACTAAATGTATTAAAACGAGAATTTGAAAAAATTAAGTTTTCAGATGATGATGATTATAAACCAGAAGAGGAAAACGGGATTGTTAAAAATGGTCACTATGTAGCCAATTATTATGATGAGGCAAGCTATACGGTGCCTATTCACCCTATCTTCGTATTTAAGGATGATTCAGGTAATAGATACGAGAAAATATTTAATTTTAAATATATAAGTGGAATTGATGCAAACGGGAATTATATTACTAGTGAATATGGTCTCAATTGGGCAGATACCATTATAACTAATATCGGGAATTCGGGTTCTTATTATTTTGATACAGAACTTGGAGAAATTGTAAATAGACCATTCTATATAGGTACGGTAAAACTAGATGAATTTGGAGAGGAATATACTGAAATAACACCTACAGCAAATGCTACGGATATTGATACAGCAGATGTAAATTTAAGATTTACAATGTGTATTTATAGAAAGAATGGACAAGGCGAAACTGAAGCTATACAAATGATAAAAGGAACAGACAATGACGGTTGGTTTAACAATATTGTATTACGAGTAAGGGTAGAATGTCCAAAGCAAGAAGTAGACGATGTTGGACAAGTAGAAGTTGACCAATATAATAAAGATACAGAAGGACACGAAGAAACATTTACGCCTACAGCTATGCAATATGGAAGTTTGCCAATTGGGTATTATCAAATCGACCCATTAAATGCAGTGACCAAAAAAATCCCTACTAGCTGGAAATTATATTTTAAAGATGACAATGGTAATAGAGTAGCATCACATATATTTAATAATATAGTTTGGGAAAATGTAAATGAGAGTAATAAAGTTGTAGAATATGATTTTGCTACAAATACTTACGAATTTATATTGCCTACAGAAGAACCGCTAACCACAAGGATAATAGCAAAAATTGGAAGTGACCCAAACGATAGATTTGAAGTAGTCTTATGTATAAAGGTATTGTCTAAGGACCCGAAAAATATAGATTTTTATATTGGTTCTACATCAAATATAAACAATAAAATGACAAGTATAGAAAAAATGGCAGTTGATTATGGCGATTTGGCATATACGGATATTGGCGATAGTGTAGAAATTATAGAAAATTGTAATTATGTAAGCTATACATATTATGTAGATACCTTTGCAGGGTTTACTTTGCCAGACCATTTACTTGCTACATTTGGTACAAGTGAAGTACAAAGAGAAGTTGAATACGTAACTAATTGGACTGATGTATCGGGTAATAATCCTATTTATGTACCTAATAGTTTGATTACCTTACAAACAATAATAGGAGATGCAGAAATACAAATTACTGTATACCTAACGATAGCAGTAAAAAATAATAGTATAAATAGAATTGATATTTTAAGTAGTATACAAAATTATTATGTTAAAGTTGGCACTAATTCTGATTTTGAATATATAATTTTAGGAGATTTATATCAAAGAGATTTACTTTCAGGCAAAGAACTTGGTTACTATTATATTGATGGTGAAGGCAACGAACATAATATCGTTATTAGCACAGGCAGTGATAATGATATAGTTAATAATGTAATGGTAGATGCAGGTAAAATTGGTTTGTATCGTGATGCCGGAGGTCAAAAAATAGTGGAAAGTCAAATGTATCCTTATGATTTTATTAAAGAACTATATTCTCTAATCGATATAGTGTTTAATGAAACACAAGAACTTGACAGATGGAATATAGACGGGTTTGATTATGAAAGTACATATGTATATTTGCACGATGATACAAGTAATTCGATAATAATGAAATTATCTGAGTTAAACGATATCGAATATACCTATGATAATTCTAATCAAATAAATAAACTAGTAATGAATTTTAAGATAGAAGATGTAGGTACAAATTATTATCTTAAGGTTGAAAATAAAAACTTAATAAAAATATATCCTTCAAGTGATATGAGAGAAGATGATTGTAAGTATATTACTATGCAAGCATTAACAAATCATATGATTATGATGGAATTTGCTAAAAACATAAAAGATATGGAAGTAGAATACATATCTTCGGATATAGATGGTGTTATCGTAAATAACAACTATAATGAAGGGACTAAACTAAGTGCTATATATACAAGACAATTGGATAATTATACTTTCTATAATAATGATGGAGAAATAGTTGATTTTGAGAATATTAAATTGAAAGATTTTAAAGAAATTAGCAAACAGGAATTGTTGTATAGATTGCGTTATCTAAATAAGTATTGTATAACTCAAATAACACCAACTAAGATAGTAGGCAAAACTATAACTATTAATAATTTTTATGGTATGTTCTCTGTTAATGACGTAGTTAAAAATGTTATCGGAGAACCTTTTGTATCGAGCAATAAATATAAAGTATCATTAGGAAAAAATGCAGGTTCTTATGATATCAAACTAAAATTAATATTTGCTGGTGGTTTGCGAAATGAAGAATCAAGAAGCGAGGTAGATGTTAATGGATACAACACAAATGGTTATGCACAATATGGAGAATATGGTTTTATATTAGGTCAAGAACTAGTGGCTAGTATAGATACAGTAACGCAAGATAACACGATGACTACAAATACCTATTTATATGGTGGAAGTAATGATAAGTTAAATAGCTGGTATGTCGAAAGTAGTGATTTTGTTTCAATAATTAAAGGAACAATTATTACTTCTATTCCACAAAAAATTGTTTATAGCAATCAAGACGGAGCTATTGTATTAAGTACCCGTACAATAGAAGGATTTAGGATATATAGAGTATTTAGTTTTCACGGTGTGTCTAGCACTAATGTTTCATATAACAGCGTAAATTCTGAATTAGAAATAGTAGATGGTGCAATACATATTGATGATATTTATAACTACTATCCACTTAAAAACTATTTTGCAAACGGTTACAATTTACCTAAAACTATAGAAATAATAACAAATACGCAACATATTAGAGTTAGTAATGTAAATTGGCAAGTTTTGGAGTCTTGGAATGATGGTGCTTATGGCAATATGTATAGTATGACTTATAAAGGTACTTATGATGAAGAAACAGATACAATAAGCCAGACTTATATAGCCGAGGCAGATGTATTAGGTTGGGAAAGTGTTGGTGCCGACGGAACTATAACAAAACAAGATGTTGTTAATTTAGTATTAAAGATTAGTATGGATAGTGCGAAAGTTATAGAATTGCCGTGGCAGGATAGCAATCCAAGACTAGAAACTATGAGAATAGAAGAAGATGGTGAAGATATATTTGTTGTAGATGTAGATGCCTATAAAGATGTAAATTCTTCTGCAATAGATGGTAATCATTTTGTTCTACCAAACAAAATAAATGTAAAATATATTAACAATCTTATTCATGCTTTCAGTGACATAGAATTTAGTTACCGCAACAAGAAGGTAGAGTATATTCCTTATAATATTAGAGGAATTGATGTAGAAAGCCTAGCTTCATTATTAGTTTTGTCAATAGATAGCTTTATGAAAGATGGCGAGATAAATTATCGTAGTATTGACCTTGATGTAGATTTGGGATTATTGCAAAAATTAAAAATTAGGTTCCGCTTCTATGATAAAACAATAGAAAATATAATGGCAGTAATTGATTTTGATGATATTAATATTCGTTCTCAAATAAAAGCAAGTCAAAGTACATTAAGCAATAATAAAATAGAAGAGTTGCTAGAACAATTTAATATTACAAGAATAGAAACGAATGTTGAAGGATTGGTTAATACAGCAAGATTGATGAGAGAGCGTATTGACATACCTAGCACGAGAGAAATTATATTTAATGTCTCAAAAACATACAGAATTTATCTATGGCAAGCCATTAATAATTATTATAGTGGGAATACCGAAGTAAACGGAAATCTTAACAGTATATATGTAGGTAATATCATAGGATTAAACTGGGCAACTTTCAAACTTAATAACTTAACCGATATTGAGATATTGAATTATATAGAAGAAATAGCAGCAGATTACAATTTTGTTGTTAATGCAACAGGAGAAGTAGGAGATACTTTAGAAGAAAGAGAAACTGCGGCAAGAGCTAAAGTTTTATATGCCTACTATATAAGTGGTAGAGAATTATTGGAAAAAACCACGGAGGAATTAACATTACTTGGAGTAGAGACAGATGTACTAAACGCACAAGTAGACGAAGCTAAAGTTTATTTATTGAAGAAAGCGGTATTTGATTGTATTGTTAGAAGTGATTTAGGCGAAAATGATTATAAATATGAAATAAACGGACAAGAAATCGATGTAACAACAAACTTTACTAGTGACCAATTTAATAACTTTGCTTATGATATATTGTCAGTTTACTTTAATAATGTATCAAATTATACTAGTTACATAAATGTTATTAAAAACAATACTGATGATAATTCTAGAGTTGAAGAAATAATAGCAAATTTCTATGGTAGTGCGTTTGATGATTGTTATGAACAAATATTGAATAAATATATGGGTAGAGAAGTAGTTAATTTTACATACGAAGATTTGTATAGGGAAACAACAAATAATTTAGATTTGTTAAATTATGCACTTTATTACAGAAATATATTAGAATCAAATGTTAATATATCAGACATAATTAAGCTAACTTGTAAAATTAAAGAATTAGCAGCAAGTGGAATAATTACTAGTGAAGAAAAAGAAGCACAAACAAAAGAAATGTTTATTAATCAAGTGGAATTAGCAATTTCAAAAACATTAGCACTAGTAAATATAAATAGCGAAATTACCGATATCATAAATGAAGCATTCCGTGTACAAATTGGAGCAATTGATGATGAAAATGATGATTATAATACGAAAGACGGAAATACAATTGATTATTTTGTAGACAATCATACAATTGAAGATAAAGTAGAAATGAGAACAAGTTTGCAAGGTATGATAGCAGAATGTTTAGACATTTTTAGTTTTGATAATGATATCACGCATACTCTTATTAAATTACAAAACGAACAAGCATTTGCGGATACTTCAAGTTTGGATAATAGTATAGTTGCAATAAAGTCTAATATTTTATTAGGAATTGGTGCAAATGCAGCAATAACGACATTAATTACTAGAGCAATTAGTTCTTACAACAATAATATATATATGGAATTAAATATATGTAAAGAAATAAGAGATGCACAAGAAAATATTGAGACAGATAGCAAATACACTATGAATCCATATGGAGATTATTGCTTTATTCCTAGTAAATACATAGCGGACTTTAATGAAGAAGAAGGTGGATATAGCTATGAATTTACCACTAGTTGGAGCAATGACACTTTATCTGATAATTTAAGTTATCAAGGTAATGAAAAGAGCGAACTTGATACCTTTATAAATATGTGGATGGACATTTACCAATCAAATAGTGGAAATAGTGAAGTAATAAATAAACTAGATGAAAAGTTGGAGACAAAATTAACCAATACTTTTGGTGAAGATTCTTGGGATATTTATAAGGCAAGTCACTTAGAAGATGGATTAATTCTTGGGAATATAGAAAATATGGCAAGCAAATATTATTTTGTTGTAGATACAACAGGAGAAACAGGAGCAACCGAAGCAGAAAAAGAAATAAAAGCAAGAGCAAAACAATTATATGGCTATTACTTAACAGCAAGTGAATTACAAAGTGATGCCAGTATTATGTTTAATGTTGATTTTAAGAATAATTACTATATGGAAAAGGAATATGTATTACGTGCTTATCAAGAGAATAAATATACAACTTTAGTTGGCGAATTATACCTTGTAAGCTTAGGAATTGGTCAAGAAATTAAATTGCTAGTTATCGTTGAAAATAAAGAGTTAGAAACAAGTGAAATAAATATTTATAAAGAAGAATTAAATGGAGAAGTATTAGAAAAAGAGTATTATGAACAATATGTAATTACAAATCCATTTGTTCAGACAATTAGTGATTTACCTAGTTATATAGATGTAAATGGTGAAAAAATAGATGTAGTATGGAAAAATGTAACCATTTCACCTTCAGGTAATTTGGCAATTGAGAATAAGAATATCTATGGTAATATTAAAAATGTGAATGGACAACAGGTAAAACTAAAGTTAACTGTAAATAGTTGGATATATACAGGAGTTAATAGAGAAGTTGCCCCCGATGAGTATATAAGAATGGATAGTGCAGGATATTTGAATTTCTATTTTAGCAAATATCAAGAATATGCTGGAGATGATAGATATGAAGTCGTATTCAATGTAGATGCTCTTGATGATGAAGGGGAAACAGTAAGAACAACTAAGAAAATGTTATTCTATCCTGAAGATAGCTATTTATTAGTTAATTCTCCAGATGATACGCTTATGAGTGATGTAAGTGCAAGAAAAAATTATATAATGTATTGGGATCAAAATATAAAGAATGAAGTAATAGACAATGAAGGTAGCAGTCAGGGTGTAGTTGCCAATATATATTTAGGCAATAAAGCAGGAAGTTATTCTATCAATAAATTAGCTGATAGTAGTTCTACGACAACAGTTACTAGAGCAAAATATTATTATGAAGATTTGTCAATAGACAAGTTGCAATTAATATATGTTGATGAAACAAATGAATATTATGATGATGTCAAGAATTACCTAATGGCAATGAGTGGAGAAACCACAGTAATTGCTGACCCTACTAGTTATTTGCCAGATAACGCTGGTTTGTTACTTTATGAAAGTAATGTTACTTACGGGCATAGTCAAATTTCTACAAGATTATTATGGAACAATGTGGGCTTTGATTCGGCAATTAGCAGATTGCAAAACTTTGTTAAAGAAGTATATCCAAGTACAGCCACTAACGAAGTAAGAGAAAAAGCTAAAAATATATTGATGAATACAAATATGGGAGACAGCGAGAAAGAAGCATTGATATTATTAGCTATGGATTATCTAAATCCAAATTATATAACCCTTAGCGATGATGAAAAATTGTTACTTAGAATTGATGCTTGTAAGTTATTGTGTATTAATCAGGTTTATGATTACAAAGATAAATATAGTTATCTAACAGGTGGAATTTATGGCAATCAAATGGTTACCGTACTAATTAGAATAGGCAATAATAGTGAAATTTATGTAGGTTCTATTAAAGCAAAAGTTGTATTTAGTGATTTTACACCTCACGAATTATGTTATTATAATATAGATGATGATACCTATAATGAATTAGCAAGTGTAAACGATACGCAACAGCCAAGTACATTATACATAAAAATAAGGAAAGATTATTGGGATATAAGTGATCAAAGTAGTTACGATAAAGAAGGAGCAATGTCACCATATAATACAAATTATAAATATGTGTACAAATTGCTTGATATTCACAACACACCAAAAGCAGATGATATACTTAGAGATGGATATCGTTTGATAAAATTAACAAATATTGTTTATACAAAATACGAAGATGTCATAATATCTAGCAGTTTTGTAATAAATGGAATAACTTATCAAAGTAATATTGTGCAAATACCAATAATTAAGTAAAGGAAGAGGAGCATGAATGAAGAAAAGATTTAAAATTATATTATTAGTAATTTTTGTAATGCTTGTAGCATTATCTTTATTTGCTTGTAATTCTTCTAATAATGACATTATCGATACTGATGATACGCCTATTAAAAAACCTGTTTATTCTGTAGATAGCGCAGTAGATGATGCATATTTAGGCATAAATAATGCCAAAGATGTATTAGATGAGGCTACAGTATATTCCGTTAATACAAGGTATATGTTATATACAGATATTATAAATTATGAAGTAACTTATCGTGCTAATTATAAAGAAAATGCACAAGATAGTGAAATTTATGTTAATATTTTTGACAATGCTACAAATGCAAATAGATTGACATTATATTATGATTCAAAAGATTTATATTTATCTAGTGGGGCTTCAAATAAATACATAAAAGAATTTTCATATACATCTATGTTTAACAATTTTTACGATCTAGTAAAATATTTTGACATAACTTCCGTTGTATTTGATGAGAAAGTAGCTAGTTTGTTTAATAAAAATGGTACGATTAGTTTGGTATCATTTATAAATAAAGATAATGTAAGCAAAATAAATGTTAGTGAAAAAAGAGATAGTATAGAATTTAACGAAGTAAATATGACTTTGCTTGTTGATACAATAAACAATACTTTGATACGTGCACACGAAGGTGTTGGCGATAAATTTGATATCCTAACTGATAAATATTTAGGGTTTAAACTAGGGAAAGTACTAGAAAGAGCTTTTGAAACGATAAATCTAGAAGAACTTAATTTACAAAGAGAAAGTAATGTCGTTGACAATGTTATACTAGAATTAAATGGTAGATTAAAAGGAAATGAAAAGTACATAATTAATGCTGATATCTCTTATAAGATAGACGAAGCCATTGATGTATTGCAAGGCGAAAACATAAAAGAAGTAGAATACACCACAATAAATTTAGGCAAAAACCTTTATAAAGGAACAATAGTAATTCCGAAATTAAGTGAGGAACCTTTTGATATAAATATTTCTACTTTATTCGATACGAATAATAATGAAAATAATGAAATAATGATTAATATGTCAGATGCTCTTGATAACAATTTATTAAGTGCATACTATCGTGACCAGATAGCTTATCTTGATATTAGCGGGATGGAGGATAATTATATTAAAAGTGGAGGAAGTGGGCAAGGAGCAATCGATATTAGTGCTTTTAACTTACCTAAAGTTTATTTTGAAGGAATTTCAATAACCAATCTTATTAACACTATCTATAATAGTGGTACAAGAATGATTATGGAAATCTTAAATAATGTTGGGGATTTGCCTAGTTCCGATAATGAAAATTTGTATGATATTGTTATGAACAATTTTGGGTATGAAGGTGATGTCGTTTATTATGATATTACAGAAGACCTTATTACGAAGTTGCGTCAAAATGATGAAGGTGTAGCTGATATTTTAGCGAGGACATTAAATATAAATGTTAAATTAATCGACTCTATGCTTGGCGAAGACTTTTTTGAGAATAGCACATTAAGAATTTGTTATAATACAGAAACTAACGAAATTGGTCTAAAATATTATCATAATGAAGAATTAGAGGCTGATATGGAAGTCTTAAGAATGCCTTTTAAAGATATAAAATTCCCTGATGAAATTAGACAAGACAGTTATATTTACAAAGAGTTCAAAATGCCATTAGATGCAAAGACAGAATTCATTGCTGATATAGCAGTAGGGAGTGGAAAAGTAACAACAGATTTTAGTGCTTTCTTTGGAACATTTATTGGGGACGAAAGCGGGAAAAACACGCCTTATTTATTAGGGAGGAACGACCGTATTCATATAGAAGGAGAAATTAGCGAAAGCTTCCTTTCTGTGTCCAATGGAGATATGAATAGCGAATATAAACTAAGAATGGAATTTTCTTCTATAATTAGCAATGTTCAATCGCCAATATTAAATATTTATACAAATCCTGTTAATAATGCAAAAATGATTGTTGAATATATGATGCCGTTAGGAAAAAACAAAACGACTATTGCAGGTGGATATAAATATCAAATAGATAGAAGTATAGTAAGTATTGCACTTAATAAAATAGTAGGGCAAAGCAATGATTTTAACAATGAGCAAGGTCTTGTTGATATGTTGAAAAAAATCATAAAAGAAGATTCTAATAATGTACAAGTAATTAATACCGATGGGTTTTACAATTTTGTTTTACAGTCCACACCAAAGAATGGCGTTTATACTGATCCACTTTATGATTTAATAGGGATAAGTGGCTTATCTGCTACTACAAAAGTAAGATTTTTATTCTCAGCAGTTTTATTAAATGATATAAGTGTAGGTAATTATAATATACCAGAATTAGATGACGAATTTAAAGATGCAGTTCAAATAGAAAGCCTTTATGAAAGCAACAGTAATTGGAAAGATTCAATTACCGTTAATATTGGTACAAATGAAATTGAACTTACACCAAATTATATAGCATCTAGCATTTTAGTTGCTGATGATAAAAAACAATACAATCCACAATGCTCAATTTTCGGGGTAAATTCAGATTATTTGCTTAGCATAACCTCAGAAATAGGTTCTTATGAGTTGAAAAACCTAATAAATGATACAATTATTGTTGACCCGGCATTTAGTAGAAAAGTACCGACAGAAATAGAAGTATTGTTTATGAATGGGAAAACAGGTTATTTACCTTGTGTTATTGAAGGGCTAACAGATGATACAATAAGTTATGCGGGATTGAATAGAGAAGTATTTGCGAATGAAAAAGTTATTACTTATACATTAAGAATTGGGAATAACAGCATTTTAGAAAAAGAATTTCAGGTATATTTTGCTGTACAAAACCGTACTTTGATAACTTATAAAGCTGATGATGATGGCGATGGAACAATTGACGAGATTTATGATACTGTAGGCACACCTTGCGTGGGTATGATAGTAATAGACCCATATACCTATGCTATGAAAAAAGCCAATATAAATAATTATAACCCAATAACCGAAGCAATTAGCGAGCAAGAAATGAAGATATATTTTGATAACTTGTACGCTTTAGATGAAAATAATACGCCTTTAACTTACAATGTAGAAGGATATAATTATTTTATTTTGAGTAAGCTTAACTTAAATTGGCAATTTGATGAGAGTAAAATTAGTTTTGGCGGAGCACAACAATATGCTTATGCTTATTATGGCGACATAAAATATGATATTAGCGGTAAATTTATTGGTGATGGTATAAAGATTGCGATTAAAGTTATTGTAAAAGCAAAAAACATTGACCATATTAATATAGGTACAGAAGAAAACGGTAGATATGTTATTGATAGTTTGATAAAAAGCAGTTATGTAATACCTACTCAATGTACTACAGATATAGTAGTTAAGGTTACTTTTACTGATGGCACTTCAAGAAAAATAAAACAAACAAAACCTATAGAAATTAGTGATAATACTTTCTATAATGAATATATAGCTACCACATTAAATTGGAATCTTATAGACAATTATATGAATAATGTCAATTTAGAAGAAGGTTCACGTGCATTGTTTGGTAAAAGTCAAGGCAATAATACTTGGGCAATAATCAATTTTGGTACTTTAGGTGGGAATAGAGTTAATTTAACTGTTGAAGTACCAGAAAGAAAGATACTTTTAAATAGTGAGGATAACAATTCTACCGCTGTAGCTGTCGGCAATGTAACTGATAATGGCGATGGTACAGTTACTTATTCAACTCCTCAAAGTTATGTTTTATCTCCAGTAAAGTTTAGTATTAATGGCGATAAATATGAGGCATTTGATGTAAATCCTTATGAAACGCAAAGTTATTTACCTAGTAGTATATTTTTGGAAGTAAAACATTATAACAGTAGTGCTACTAAGATATTTATTGAGTATCCTATAGTATGGCAAACTACAAACAATAATGATATTGAAACCAATATAATTAAGATAAATGAAAATGGCAAATATAACTTAGCCCATCCAAACACCGAAGAGACATATTTTTATGTATTTGGTAAAATTGGAGATGGCAATTTCTATGAAACCATAAGAGTAAGAATACACAATTTAGATAGCCAATTACAATCAATTACTTACGAAGGAATGAATGCGGGAAGTACAGAAATAACCATTGACCCGTATAAGGCTTATAGCTTGCCGGGAAGTTTTGTGGCGGTATTAGAAAGTGGTGAATTGGTTAGTAGAGAAAATATTAGCTGGGAAGTAAGCAAGGGTAATGAAGAATCATATTTGCCTATAAATGTAAGTACAAGTTTGCCATATGACACTACAATGTATGACAAAAACGGTAATTATATTTTTGACAGGAATGGTGGCACTTATGTAATTAGATATATATTACAGGCTACAAATTCTGTGCTAAAACAAGCATTAATAATTAATGTAAATGTACCTGCAAGAACAATAGTAGAAGACAAGATAAATGTGTTTGAAACAGGTAATTTAGTAAATGGTTATTTTGAAATAAATTGTTTGGATTCTGACAGTTTGACACTATATAATAGATTAAAAGTATTTTTAGATGACACAACTAAAGGCTATACTATAGGTGTTGGTTTTGATGAAGCCCGTACTAATATGATAATAGATAGATATAATCTATATGTAGAGTGGAACAAATCTATTGAAGGTACAGACGGATATGAACATAGTTTAGTAAGACTTATAAATTTATTAAAAAATCCCGAACCAGGTATTACATTAATATTAGAGGGTATTATTTGTAAGGGTACAATTAATGAGCAAAATTTAAGTATAGAGTTTAATTTTAGCTCTTTAGATTTATCATATATTACTATTCCACTTGCCTATACTTGTGAAAATTCAAATGCAATAGAATTGCCACAAAAGGGTAGCGATGGCAGAATAAGTATAGCTCAAATACTTAGCGATAATGCTTTCTATATTAATATAGATAGAGCTTTTGCTCTAACCACTCCGAAAGTAGACAGTGTTAGTGGAAATATAATGGAATCTTATGCAGACCCAATGAGCTATTTGCAATATATATTTAATAATGGTATTGCTATAACTTATACAAGTGGTGTACATAATGAATATATACCTCAAATTGATAATGGTATATATCTAACTTTTGAAAATATCAACAAGAACATATTTGGAATAAATGACAATTTAGGTGTAGAAAATACAAGTTTGACAATTCTTAATATGTTAAAATTATCAAATGTAGGTAGTGCAGTATTTAATATCCCAATAATAATCACTGCTGAAGTCGATGAAAGAATATCAATAAATAGGAACTTAACTGCGGAAATATTTGATGAAGATGGAGAAAGTTGTGGAATTAATGGCTATATACTACCTAAGTATGTAGAAATAAGCTATAAAAAATCAGGAAAGATAAGATATTACATAGATAGTGAAGGTTGGTTTATCGGCGATAATTATAAACCAATGTTTAACAATTTGGACAAAACAACCAATATTAATGTAGACCTTATAAATGTATTGTCTAATAATCCAGTTAATTATGCGTTTTATATGAAATTGCCTCTTCAACCATTAAAAGGTGGCATAGAAGATGATAAATATTATTATTTAAATGTAAACATACCAAGAAAAAATATACAAGAAATAAATTATAATGCAGAGGCTAATGAATTTGTTTATAATATAAACGAAGGATTTATTACTGTAGATAATGCGTATATGTTCTATTCTGCAACTGCACAATATACAGATGGGAATAATAATATTTATAAAACGGGCTTTGATTATACAAAATTGCCTACCAATATATTAGCCGAAATCAAAACAGGAAAGTTTGAAGCGACAGATATTAATAGCTTTGTAGTAAGCTGGGAACCTATTGAAAACGCAATAAGAAAAGAAGATTTTAATAGTGGAATTAGTAGAGATGCAAATCGTTTGCTTGCTACGGCTAAAATCAACAGCTATTATGATGAATATAAAATACACGTATATCAAGAAGTTAAAGTTTATGTAGAAATGGAAGCACTTTCATTTATTGGCATAGATTATTCGGTCGATGGAAACAAATTACCGACAATTAAAAATGGAAATGATATAGAAAATATTATCGTAATTGACCCATATAATGACGAAATGGGATATGAGGGTGACTTTGTATTGCCAAAAGTTAATATGGCTATTAATTTTGCAAATAATGAAAGATATGTAATAGCAAGCGAAAGTGATATCGAAAGCTATGCTTTATTGAATCAAGACAAAACTACGGTATTATTAGGCAATATTACCCATATTCCATATAGTTATGCAGGACATAGCTTAATCGAAACTTATACAGATTTATCAAGTGATGGCGTTAATATTAGGCTAACACTTTATTCTGGGCAAGTATTCGATTTGTTTGTAAGGATTCTTAACCGAGCTATTGATAAAGTACAATTGAATAATGTAGTACTAAATAGTGGTAATTTAGTTGATCATCTACTAACAAGTTTATATTATGTAGACCCTTATAATAGTCGTACGCAACTATTGCCTACCAATGTAGAGATTAATTTCCACAATGAAGATGATATTGTTAATTTGCCTGTAGTTAGATGGGATATTTATAATAGCAATAATGAGTTGATAGATATAAATGAACATAGTTATTTTTACACAAAAGATAGTACCTTAAATGAAGGGTGTAAATATGCATACTTTAAAAACACAAAAGAAAGCTGTGTTGGCGGAATATACAAACTTGTCGGTTATATTTCTATGGGAAAAAACGATTTAGGCGTGGATGTCGGTATCCAACCGTTTGATGTAAATTTAGTAGTACTAAATAGATCACTTCAAATTGATTATGTTACTAGCTACAAATATTCTGACCCTGTAGCGGGCTTATTGTCTGATATAGGCTGCAGCCTAGATAGTAATATGTTTGTTGATAGTTCCAAATATTATGCACAAGCACTTAAAAATTTAGGTTATTCAAGTAGTGATTTTTACTCTAATATAAATTCTGATGAAATAGTACAGACAATTTCGTGGGATAGATATAATAGTGATTCTATAATCAGCTATGAAGGTTTTTCCGATAAAGAAATAACTGGTTATATATATTATCAAAATACAAATATAGGGTATTTATATTCTATGTTCAAGAAAGAAGTTGATTTAAGTTATTCAGATTTAATAAAATCAATGACTTATGATAAATTCTTTATGAAATCAGGTGATAACTATATTCCAAAAAGCAATTATTCTACCAACACAAAAAATAGTTTGACAAGTATTCAAGCGAAGGTAAGCAAGCTTGTAAATGCACAGAGTTTTGATAGCTTACTTAGCAAATATTATGTGGTAAACAGAGTAAATGCAAATTATTTTGAAAACACCTTGTTGCGAACAGTAATAAACGAACATCCTGAATTTGATAATGAGCAAAATGTTAATAATACCGAGTTTAAGTCGTATTTATATAATCAAATGAAAACTGATTATGCAAATGACGAACTTTCACAAGGAGATAAAGAAATTTATGAAAATTGGCTAATAGAAAGAAACAAGTTTATTGGTAATTATGACGGATTTTCTGAAAATGTCGATATTGATAATATTTCTGCATATCAAATAATTAAGAAAGAAATGTATGATTATTGTAGCGATAATAATGTATTTACTTTGGAAGAAATAAATGTTAACAATTCCTATTATGTAGAAATACAAAATAATTTATCAAATTTCATTAATAGTGCAATTTGGTATAAAGTATTTGATAGAGTAAATGTAAATGAAGCTAGTAGAATGACTGAATTATTAGGTACTAAAGAAGGAGCAGTAGCTCGTTCTAGTGCACTTAAAATATTTATAAATGAAAATTTAGCTTGTTTGGGTAGTTATGGAGAAGAAACAAAAGCAACAATAAGTGCACCGAAAGTTACATTTGATATGCTAGTTAGCAGTGATGAATTTAGAGAAGAATTGGATACTTTCTACTTTAATATATATAATTCTGATTCATTAATTGATAATGTTGATGCAAAATTTATTGAAAACAAAGAGGAAATGTATGATTCATTAATAAATGAAGGTTTGGCAAAAATAAAGCAAGATTTTGAAATAAGCGAGATAAGCAATACTTTGCAAACATATTATAATTTTGTATTTTCTCAAATTATGAATAGTTTTGTACCTACTGATAGCAGTGGTGATAGAATACCATTTACTTACGAGGCAAGCCAATGGATTTATGATTATGATACAGATGGAAATATTAGTGAAGTAAACAAAAGAGATGCAGTAATAACAGCTTATAGAAATTATTTAAGAGAGCAGGCAATTATTCATTTTACTGCCGATGAAACATTTGAATATATGGTAGAATGGCCACAAATTAGAGGGGCTTATGTAATACAAGGTAAAACTGAGTTAGTTAATAAAATGGATTCTATTTTACTATCAAATAGTAATGATTATACTTTAGCTACTGAGGAGTTCAAAATTTATTTGCAAGATATAGCGTCCTCTTATTTTGATGAAAAAATAGCTATTGCTGACAAACAAATTGATGCATTGTTAATAAAGATATTTATGGAAGATACTGGTTTGTATCCTAAAGAACAAAGTCAAGTTTTCCAAGATGTTTATGGTGGATTAGTTGGTATAAATGGTGTAGCAGGTACTCTTTATGGACTTACATTGGAAACATTACAAAATGTTTATCCTGACCAAGTGGCTACTCTTGTGGATAAAAAGAACAGTTCTACAGCAGCAAATAAATACCTTGATGCTATTTATTACTTTATGTATGATTCAGGTGCTAGTGTAAAAATTAGAACAGTAGTAACTGATATATTTAATATGAAAGTAGGATTAGATAGTGCTTATTATGAAGTACTTGATAGAATAGATGAATTTAATGGCGTAGAAACCGTTCAAATGGTAAATGATTATTATAATAATATAGATATAGAAAAAGCTGATTATGCAAGTTCACTTACAGATGAAGAATTTGAAACATTGAAGAAAGCTAAAGTTTTTTATAATATGTATCTATGTCATAAGAGTGATATTTCTAATGCTAAAGAGTTACTAGTAGAAATTTATGACAATGCGTTATTAGAAATAAAATCTGACGGTTATGCAAATTATATCAGTAATATGGATACATCAGATGTCGAAAGAGTTAATGAAGTAAGAGATAATTATAACGAAAAAGCAATGGCATTTGATTTGATATTTGAAGAAAAAACATTTGAGGCTAATGCTGCACAAGTACAATTACAAAGTGAAATAAACAATTATCTAAATAATAATTTGTATAGATATTCGGAAGAAATTTATAATAGCGTATTAAATGATGGTTTTGTTTTTGATGATAACGGAAACATTACTAATTATTTATCATTATCCGAAGAAGAAAACGAACAAATAGGTATGCAAGCTGTAGAATTTTATTACAATAATGTGGCAAGCGACGCAGAAAAAGCAAAAATAGTAGGGGCAAGTGCCTCTTATGGTGAATGTATCGTAGCTGGTAATTTTGTAGGACTTAGAGGAGTTTATGACCATCTTATACAAAGATGTGATTTAGGAGAAGACTTTATAAATAACTTAAGTTCTATTTATTATGATAAGAAACTTAGTAAAGCACAAAATGATATTGCCATTGCTTTAGAAGAAGACTTAAAAAATCCTGATAATTCGGGAGACCATAGTAATTTACATTCAATTGATACATATATGACCATCTATAATAGATATTATGACAAGTTTAAACTAATGATAAAAAATTGGTCTACAGTTGTCCCTGATTACCTAGTAACAATGGCAGATAGTTATGCTTATGAAGAATATAAAGAAGATAGATACAATGAACTTACCAATAGTTATAGTCAAAAAGTATATAATTTAGAGCACGGCGATTTGTTGACTGATTCGCATATATACCAATATAACCAGTTAAAACAAACTGAAGACGATACTTTTGAAGAAATATTAGATGATAGTTATCAGAATTTGATGGAAACAAGTAAGAAAAGAAATTATAATGCTTACATATATATTAAAGACCAATTATTAAGTAAGGAAATGACAATAATTAATGATGCAGAAGACTTAATAAGAATAAGAGAAGGATATGTTACTGTTTTTGACAATCTTAATTTGAATTTAAGCTTTGAAAATCTAGATAAATATGGATTTATTGCTGAAGATAGTGTAGCATTGTCGAATTATTGGGCTAATGAAATAGCGAATAACCCTGATTATCAAATTTTAATTAATGATAGTTATATATCACAATTGAGCGTTGCATTTACTGATGTTTCTAAAATGATGGAAATAATGGAATATCTAATAAAAAATAAAAATAATTATCTACAAGCAAGTGAAAAAGTAGATGGTCTTATTGCTATTTATTATGGATATTCAATCAAATATAGTAATTTGTATAATAGTAGCAATGAAACTAAAAAAGGATTTTTAGATGCATTGTATTTAGAAGCACAATTAGGTATACCACAAAAAAATATGGCACAACTTGATTATTATGAAACAGAAATGTGTAAATTAAGAACATATGTACTTTATAATAATTTAATTTATGATGCGCAGAATATGGCAACAGAAAAACTAGATAAAAACTTATTAGAATTAGATGATATGTTATTAGGTAAGGTGGAAACATTTACCGATAAAACGAAACAAGCTTATGATAGTATGTTTATAGAATTATTAGAAGAAACAAATCTACATATAGCGAGTAAATATTTAGAATTAGAAATACAGAAAAATTATAGTGAAATAAGTTTTACTATTCAAAATACTGAATCTATGACAGAATTACAGTTAGCATATTATAATGTAAACAAGCAAAAATATGTTGACTTTTTACAAAAAATATATGATGAGTTATTACTAACTAGTAAAAAAGAATTTGTAAAAAGTTATGAAGGAAATATAGCTACTGCCGATATGCTCGCAACTATAAAAACTATCTATAATACACAAATAAATCAAGAATTTACTGATAATTATTTAAGTGGAATTGTAGATACTTCAGATTCAAGCTACCAATTAGTTTTTGATAGAATGTTGGCTAATAGTAATATATATTATACTTTCTATGCAAGTGATCACGTTAGTGAAAATGAAGCTAATAATTCTTTGAAGAAAAAGCATTATTTGATATTTGATGTACAGTCATTACAAGAAGAAGGTTCGGCTGTTACTCAAACAATAAATAAAGTTGAACTAACCAATTATAGCAAGAGAAATCAAGCAAATACAGTATTTGTTAAGGACGGATATCGTTATATTTATCCACAAATAGAATTGCGTTATTTAGATTTTTATGATATTACGACGATAGATGATGTTGCTAGTATAACAAGTGGTGGTACACCAACAGTAAATAGTAAATTTATTAATAAAATTACGATTGACCCACTTAATCCTGATTTGCCTTCACACGTTAAGGCTTATGGTGCTTATGAAGATAAGAATGGAATATCAAGATTAGTTGATGCGGGTTACGTTAATATTAGTTATGATGAAATATTTAACATTTTAACTGATGAATTTGGTGGAAATGCACTAAATGGAGATACTGGAAGTTATGCAGTAACCGCAATTAATGATAAAGGCGAATGCTTTAATATTGGTTTGACAGTATATTATTTAGACCGTACATTACAAAAATATTGGGTTGCTTGGGGCAATTATGCTGAAAATAATAATTTAGTCGGAAATCAAGATGAAAGTGGACTTTATATCAATTATTATGATTTGCACAATTCTTTATTAGGCACGAATAAGATTTGTATTAATCCAACTCAAGAAAGTATGGTAGATGTGTCAAGTAAAAAATATAATTTACCAGATTCTTTTGTCGGCAATTATGAGTCCTATGCAAGTGATGAATTTAGAAAAGGCTATAGCAGTTGTATGTACTACTATGATGTAGTTTGGGATTTAGGGGATATAGAATATTCACTAAAAGGTAATGATGCAACCGCAATAAGAATATTAAGTTATTGCGTAGCCAATGAAAATAATACTTATAATAGAGTATCATTTAATTATGAAAGTAATGTTACAACAATCGCTATATTTAGCAAAGTGGACAACTCAAAAATTTCCGAAAATACATTTGTAGGTACACCAACAAATGAAATTTGGAATATAGATTTTGAAGTTAAGGACAAAGCAGTAGAAAAGCTTTATGTAATAAGTGATAATGGCGAGAAAAAACTATTAGGCGAATTTTTAGGTGACAATATTAGTGGTGTTGACAATTCGCAAAGATGGTTGGTGGCTTTGGACCAATTTAGCGTTAATCCATATTATGTAGAATTATTTGATAATCTTTCTATTGAAGTAAATGGCGGAGAAGAAATTAATATACCTGAAGGTGTGGAATGGACTTATAATTCAATAAATGGTGAAGACCATTTAGCTGCTATTGTCGCAGGAACAGTTATTGAAGATAACAACAGATATATAGTTGTGGGCTTTAATTACATTTGCGAGACTATTTGGCTAAAAATAATGGTAGACGATGTAAAATTGGAAAGACCACAAGTAAGCGATGGAATGGGTGGTGTTACCAACGGATTTGTTGATGGTGGCACGATATATTTGATATCTAACGATGTTGCAAACATAACAAAAGAAGAACAACTTGAAAAATTCTATTCATTCATTTATTATAACTTTGCAGTAACAGCAGAAACTACGGATTGGCGTAAAGTTCCATTAACATTTAAGAATGAAACAATAAGAGATATTGTATTGACAAAAGGAAATATTTATAACAATGTTTATGCTTGCATAGGTAGTGATTTGGAATACAATATAGAATTTACTATAGAAGTTATTTCACCTAATTTGTATGCAAAATTAGATGATATGGAAAATAAATTTGTTAAATACGATAAAATTAGTATGCCAATAGATTCAAATGGTCGAGTTATTTCTAGTAGTGCGGATATGCCACAAATTTTTGATAACAAGTTTGTACATATTGCAAATAACGGAGATGAAGTTGATTTCCAAATAATCTCTAAAAAATACGATGTAGTAGCACAAACAGTAGTTTATACTTGTAGATACTTTATTGATGATAGTTCGTCTTATTTAGCAGGAGATGAAGAAGGGTCTAAGGCTATGCTATTTGAAGTAGAATTGCCATTGGTTTATTATAATTATAGTAGTATAGACAAAGTAAAAATCAATGAAAACCTAACTGCGGGTGTAAGCAAATATACTTGGAAATATGTAAATATGTTAGATGAAGAAGATGCTCTAATTTGGCAACTTGGAGAACCAATGTCATCTTGTTTGTTGCCTAGAGGCAAACTTGATGATGGAAGAACATTTGAATTTTTGTGGGACCTTAAAGATGTAAATATAAATAAAGCTACAGGTAGCTATTCTTACTATACCATTAAAGGATATTATTATTCATCAACTGCACAATGGTTGTATAAAGAAATAAGAGTTTACATAAATAAACTTGATATTTCAAATTTGGTAGTAGAAGAAGGCGAAAATAGAAATTTAGAAAAGGTTTATGATGGTAATAACTTTAATTTAGAGTTAGAATACGATAAAGTAGTTGTTTTGCGTGAAAATGGAGAACTTGAAGTATTGCCAGAAAGCAATTATGTAATAGAATACAAATTAGCTTCGGCAAGTGTTGATACTTATACAACAACATTCAGACCTCACAATAAAGGCGAATATACTATGAGAATAACTATTAGTGATTATAATTGTGAAGGACAATTTATAATGAATCTAAAAGTAAACGCATTCAAAATACTTGGTGAAGAAAAACAAGGTGGTATGGGTTCGGGTACGCTTATTAGCGATATAGTATTTGAAGGCGCGAATGTAAACAATATCATAACATACACTTATAACGGAGAATATAGAGCGATTAGTGTAGCGAGTGGACTTCCAATGGTTCACGTAGAATTTTGGCCACAAACGGCGCAAGAAAAAGAAATATTGTATACCCAATACCTATCTCCAATACATAATAATGACGATATTTTATTAGCAAAGAGTCGTGCATATAATGATTTATACGATAGAGTAAGTTCGGCAACTAGAGTATATATGGATAACAAAAAAGCTTATATAAAGAAAACTCTAAATATTATAAATGATACAGAACTTAATGCGGAAGTATTTGATGCTTTAGAATATAATTTATATATAAGTGAAGTAGTACCAAATATAACATATAAGAATCTAAATGATGAAATTTTGACAGAATTGCCATTAAATGCAGGCGATTATATTGTGGTATATAGCATTAAAGCGGCAGATAACAATGGAAATTATGAATTTGATATAAGAACTACTGATGTAAGTGCAAAAATAGTTATTAATCAACCGGTAGTTATTTATAATATTCAAGATGATGAATTAACTTATAATGGGGATTATCAAAGTCCATATGTAAGCGGACTTAACGATGAAAATGGCAATTTGCCACAAGGCGTTACGCTTACCTATACATATAAATATGTTAAGAATATGGTTAATTGCACTGCTACTAAAATCAAAAATGTAGGCAACTATGTTATGACTATAGAAATTGATGGTGGACAAAATTATCCAGATGGTTTATTGGAAAATATACCTATTAGGATAGTAGCTAAAAATTTATACATAAATATTGATGAAATAAAGGCACAAGGCGAATATCTAAGCGAAATCAAAGATTATGATAGTTTTCTAAATTTTGATGGTTTGCAGACAACGGACAATAAAAATTATTTCTATACGCCAAAAACAAGCAGTGAAGTAAAAGATTATTTTGTATTAGGCGCATATCCTATATATATTGATGGTTTTATTGCAAGCGGAAATAGTGATGTAAGTTATACAAAGAGATATAGTGATGACAAAATTGCGGGAGTTGATGGAAAGGAATATTATAGATTTATTTTAAAAAGTGCTATAGAAGATGGAAATTTGTATCAATATATTAATGAGGAAGGCAATTACGAGTTTGCTAGTACAATAGAATTGTTTACTAATTATAATGTTTTTGTAATAGATCACAATAATTATACGATTTATGCGGAAGAAGATGCTATAATAGTAAATAATGATTCGGAATTGCAAACGGCTATAAATAATGTAGAAGTTAACGAAAAAGTTACTATATACCTAAACGCGATTAAAAATGCAGATGGTACTTATGGTAAATATTCAAAATTATATATAAATAAAAATGCCAGCATAACTTTAATTGGTTGTTATAATGAGAATAAAGAAATAATAAGTATAATTAATGGCGTAGAAATAACTAAAGGCGAAGTAGTTATGAAAATCCTTAAAATGGAAGGATTAGAAAATTCGAATAATATAGTTATTGGGGCAAAAGCAGGATTGATAGGAATAGTTGATTGTTATTTTGATGGACTAAATATAGGTAATAAAGCGATACTCGCTAGCGGCACATATACTGGGGAATTAATGGTAACCCGTACTATATTCAAAAATTATATCAAAGCGATAGAATTAATGGGCGGTAGTGCCGAAATCACTTATTGTGCATATAATTCTAATAAATACGGTATAAGCGTATATACCTCAGAAAATACATATATAAGAGGGTGCGAATTTATAAGCAATAAAGAAGTAGCCGTAGAAATAGATGGTGAAAAAGATATTATTCTTATGGAAAATAACTTTGAAAAGAATATTGTCGGTATTAAAGGAAAAGCAAGCTATAAGGATAATGCATTTATCCAAAATACATTTAAGAATAATGCAACAGATTTTGAAGAAATAATATATATATAAAAATAAATACAACAAAATATATAATAAGTAGGAGATTATAATGGAAACGAAAAAAGATGTAAATGAAAAGAAAGTTATTGATGAAAAAGAAATAGAAAAAGTAACTGGAATTCAAACAGAAGAAACAGAAAAAAGCAAAGACGAAGTTGCTAATGTAGAAACCATAGTAGAAGAAAATGGCGATATAGAAACAGCTGAAATCGAAGAAAAAGTAGAAGCTAAAATTGCAAAAGAGAAAGGCAAAATTGCAAAAGAAGAAGCAACTATTGAAGCAGTAAAAGAAGAAGCTGAAATTGCGAAAGAAAAAGTAACGGTAGAAGCAGTAAAAGAAGAAAAGAAAGTGGATGATAGATTATTTGTTAGAATAAACGAATATGGAGACGAATGTAAAGATGGTAAATACATTACATTTGGACATTATCCAAATGCGTTGAAAGATAAAGATGTAGAAATAGTAAGTTTATCTGCTAATTCAAATGGCTATTATTTAGGCTCTGATGATTGCGAATATATGGCATTTATAGCAACACCAGCTAGTCGCAAAAATAAATTTGCTGATGGTAGAAAAATAAAGAAAAAAACCACATATTATTTCAAAGTTGAAGCAATTATTTGGCGTATTTTATCCGAAGAAAACAATAAAGCATTGCTTTTAGCTGAATCTATCATAGATAACCACGCTTATAACAACACTAAAAGAACTAAAAAAATTGGTGGCAACAAAATATTTGCAAACAATTGGGAATATAGTGAAATGAGAAAATGGTTAAATAATGATTTATATAATAAAGCATTTAAGGATATGGAAAAAATGATTATTATGCCAACCACTTTTGAAAATAAACAAACAGCAATAAGCGAAGATCAAAATGTTTATGCAATGGAACAAAATAATACATCAGACAAAATAGGCTTGTTAAGTTATAACAATGTGTTAAAACCAAGCTTTGGATTTTTGAATGATGAATATGAATTTGATTTAGCAAGAAGAAAGAAAGTTACCGAATACGCAATAAGTGCGGGTGCTTTTGTATACTTAAATAAAGATAAATTAATTTATGCTAATTTCATTAATAATGGTTGGTGGTATTTGCGTTCACCTCACACAAATTCGGCTAGTTCTGTGAGCAGAATTCATCAATTTGGTGTTAGTGATACATTCATTCCAGCCAACAAAAAACAAGGCGGTGTAGTACCAGTAATAACCTTAAAACTAAAATAAGAACATAAAAAATTTATTAAAATAAATAGACTAGGGCAAATGTCCTAGTCTTTTAATTTTACGGGCTTATATAGATATAGGTTCGCCGAAAATTAAAGACAAAATAAAGCAAAAAGCAAGCGCAATAATTTGAGCACCTAAATAGAAGAAAATTGAGTATCTACCAGGTAAGCTAAATGGTAAATGCCATTTAGTATCCAAACAAGGTAATAAGGACTTTTTCTTAGGATAAATAAATTGTGATAAACCAGCACCGAAGAAAAAGAAAAATATAAAAGGAAATAGTGGGAAGTAATCAGCAGTCCACCAATTATTCGTATAGAATAGCAACCCTAATAATTTAGAATCAGTTGCTACAGTGTCAAAATATACGGTCGCATCATATATTTTCACATTATATTTTTCATTAATAATTAAAAAAACCACACTAAGAATTAAGCAAACTATAGATAGTGCATATTTATAAACAGTGTTATTATAAGTTTTTTTAGCAATTTTATAGCTTAACTTAACTATTATTTTTATTAGAAATTCAACTAGTGCATAAATTAATATAATTAAAGCAAGACAATGCAAGATGCCAAAAAGGATAAATGAATCAACCCCAAAAATTATATTTACATAATAAGTTATAAAAGTAATAAGAATGGCAAGTATGGCAAGTTTTAATCCTCGCATAAAGTTATTCCGACTAAAAGCAGTACAAATACCCGAAGTAAATATAAAAATAAACAAAAAAGCAGGTCGCCAAAAACCTCGCAATTCGCCTAAAACATAATCATATCCGAAAGCGTGAAAATTATTTAATAAAGTGCTATTTGAGTATTGCCAAGATTGAAAAAAGAATGCAAAATCATAAAATAAATGGTCAAAAAACACCATAATTATTGCAAAACCACGCAACATATCCAATTCCCAAATTCTATTTTTATTGCGTTTTTTTATACCTTCTAGCTTATTTAATGAATTTTCCATTATTTGTATTCTACCCTATCTAGAACAGAATTATTATGAATAATTTTATAAATTTCAAATCTATTAGAATATTCGTGAATAAGCAATTCCGGATGTAATTTGCTAAAATAAACTCTAGGTCTTTCCACCGAATTCATAGTCTGCGGTATTTCAAAATATGCAGGGTTAGAATTAGGAAGTTGCGGGTTATGATATTCATAATTTGCATTTATATTATGAACTTCATGGTTCATATTTGCATTATGAACTTCGTGGTCCATATTAGAATTACAAAATTGATAATTAGCATTTGGATTATAATTCATAGGTGGAATTTGTCTTTGTTGATAATTTACGGGATTCATAGGACGTTGACGATTATTAATTGGTCTAGGTGGCAAAAAGTCAGTTTGCAACTTTTTACTTTTTTGAGTAGAAAAATCGTCAATTTCAGGAGGAGAAAGTTTCTTTCGTTCTTTTTTTGTTAGATAAAGTTTGGATTTCTCCTTATCTTTTTCTATGTTTTCATCACGATTTTTTTCCCATAAAGGATGCTTAAAGCCTTCAAAAATAGATTTTGAAGGGCGTAAAATGAGATTGCGTATGCCAATAAGCAAACTGCAAATAATACAAGCTAAACCACCTGAAAGATAAAGTGTAGAATATAAACTAAAGTCAAACGGGTCGAACCCAAAGAATATTTTTAGAGTCAGACCAAAGAGTGCATAAACAAAGGGTATCCATAGTCCTAAAAACACCAATATTTTGGCAAAGACATGGATAATTGCATTAAAGACTAATACAACAGTTTTTAGAATTGTACCTGCGAATAAACCAAATGCACACCCCTTTGTTTTTTTTAGCATTATTTAATTAAATTTGTGCCCATATATTTTACTAAAACATCTGGCACAGTTACCGTTCCGTCGGCATTTTGATAATTTTCCAAAATTGCTGCGGTGGTACGACCGGCTGCTAGTCCGCTACCGTTTAGGGTATGAACAAACTTAATTCTACCGTCCGTATCACGGAATTTAATGTTAGCACGACGAGCTTGGAAATCAATATAATTGCTACAAGAAGATATTTCTACATAGCGATTGTAAGAAGGCATCCAAACTTCAATGTCGTAAGTTTTGCAAGAACCAAAACCAACATCACCTGAGCATAGGCAAACGACCCTATAAGGCAATTTAAGTTCTTTCAAAATCTTTTCTGCGTCATTAGTTAGTTCTTCAAGTTGGTTAAAACTATCATCTGGGTGTGCGAATTTAACCAATTCTACTTTGTTAAATTGATGTTGTCTAATAAGTCCACGAGTATCCCTACCTGCACTACCGGCTTCGCCTCTAAAGCAAGCGGTATAAGCACAATACTTAATTGGTAAGTCACTAGCATTAAGTATATCATCACGGTGTAAATTTGTAACCGGTACTTCTGCTGTAGGAACAAGATAAAAATCACTATCTTTGATAGCATACATATCTTCTTCAAATTTTGGTAATTGTCCAGTGCCTATCATACTGTCACGGTTTACCATAAAAGGTGGTAAAATTTCTTCATAGCCACTTTTATAGTGAGTATCTAGCATAAAATTAACTATTGCTCTTTCCAATCTTGCACCAAAACCGTGATAAACAGTAAATCTAGCTCCAGTAATTTTGCTTGCTTGAGCAGTATTTAAAATTTTCAAATTATCACCGATGTCCCAATGTGGAATAGGTTCAAAATCGAATTTTGTTGGTGTACCGAATTTTCTTACTTCGACATTGTCACTGTCATCAGCACCAATAGGTACACTATCATCTATGATATTAGGGATAGTAAGCATAATTTCTTGTAATTCTGTTTCTATTGCATTAAGCTCAGTATCTAAAACTTTAATTTCATCCCCTTTGGATTTCATAGATAAAATAAGATCTTCACAATCTTCTTTGTTGCGTTTTTTAACTGCAATTAAAGAACTAGCTTTGTTTCTTTCAGATTTAAGTGTTTCTACTTTAGTTATAGCATCACGACGCTTGTTTGAAAGCTCAACAACTATAGAAAGATCCAAATTACTATGTCTTTGTTTTAATTTGGTAGCAACCAAATCAATGTTTGCACATACGAATTTTAAGTCTAACATATTAATACCCTCTTTAATTATTATTTAATAATATAATGATACTATATTTATTACCAAAATGCAATGTAAACATAAATTTTTTTGAAATTTTATTAAATAAATACTTAATAAAAAGGGGTTATGGATTATTTATTTTTGTCATAATTTTCCAAGAAAGAAAATGAGGATTTATCTTTTTTCCAGCCTATTAAGGTGTCCAAATTAACATTATGAATACTATTAAAAATATTATAATCAGCCTGATTATTTAGCGTCAACAAATATTCTACAAGTTTTTTCATCTCCTGTCTTTTACCATCAAAAGTTCCATCACCTGTTAGGGACATACTTGCAGTGAATTTGCAAGCACATTTTATAAAGTTAAGTTTGTTATAATTTGACCAATTAATAATTGATTTTTCTCTAACTTTATATAGGGGGCGGATAAGTTCCATATTCTCAAAATTGTCGCTGTGAAGTTTTGGCATCATACTCTGAACACGACCGTTATACATAATTCCAAGAAGTACAGTTTCCACAACATCGTTAAAATGGTGCCCAAGTGCTATCTTATTGCACCCCAAACTCTGTGCTTTGGAATAAAGGCAACCTCTACGCATTCTTGCACAAAGATAGCAAGGATTGTCTTTTATATCAGCAACAACATCAAAAATGTTGCTATCAAAAATTTCAATAGGTATGTCAAGTAGCTCTGCATTATTTACAATTTGGTCATAATTAATTTGGTTATAACCGGGGTTCATACAAATAAATTTTAGCTCAAAATTACGCTTGCCATATTTGTAAAGCTCTTGCATACATTTAGCAAGTATCATACTATCTTTGCCACCAGAAACGCATACAGCAATTTTATCCCCGTCGTTTATTAATTCATATTCCTTAACGGCTTGAACAAACGGACGCCAAATTTCTTTGCGGTAGGTGGTTATAATACTTCGTTCATATTTATTAAAATTTTCCATAGACTCATTATACATAAAATGAATATATATGTCCAACAATTGTCAAATATATAAATTTATGATAGTATATTTATATGTAAAAGTAAGGGGGCTATAATGAATATAAAGAAATTTACAAGAAAATTATTGATTTTTAGCATTGTGGCAATTTTATTGTTTTCAAGTTTTATAATTTTAACTAAAAATAATAGTTCAGCTTTTGCAAATAGTGCATTGCTATATCTTCCTGCAAATCAAGAATCAAGTGAAATGATACCACTTTCAGATGAAGATATAACAGTAGCGAGTGAAGTTCTTAACTTTGATTTTTCAATTTATAATGAAAGTAATTATAACAAAGGTAAAGTGTCAGCAATTTACGATTTTAGAAATAGTGGTGATGATAAAACTGTAAATATGGGTTTTCCTATGGTTACTAATTTGGATTCATATAAAGAAAATAGACCCACAATCAAAAGTAACGATATAAATTTAGATTATCAAACATTTGTAGAGGATTTTGATTTATCTGGGATTAACGGTATAACTTTTGAAGTATTACTAGATGGCTTAAATCAAATGCAAAGAGAAAATACTTTAGATGAAATGGCAGGCGAAATTTGTAGCTTAAATAGAGATATAAATGAAAATTTCAAAATTGAGTTTGATATAGATTTCCGAAAAACGGTGCTTTATTATGAAAATTGTTATCATTATTCCTATAAGGATACAAGTCAAAAAGAATCCGAAGAAAAAGGGCATATCATTTTGAGTGCAACTGATGATTTTATGATGTTTGTAGTAGGTGAAAGTATAAAAAATGTTAATATATATGATTTGGATGATAATAAAATAGATAATGTTTGGTTAACTGAAGAAGATGCAACTTTGCAAGATATAATGAATCTTGATTTTGACTTTGAAGAAAATATCAATAATTTTATTGCAGAGGAATACAGAAATGTTTATTTAGACCATAGAGAAGTGCAAGAAGTAGGCTGTATAGATTTAAGTGAATTAGTCCTCACTATAAATAATAAAAATTACATATTTGTGATGGTCTATGAAGTAAATTTATTAAATGAAGGCAGCAATATGCTAAGTGTTAGTTATGATTATGAAGGTGGATATGATGCACATTATATACCTACCGTATATCAATATAAATATATATCATCACCAGCAAAAAATTGGGCAGAATTTGGCACAATGACAATAAACATAATAACAAATGAGAACAATCCTTATGTAATTAATTCTAGTCTAGAATTCAAAAATAACGGGGATAATACTTTTACTAGCGTAGTAGATGGCGTGCCAGAAAACAATATATCTTTCGAACTTTGTGAAAGTGAAAATCCTATATATAACGAAAATATTAATAATAAATTTAACACAAATTTATTTATTTTCATTGTAGCAATTGTGATTGGTAGTATAATAGTAATAGGAATTATAGTTTGCATAATAATAATTGCGACAAGAAAGAAAAAAATAAAAAGGGATAATAGTGATAATGGAAACAGTGATAATACCAAAAGGGATTAAGATAGGTCATTTTCAAGATGAATACACGGGAATAAGTGTAATTATTAGTGAAGAAGGCTGTATAGGCGGTGTCGATGTCCGTGGTGGCGGACCAGGCACTCACGAGACTGACCTTTTGCACAATGAAAAAGCTATGCAAAAAATAAATGCAATTGCTCTTTGCGGAGGAAGTGCATATGGTTTAGGTGCTATAGCGGGAGTAATGGAATATCTTAAAGAAAACGGAATAGGGTTCAAAATCCAAAATAAAATTGTTCCTATTGTTTCGGGTGCTGTAATTTATGATTTGAACGATACTAACTATCATTACCCAGACAAACAAATGGGAATGGAAGCGTGCAAAAACGCAAATAATGAAAATACAGTGTCAGGAAATATAGGTGCGGGTACTGGTGCAACTTGTGGAAAGGTTCGGGGCATTAAAAATTCTAGTAAATCAGGTTTGGGTATAGCAACAATTAAAGTTCAGGGTATTACCCTAACTGCTGTTATGGTAGTAAATGCTTTAGGCGATATTATAGACCCCGATACAAATAAAATAATTGCGGGAGCAAAAGACAATAAAGGTAATTGGTTAAATACAAAAAAATGTATTTTAGATGGAGAATATTTAAGGTTAGTTATGGGCACAAATACGACTATAGGTTGTTTAATTACCGATGCTAAGCTAACAAAAGTAGAGGCAAATAAATTAGCAAGTATAGCGCATAATGGACTTGCAAGGACTATTAGCCCAGTCCATACTGATTATGACGGTGATACAATGTTCGTAATGGCGACAGGAAAAAAGAAAGTTTTAAATTTTATGTTGCTTGAAGTTGGGGCAAGCGAAGTGGTTGCAAATGCAATAATAAATTCTGTAAAAAACAAAGTTTAGAAAAATGCCAAAATATAGTTGACAAATTACTTTTTATGTATTATCCTAAACTAGCATTAAAAATTGACGCGGGGTGGAGCAGTCTGGTAGCTCGTCGGGCTCATAACCCGAAGGTCGTATGGTTCAAATCCTGCCCCCGCTACCACTTTTTTTAAGCTGTGTGACTATTATACAATGTGGCGGCGTGGCTTAGTTGGTTAGAGCGGCCGGTTCATACCCGGCAGGTCGTTAGTTCGAATCTAACCGCCGCTACCAAGTAAAAATACAAGGCCCCATGGTCAAGCGGTTAAGACATCGCCCTTTCACGGCGGTAACCCGAGTTCGAACCTCGGTGGGGTCACCAAAAAAGTTCGGGAGCATAGCTCAGTTGGGAGAGCGCTTGCCTTACAAGCAAGATGTCATAGGTTCGAGCCCTATTGTTCCCACCAAAAAAAAGCAAAGAATAATTTCTTTGCTTTTTTGTTTTATAATGTTATATTTTATTTATATAATTATTGTAATTTTCTTAAATTTTTGGATAATTCCGTACCTGCTTTTGCGCCTTCCCAAACAGCTTTTGAAACTTGTAAAAGTCCACCAGTACAATCGCCTACTGCATAAATATTAGGAATATTAGTAGCAAAATTTTCATCAATAACAATTTTATTATTTTCAGTAAGAATACCTAATTTTCTTGCTAAGGCTGTGCTATCTGCTGTACCGAGAGCAATAAATAAACCATCAATGTAAAGTTTTGTGTCATTAACAAACTCTACACCGCTTATTCTATCCGTTCCTAGCAATGATTTTATTTTTTCGGTGTTTAGTTTTATTTTTTCAGGTAATTCAAGGCTAAAATCATTACCATCTGTTAGTAAAGTTAGGGAATTTACCAAGGGAAGCAAAACATTAGCTTCGTGCAAGGCATATTCGCTATTGCCTAAGACAGCTACATTTTTATTGCGGTAAAAGAAAGCATCACAAATTGCACAATAACTTACGCCATTACCGTCTAATTCTTTTATATTTTTAATTTTTGGAGTATTTCTTGCACTACCAGTAGCAATTATTATTCCTTTAGCGGACAAAGTCGATTTATTGGTAATAACCTTAAATTCTTCGCCATATTCTATATTAAAAACTTCTTCATCAACAAATTTTACACCAAGTCTTTTTGCTTGATTTATGCCATTTTCGTGAAGTTGTTTGCCTGAAATAGGTTCGGTAAAGCCATAATAGTTTTCTATTTTTTCTGCTTTTTTAAGAGCGCCTATATCTTTTGCGATAACAATTGTGTCTATTCCTGCTCTTGCAAGATATAAAGAGGCAGAAATTCCAGCAGGGCCTGACCCTATGATAATTGCATTATTCATAAAAACTAACTCCTTTGTTTATTATTTTGGTAATAATTGTTTATTTGATATATTCTTCGTATATTTGGTTTGCTAATTCCATATTTTCATCTGTTGTAAGTTGCGAACTAATCAATAAAAGCATTACATCAACAAAAGATATGCCTTTAATTTTTAATGTCATCTCTATATCATCTTTACTTACAAAAGAATCTTTAGTGCAGTAAGTATATTGATATATTATATCAAGTATGACATCATAGCTAAGTTCTAAATTTATAGCCAATTTTAATAATCTATAAGCATACATATTATACTTAATAGTAATTAAATTAATAAATTTATTCATAAAATTTGCAAATATCCCCCTATTAATACCTATTATTAAAAGGATAAGCCCAAAACAAGTACAAGTCAATAAATTTATATAGATTATGAATAAAAAACACAAATTTGATTAAAACTATAATTATTAAGTTAAGGAGGAAATTAACTATGAATAATGTTGTGAAAACAGGAGAAAAACCAGGACAAGGCACTTATAGCTGTACTAATTGTAATCAAAAAGTAGAATTAAACGGTGATGACAAGATGCCTCCATGCCCAAATTGCCATAATAATGGATTTACACGTCAGTAGAAGAAAGAAACCTTAATTGGTGACAATGCTAATACAAAAGTTTAGCAATAATGTTAATATAATAATTTAGCAATAAAGCTAACTATAATTAGCAAAGATAAGGGGCAATATAATTGCCCCTTATTGTCACCTTTTTAGCTTAATAGTTACATAAATATAATTTAAATTTTTATAAACAAATTTTTCCAAATGAAAACAGCGTATTACAAAAATTAGTTTTAATTATATACAAAATGCTTATTTTGAACGCAATTATGTATAACTTATTACAACCTTGTATTTACTTTACAAGGTGCCTTATTATAGTGTATAATGCTATTTATATATATATTATTATATAACATAATAATATTATGTTTTTAATGAACTAAACAACAAAATTATTAGATACACAAAGGAGAGTAATTATTTTGGAGTGGTTAAATTATGTAATTTTAGGGTTATATTTAGCAATGATGATAGGTGTTGCGGTATTTACTAGAAATAAAGCTAAGTCTGTAAAAGATTTTTTATTTGCAGGAAAAAAAGGTATAAATGGTTGGATGAGTGCATTTTCTTATGGAACTGCTTATTTTTCAGCAGTAATATTTATAGGATATGCAGGTAAATTTGGTTGGGCTTTTGGCTTAGGCGGAATTTGGATAGGAATAGGTAATGCCCTTATTGGTGCATATCTTGCCTGGGGAATTCTTGCTAAACGCACAAGGAACATTACGCAGAGATTAGATGCCAAAACTATGCCAGATTTTTTTGGCAAAAGGTACGAAAGTAAAAAACTAAAAATAACAAGTGCAATAATAATATTTATTTTTTTAATACCTTATTCGGCTTCTGTTTATAACGGATTAGGCAATTTATTTGGAATTGTTTTTGGGATAGAAGGTTGGGTTATTATGCTAGTTTTGGCTGGTGTAACCGCTTTATATATATTCTTCGGTGGATACATAGCAACATCACTTACTGATTTTATTCAAGGTATAATTATGTTAATCGGTGTTGTATTGATGGTTCTATTCTTTTGCAAATCCCCACAAGTCAGTTGGGGAGAGGGCGTAAGAACGCTAATCAATAATGATTTAGGTTTCTTTAATTCGCCCAATGAAAATACATATTGGCTATTTGATAGACCAATGACAATAATATCACTTGTCTTACTTACATCTTTTGCGGTTTGGGCTTTGCCACAAACTATTCACAAATATTATGCAATTAGAGATAAGAAGGCAATCAAGCAAGGACAAATAGTAAGTACTGTTTTTGCATTAATTATTGGTGTAGGTGCTTATCTTGTAGGTGCTTTTGCAACATTATTTTATAGTAATTTAAGTGCAGTTGGCGGAACTACAGACAATTTAATACCGTATATGCTGAATGCAGTAATTCCAAACGGACTTATAGGTCTTATTGCGGTATTAGTACTAGCAGCGAGTATGAGTACGCTTGCATCGGTTTCACTATCTAGTGCATCGGTAGTAGCTATAGATATTTATCAAGGTTGTTCTAAAAAGAAAGCGGAAGATAAAAAAATAACATTACTACTAAGAATATTAAGTATGGCTTTTGTTTTGTTCTCAACCGTTATTGCATTTATAAATGCAAAATTCCATCTTACAGCAATAGCTTATCTAATGAGTTTAAGCTGGGGCGTACTTGCAGGTTGCTTTATTGGACCGTTTGTATTGGGCGTTAGTTGGAAAAAGACTACAAATAAAGGCGTTTGGGCAAGTATAATAGGAAGTTTAGTAATAACAGCAATATTAATAGTTGTGTTAGGTTATGGCAAGTGTGGCTGGCAAGGCGGATTTGGTAAAGCATTACAAGCAGGAATGACTTGTTCTCCATTTATTGGAGTTGTTTGTATGATTTATTCAATGATATCTACCTTTGTAGTTAGTTTATTCACAAAGCCATCTTGCAAAGAAACAATATATGAGGCTTTCGAAAAGCCACTAGAAAATGAAATAAAATAATAATAAAATATTATATAAAAGGAGGAGTGCTTTTATAAAAGAAAGCACTAAACAACAAAAATGATTTGGTCAAAGGAAGAAACATTATCTAGAAAAGAAATTGAAGAAATTCAGCTAAAAAGATTGCAAAAAACTGTTGCACTTGTCTATGATAAAGTACCAGCTTACAAAAAGAAATTTGATGAAGCAGGAATCAAACCTTCTGATATTAAATGTTTGGCAGATTTATCAAAATTGCCACTAACTACTAAAGAAGATTTGCGTGATAATTATCCATTCGGATTATTTGCTGTAGATAAAGATGATTTAGTTAGGATACACGCAAGTAGTGGAACTACGGGCAAACCTACAGTAGTAGGTTATACCAAAAATGACCTAGATATGTGGACGGAATGCGTTGCAAGAATTGCCACAATGGGCGGAGCTACAAAAAAAGATGTAGCACAAATATGTTTTGGTTACGGAATGTTTACCGGTGCTTTAGGTTTACATTATGGACTTGAAAAAATAGGAGCTACTATTGTTCCATCAAGTACGGGTAATTCGGAAAAACAAATTATGTATATGCGTGACTTTGGCACAACATTATTAGTAGCAACACCTTCTTATGCTTTAAGGCTTGCTGAAGTTGCTAAAAGTATGGGAATAGATGTAAAAACCGACCTAAATGTAAAAATAGGTTTAGTAGGTAGCGAATTGCTTACCGATGCAATGCGTGAGGAAATGCACAAAATGTGGGGTAAAGATATTTTAGTTACTAGTAATTATGGAATGAGCGAACTTATTGGACCAGGAGTATCTGGAGAATGTGAGTATTTAGACGGTATGCACATTAATGAAGATTATTTTATACCAGAAATTATTGACCCAATAACGCAAGAGGTTTTGCCAATTGGACAAAAGGGTGAGTTAGTAGTTACTTGTATAAGCAAAGAGGCATTACCACTTATTCGTTATCGCACTAAAGATATTACAAGACTTAATTATGATATATGTAAATGCGGTCGTACTTTTTGTAGAATGGATAATTTGATGGGAAGAACCGACGATATGTTAAAAATCAGAGGCGTAAATGTATTCCCAAGCCAAATAGAAGAAGTAATTTTGTCAGTAGATGAAATTGGACCTCATTATGAAATAATAGTAAGTAGAGATAATCATTGTGACAAATTAGAAATTAAGGTAGAGCTTACTAAGCCTACTGATACATTTAAGGAGTTGCAAGCAATCGAAAAAAATATAAAATCGAAATTGCGTGTAGTATTAGGACTTGATGCCATAATAAAACTTGAATCACCAAATACATTAAAAAGATTTGAGGGAAAGGCAAAGAGAGTTACGGACTTACGAACAAATAAAAATAATTAATTAAAACGGAGGATGCTATGGCCAAGAAATTAATGTTAGGCAACGAAGCTATCGCTAGAGGTGCTTACGAAGCAGGAGTAAAATTATCTTCAGCTTATCCGGGTACACCTAGTACTGAAATAAGTGAAAATATTGTAAAATATAAAGAAATCTATTCAGAATGGGCACCAAATGAAAAAGTAGCTATGGAAGTAGCTCTTGGAGCATCGATTAGTGGCGTTAGAGCAATGGCTTCAATGAAGCACGTAGGTGTAAATGTAGCAGCTGACCCACTATTTACGGCATCATATACGGGTGTTAACGGTGGACTTGTATTGGTGGCGGCTGATGACCCAGGTTTGTATAGTTCACAAAATGAACAAGATACAAGAATGGTTGGTAGAAGTGCTTTAGTACCAGTTATAGAACCAGCAGATAGTGCAGAGGCTAAAGAATTTGTTAAAATTGCTTATAAAATAAGTGAAGAATATGACACACCGGTTATTTTAAGGACAACAACAAGACTTAGCCATTCTCAATGTATGGTTGAGCTTATTGATAGAGAAGAAAGAGAAGACATACCTTATGTAAAAAATACCGAAAAATATGTTATGATGCCAGCAAAAGCTAAAAAGCGTCATCCAATAGTAGAAGCAAGAATGGACAAATTAGCTATTGATAGCTGTAATATGCCTGTACTTAATAGAGCCGAATATAATGACACGAAGATAGGGTTTATAACCGACGGTATTGCTTATCAATACATTAAAGAAGTATTACCTAATGCGTCTGTATTAAAAATAGGTATGGTTAATCCACTTCCTAAAAATCTTATAATGGAATTTGCTAGTAAAGTAGATAAATTATACATTTTTGAAGAATTAGAACCAGTTATTGAAGAACAAGTTAAGTCTTGGGGAATAAAAGCAATTGGTAAAGAAATATTTACCAAACAAGGCGAATATTCAGCTAATATGCTAAGAAAAGAATTTTTAGGACAAGAAATAATAAGAGAAGATTTAGGAAACATTCCTGGAAGACCTCCTGTTCTTTGTCCGGGTTGCCCTCATAGAAGCGTATACACTGCCCTAAAGCAACTAAAAATGCACGCTTGTGGCGATATCGGTTGTTACACACTTGGTGCTTTAGAACCGCTAGCAACACTTGATACCACTATTTGTATGGGTGCAAGTATATCTACATTACACGGTATGCAAAAGGCAAAAGGCACTGAATTTATTAGAGATTGGGTAGCCGTAATTGGCGATTCTACTTTCTTACATACTGGAGTTAATTCTCTAATTGGTATGGTTTATAATAAGGGTGTAGGAATTGTAATGATATTGGATAATTCAACTACGGGAATGACGGGACATCAAGACCACGCAGCTACCGGAAAAACACTTAATGGAGAAGTAACAAATGCAATTAATTTGCAAACTTTATGTCGTGCAATTGGTGTAAAATATGTTGAAGAGATAAATGCTTTTGATATTCCAGCATTAAAAACAGCTATAAAAGAAGCACAAAAGAGAGATACTATTACAGTAATTATCACAAAATCACCTTGCGTATTGTTGAAATCCAATCATTTTACAACAAAATGTATAGTTGACACAACTAAATGTGTTAAATGTGGTGCTTGCTTAAAACCAGGTTGTCCTGCACTAAGCAAAAATGATGATGGTACTATAAAAATAGACCCGAATATGTGTAATGGATGCGGATTATGTATGAGTTTATGTAAATTTGGAGCAATCACGGAGGTTAAAGCCTAATGGAAAAAAACATTATGATAGTAGGAGTTGGCGGACAAGGAACATTGCTAACTAGTAGGATACTAGGCGGAATTGGTGACAATGATGTAAAACTATCCGAAGTACACGGTATGGCACAAAGAGGCGGTAGCGTAGTAACTTTTGTAAGATATGGCGAAAATGTAAGAGAACCTATTGTGGAAGAAGGACAAGCGGATGTACTAATTGCTTTTGAGAGATTAGAAGCTATGAGATACATAAACTTTCTAAAAGCAGATGGAGTGCTTATACTTAATGATATTAGGATTGACCCAATTACTGTTCTTACAGGTGTGGACAAATATCCTGAAAATATAGTTGAGAAATTAAAGAAAAATCATAAAGTAGTGGCATTTGATGCTATGAAAATTGCTAATGATTTGGGTAATGCGAGAGTATTTAACCTAATAGTACTTGGAGTATGTGCACAATTTATGGAATGTAGTAAAGAAAAATGGCTAGAAGTTATTGAAAAAACCGTTCCAGCAAAAACTATAGAAATAAATAAAAAAGCATTTCTTACGGGACTAAACCTAAAATAATAACTAAATTAAATTGTGGCGGAGGTAAACAAGGAATATGTGGAATGAATTAGTAGAATGTATGTCAAGAGAAGACTTAAAAAAATTGCAAAGTGAAAGACTAATAGCGACCGTAGAACGAGTTTATAATAATGTAGAACATTATCGTAAAAAAATGGACGCAATTGGACTAAAACCAAGTGATATAAAAAGCGTAGATGACTTAGTAAAATTACCTTATACAACTAAGGCAGATTTAAGAGAAACTTATCCATTCGGTTTGTTTGCTGTGCCTCAAAAAAAAATTGTTAGAATACACGCTAGTAGCGGTACTACAGGAAAAGCTACAGTAGTAGGATATACGAAAAAAGATATAGATACCTGGAGCGAATGTGTAGCAAGATGTTTTGCTATGGCAGGAGTGACTGATGAGGATATTATTCAAATAGCCTATGGTTATGGATTGTTTACAGGCGGACTTGGTGCGCATAACGGTGCTGAAAAATTGGGAGCAACTGTTGTCCCTATGAGCACAGGAAATACTACTAAGCTAATAAATATGATGAAGGATTTTAACGCTACAGCATTGGCTTGTACACCTAGTTATTTGTTACACATAGCAGAAATTTTGGAAGGCAATGGCGATTTAGATAAAATTAAATTAAAAATAGCAATTTGCGGTGCAGAACCTTGGACAGAACAAATGCGAATGAAAATGGAAAAAACTCTAAATATAAAGGCTTATGATATATACGGTCTATCAGAAATAATGGGACCGGGGGTTGCTTGTGATTGCGAATACCATTTAGGTTTGCACGTAAATGAAGACCACTTCATACCGGAAATAATCGACCCAAAAACATTAAAACCGGCAAAAGAAGGCGAAATCGGCGAATTAGTGTTTACTACAATTACTAAAGAGGGCTTGCCACTTATTAGATATCGTACTAGAGACCTAACCAGTATTTGTTATGACAAATGCAAATGTGGAAGAACTCAAGCTAGATTAAGTAAGTTTGTAGGGCGTAGTGATGATATGCTTATTATTAGAGGCGTAAATGTATTCCCAGGACAAGTGGAAGATGCTTTAGCTAAATTGGAAGAAGTTAGTATGCATTATATGATGATAGTAGATAGAGTAGGAACTTTGGATACTTTAGAAATTCAAGTAGAAGTTGATGAAAGATTTTTCTCAGATGAAATAAAAAGTCTTGAGGCACTAACTAAAAAAATAGGACATACTATCCAACAAGCATTGGGACTATCCGCTAAAATAAAATTGGTAGAACCAAAAACTTTAGAAAGAAGTATGGGTAAAGCGGTACACGTTATTGATAAAAGAAAGTTATAATATATAAAAAATAAAATTGATGGAGGAGCAACTATTATGGAAGCAAAACAGTTATCAGTATTTATTGAAAATCGTGAAGGGCGTCTAGAAGATGTTTTGAAAGTATTAAAAGATAATAACATTAATATTTTGTCATTAAGTTTAGCAGATACAAGCGAATATGGACTTTTGCGTTTGATTGTTAATAATCCTGAAGTGGGCAAAAATGCTTTACAAGAAAAAGGGTTTTCTACAATGCTAACTGATGTGCTAGTTATTAGAATTGACCACAAAGTAGGTCAATTGCACGAATTGGTATACAAACTTAGCAAAAACAATATTAACTTAGAATATATGTACGGGCTAAATGTAGAGAATAAAGATGCGTCATTAGTATTAAAAACTTCAGATATAAACAAAGCAAGAGAAATATTAATAAAAAATGGAGTACAAATAGTAACCGCTAGTGACATAGAAAAAATGTAAATAATGTGTATCTAAATTAGGAAAAATAGAAATAATAAACATATGATAATAGATTTTCACACGCATATTTTTCCAGAAAAAATAGCGACAACAACAATAGTAAAATTAGAAAAAATGGGCGGTATTCCTAGCTTTACTGATGGTACGCAAAATTGCTTGCGTGCTTCAATGAAAAAAGCAGGGATATCAATGTCTATAAATTTGCCAGTTCAAACAAGTGTAAAACAGTTTGAGGGCATAAATAATTTTGCACAGAATCTAAATGAAATAGCTAATAATTTTGAGCAAAAAATAATTAGCTTTGGCGCAATTCACCCAGACACCCCTAATCCAAAAGCTCATCTTACTGAACTTAAAAACCGAGGTTTTTTAGGAATAAAAATACACCCGGATTATCAACAAACCTTTATTGATGATGAAAGATATTACAAAATATTATCAGCGTGTAAAGATTTGGATATGATAGCAGTAGTTCACGCAGGACTCGATGTCGGGTTCCCTGATATGGTACATTGCACACCCAAACGGGCTAAAGCGGTAATTGAAAGAGTCGGTGGTGGCAAGATAGTTTTGGCACATTTAGGCGGACTTTCACTATGGGAAGATGTAGAAAAATATCTTATAGATGCCGATTGTTATTTTGATATGGGAGTTATTTTTGGAATAATAAAAAAAGATATGGCAAGGGAAATTATTTATAATCACGGAAGCGATAAAATTTTATTTGGCACAGATAGTCCTTGGTGCGGACAGTCAAAAGCTTTAGAAATATTTGACACTTACGATTTTAGCAAAGATGATAAAGAAAAAATCCTTTATAAAAATGCTAAAGAGTTATTGCAAATTTAATAGTTTATAATAAAAATAGATTAAAAAATAAAGTTATGTTCTAAAAATGGGACATAACTTTTTTTGTACAAAGAAAAATTACTATTTATATTGTAAAATCTTGTTTGTTAGTGTATAATCATTGTTAATATAATAAATAATTAAAATCGGGTTATTGTTCATAAAATATGAGCAAAATATATAGTAATTACCCAAAGAATTCAAATTAAAGAGATAGGAGTATTAATGGAGAAAATTATAGTTTTTAAAAATGGTTTGCGTTTGGTATGGCAAAAGATGAGAAGCACAAAAGCGCTTTCTATAGGTATATATGTCGGAGTGGGCAGTATGTATGAAGATAAATCAAATAATGGTATTTCACATTTTATCGAACATATGACATTCAAGGGCACACCTACCCGTTCTGCTTATGATATAGCTAACGAATTAGAAAGTATTGGTGTAAATGTAAATGCATATACCTCAAAAAATCTTACCGCTTTTTACACAACAGGTTTGGGTGAATATGGCGATAAGTGTATGGAAATCTTAGCGGATATATACTACAACTCGACTTACACACAAGAAAATTTGGATAAAGAAAGAGAAGTAGTTTTAGAAGAAATAAAAATGAGTACTGATGATTACGAAGACCTATGTTTGGAAAATTTATGCAAGGTTCTTTTTGGAGAAAAAAAGTCGGTGGCTTACCCAATTTTAGGAAGCAAAGAGAATGTGGCTAAATTTAATAAAGACGATATAGTAAAGTTTATGTCCAAACATTATGTGCCACAAAACACAGTAATTAGCATTACAGGCAATATAAGTGAAGAAGAAGCAACAGCTTTAGTAGATAAATACTTTGACACAACGACTATAAAAAGTGATTATGTAAAACCTAAATTTGTAAAAGAAAAATATTTATCAAAATTGATTATCGAAACAAAGAATGAAAATGCACAAGCACATATTACGATTGGCTTTCCTGCAATTGGTTTAGCTAAATCCGATAATGTCGTTAATTCAGTTGTTAGCAATATAATAGGCGGAAGTATGAGTAGTCGTTTATTTCAAGCGATAAGAGAAGAAATGGGACTTGTATATACTATATATGCATCTACTATTTCTTACGAAAAATCGGGATATATGTTTATTTATTTAGCAACAGACCCAACTAAGGTTACACAAGCTATTACCGCAGTACGCAAGGTGTTAGATAATATATTAGTTAGCGGAGTAGAGGAAAGTGAATTAAATAAAACAATTATACAAATAAAAACAGCAATGACATTGGGCACGGAAGTATCTATGTCGGTTATGCGTGCTAATGCAAAAAGTGCAATTTTACTTGACAAAAAGTTTAATTTAAACAGCATTATAGCGAAATTGGATAAATTAGACAAACCTACAGTTGACAAATATTTGAAATTCTATTTTGACTATGATAATGCAAGTATTAGCTATGTAGGCAAAAAACAAGAAGAAAACATCTATAATTTATTTATGGGAGAAAAATAAAATGGCAAATGGTGGCAATAGAATCAAATTAGATAGAAAAAAAATTCTTTTAATAAAAGCTATTGTTTTGGTGGCACTAATAATTGTGTCGGTTATTACACCGACCAGAAATGCACTTATTGGTGTTTTTGGTTATTTGTTTTACGCATATTTTGGAATTTTAGTCGTTTTCTTTATAGCCGATTTGATTGTTAAAGGCAAATGGAAAAAAATAGAAACAAAAAGAATAGTTATTTTTTGGGTTTGGGCGTTATTCTCAATGATAACTATACATATTACAGTGTTAGGAAAGGAAATTGTAAATAGCGGATTTGCTACATACATAGCCGATGTTTACTACAAAACAAGTGTTGGCGGAGTGATTTTGTCATTAATAAGTGCACCGATAGTTTTGCCTTGCAAATATTTAGTAAGTTCGTTGATTTTCTTTTTTGGCGCTATGATAACGGGTTTTTTATGTATTTATCCATATATTTTTGTTAGTAAAAAATCAAAAAATGCTAAATTAATCAAAAAAGAAAATAATTCAAAAGATATTGATTTAGAAAAACTTCAAAGTTTGCCAAAAGTTATTCCAAGTAAAAATGATAAGTTAGCTAATGATATAGAATTGGAAAAACAAAAAAGCTTAGAAAGAGAAAAAGAAAATAATAAAGTGGTTGAAGAAATTGACCGCAAAAAAGAAGCACTAAAGAAACTATATGGGGATAACTATGTTTCTAAAAGCAGTAATTTGACGCAAAGAGACACAGTAATAGTCGATGATATGCCAAAAATCACGAAAGAAGATGATTATTCGTTAATTGGTGGATATCACGCATACAAAATCAAACCTGTTGATGATGTTTATAGTGATAATGCTCGTATTTATAATCAACAACAACGCAGAGAGGAAGCATCTAAGAAGTTAGGCTTGCACGATGTAGAATTGCAACAAAAAATAGCCAGAGAAGAAGCTTTTGGGAATAATGATGCATCTTTTACTAAAGAAGAAGCTATAAAACAAGACCTAAAAATCAATGATTATAAACCTACGCAAACCACTATTTATGATGATGAAACGGTGGTGGAAAAAGAGGAATATAAAAACAGTAATAAAGGGTTTTATGATATAGGCATAAATACAATAATTGAAGATGAAGAAAAAGAAGTTGAATATAAAAATGATACGGAAGATGTAGAAAAAAATTCAAATGATTTTTATGATATTGAAAAATTTGATGAAGATAAAATGTATGATGATACGAGTAGCAATAAGGTTATAAAAAAACCAAAACCAAAAAATATTAAGGAAATATTGGAAGTAAAACAAAGTAAACCTTATGTTTTCCCTAATAAAGATATGTTAAAAGACCATTCAAACCCTAATTTTGTGCCTTATGTGGATAATGTAGAAGAATTAAGAGAATTAATAGAAGTAAAATTAAAAAATTATAATATTGATGCTAAATATATTGATGCAATTAAAGGGCCGACAATTACTACTTGTTTAGCTAGTTTGAGTGATACTTGTAGTATTTCTAGAGTTATGAGTGCTAAGCAGGATATAAATAGATTATTACGGACAAATAAAGAAATTAATATTTTACCCCAAATAGAAGGCAGTCCTTATTTTGCCATTGAAATTCCTAACAAAATAAGAGGTATGATAAGTTTTAAGGAAATAATTTGTAGCAAAGAATATATGAATTACAAAGGCGATTTAGTAATTGCTATGGGAAAAACTACAGATGGTAAAAATTTGATAGATGACTTAGCCGAAATGCCCCACGCATTAGTTGCGGGCAGTACAGGTAGTGGTAAATCGGTTTGTCTAAATTGTATTTTAGCAAGTTTACTTTTCCGTTATTCTCCTGATGAATTAAAATTAGTACTTGTGGACCTTAAAAAAGTAGAAATGGCGCTTTTTAGTGGTTTGCCACATATGCTTGTGGAAAAACCTCTATATGAAATTGATGAAATAATTAATACATTAAAATGGTTAGAAAAAGAAAGTGACAGAAGATACACAGCTTTTGAAAGTTTACACGTAAAAAAATTGTCTGAATATAACAGCAAAGTAGAGCCTAATAACAAATTACCAAGAATAGTGGTAATAATTGATGAGGCAAGTGAACTTATTACTAATCCTATAGCTAGAAAACCGGTTGAGGCAAGTTTGAGCAGTTTGGCAAGAGTTGCTAGAGCGGCAGGAATACATCTTATTTTTGCAACACAAAATCCAGTAAAGGAAGTAATTACGAACGAAATTCAGAACAATCTTAATACAAAAATTGCTTTTGCGGTAGGCGATTATAACCATAGTATGGTAATTTTCAAAACGAAAGGTGCTGAAAAATTGCTCGGCAAAGGCGATATGTTTATAAGAAAAGGTGGAAAGTCTATGGTAAGGGCACAATGTGCTTATATCAGCGGTGAAGAAATAGATGCTTTAGTTGCAGAAATAAGAGAAAACAATGATGTTGATTTCGATTATGATGCTATTGAAAGAATTTTGCATGGGAGTAAGGAAGAAATTAAATCAAATACCTATAGTGATGGGAGCGTAAGTGGCATTAGTATAGATAAAAATGAAATAATTAATGACAAATGGGAAGATACATTAAAAGAGGCTTTGGCATTATGTTATAAACATAATAAAGCTAGCGGTTCTTTAGTGCAAAGAAAATTAAATAAAGGTAGCAATACTACCACCAATATAATGGAAACTCTAGAAAAAAGAGGTTGGGTAAGTGAAGTAAAGAATAACAAACGAACCTTTCTACGCACCGCTGAAGAATTTTATAAAGAGTACCCAGAATATGAAGAAGATAATTTAGGAGACGATAGAATATGAAAGTAGGTATGATATCACTAGGTTGTGATAAAAATCGTATTGATAGTGAAAATATGTTATTTACTTTGGCTAATGCAGGTTTTGAAATAGTACAAGATAAAAATGAAGCTGAAATAATTATTATAAATACTTGTGCTTTTATAGAATTGGCAAAAATAGAAACTATAGACACCATTTTTGAAATGGCAAAACTAAAAGAAAATAATTTAAAATATTTAGTGGTTACAGGCTGTTTTGCAAATAGATACGGGAGTAATATAGAATTGCCGGAAGTCGATTTGTGGATAAGTATTGATAATGAAAAAGATGTAGTCAAATTATTGCATAATCTTACGAATACCCAATATGAAAAGCAAGAAGAAAATGAATATGAATTTACTGGTAGGATACTTACTACGCCTAATCATTATGCGTACCTAAAAATATCCGACGGGTGTGATAAGCGTTGTTCTTATTGTGCAATTCCTAATATTAGAGGTAAATATATTTCAAGACCAATGGCGGTTATTATTGAAGAAGCAAAGTATTTGATAGGACAAGGCGTTAAAGAAATAATATTAGTTGCACAAGATACAAGTAGCTACGGCAAAGATTTATACGGTAAAAATAAACTAGTAGAATTACTAGAAGAATTAGTTCTACTTGATGTTTGGAAAATTAGATTATTATATGTGTATCCAGAAGAAATAAGTGATAGACTTATCGATTTTGTAGGAAAAGAAGAAAAAATGGCTAAATATTTTGATATGCCATTGCAACACATAAATGATAGTATACTTACCAAAATGAATAGGAAAAGTAGTAGAGAAAAAATAGAAAATATTATAAGTAAAATAAGGAACACTAATAGCGATATTGCAATTAGGAGTACTTTTATAGTAGGATTTCCTTATGAAACACATTTAGAACATACGCAATTAGTTGATTTTGTAACTGACAAATTAGACTATGCAGGATTTTTTGAATTTAGTAAAGAAGAAGGGACGCCTGCTTATAATTTTCCTGATGGAATAGATAAAAAAACTTGTGAATTATGGCGAATAGAATGCGAAGAAGCACAATGTAATTCTACAATAGAACACCATCAAAAATACATAAATAAGGTTGTGGAAGTTATTTACGAAGATATTGATTATGACAAACAAATGTTTGTAGGAAGAACCGAGCAAAATGCACCAGAAATAGATACAAATGTATTTTTTACTTCAGCATTTCCTTTGGAAATTGGGCAAATATACAAAGTACTTATTACAAAAACCGATTTTAATATGTATGGCAATACGGTTTTGTAGAAAAAACCAGGAGGACACAAAATTATGAAAGTTTTTCGATGTTTTGGCAATAAAGTAGAGATACTCGAACGCTTAAATGCGTACAAATATAAATTTGAGTTTGATTTGTATTCTTCTTGTTATGACAATTTAATTAAGGTTAGTAGCATAACTGATGATGAATTTGATGATTTAATAGAAGAAATTGATGATATTGTTTATAACGATGAAGATATTTCTTTAGAACAAACTTTTGTCAACTTTACTTTGGCAAACGATGTCAAATTTGCAATTGCTGAAAGCTGTACAGGTGGTATGATAGCTTCGGACTTAGTAGCTATTAGCGGAGTAAGTAAAGTATTCTATGAGGGAATTATTACCTATAGTAATGAAGCTAAGATAAAAAGATTAGGCGTGTCAGAATTTACTTTAGAAAGTTATGGTGCGGTATCCGAACAAACAGCTAAGGAAATGGCTTATGGCTTACTAGATAATGAAGTGGATATTGGTTTTGCAACTACAGGTATAGCGGGTCCTGATGGCGGTACAGAAGAAAAACCAGTTGGATTGGTATATATCGGAGTAGCTAGCAGCAGAAGTGAACCAATTGCTATAAAGTGTAATTTTGAAGGGACTAGACAACAAATTAGAAGAAGTGCAAAAAATGCAGCGATTTTTTATGCATTATGTTGCTTAAAAGAAAACTATTAAAATAATAAACGGTAAACAAAATAAAAAAAGGAGAAAAAAATGAAAATCGAAGATAAGAAGAAAGCATTAGATATAGCAATTGCTCAAATAGAAAAAGAATTTGGCAAAGGCTCTATTATGACACTAGAAGATGGTGCTAAAGTTGAAGTTGATATAATACCTACGGGTTGTCTAACAATAGATTTAGGGACTGGTATAGGCGGCGTTCCTAGAGGAAGAATTATTGAAATCTACGGACCTGAATCAAGTGGTAAAACTACCCTTGCTTTACATATGATAGCTGAAGCACAAAAGAAAGAAGGTATTGCCGCATTTATCGATGCAGAACACGCACTTGACCCTGTATATGCAGAGAATTTAGGTGTTGACTTAAAAACTTTATATATTGCACAACCTGATAATGGTGAACAAGCATTAAATATTACTGAAGAACTTGTAAAAAGTGGTAGTATAGATATTATTGTAATTGATAGTGTAGCCGCACTTACTCCAAAAGCAGAAATAGATGGAGAAATGGGTGATTCTCACGTTGGTTTGCAAGCAAGACTTATGAGTCAAGCATTAAGGAAATTGGCAGGAATTATTAAAAAAAGCAATACTTGTGTTGTATTTATAAACCAACTTCGAGAAAAAGTAGGTATAATGTTTGGAAGTCCTGAAGTAACAGCGGGAGGAAAAGCTCTAAAATTTTATGCAAGTATGCGTTTTGATGTAAGAAGAGGCGAAGCTATAAAAAATGGAACTGAAATAATAGGTAACAAAACTAGAGTAAAAATCGTAAAAAATAAACTTGCACCACCTTTCAAACTTTGTGAATTTGATATGATATATGGACAAGGTATATCTAAATATGGTTGTATATTAGATCTTGCTACGCAAAATGAAATAATACAGAAGACAGGAAGCTGGTTTAGTTATAACGGAGAGAGAATCGGACAAGGTAGAGATAAGGCAGTAGCATTCCTAAAAGATAATCAAGAAATAGCAGAAACAGTAGAAAAAATTGTGCGTGAAAAATTAGGGATTAAGTAAGATATTTAGAAAAGTAATAGCTTGCAAAAGTCTAAGAAATAAACAAAAAATAAATAAAGAAATAAGACATAATTATCTGAGTTCTTTATAAATAAAATGGAATTATTCCACAAATTAATAAATTTTACTACATAAATAGCCTTTTTAATTAAAATATTGCGTAATTTGATTGAAAACAAAAAACTTTAATTAAAACAAATTATTTTAAAAAAATGGAATTTTGTAGATAATATTATTATTGACTTTACTTATTAAAAATAGTATAATTAAAAAGCGATAGTTTTTGGGGCGAACGCAAAAATTATCCAAATGAAACTTAATAAATAAATATATATACAGGAGGTAAATATGTTAAGCAATCTTATGATGGCCTTATCGGCTGAAGCAGCGATTGCTTTAATAATTGTATTACCCATTGTCGCGTTGGTATTAGGTGCGATTATCGCACTATTAGTATATAGGAAGTCCGAACAAAAAAAGGTCGGGGAATCCAAAAACGAAGCAGCGAAGATATTGGAAGATGCAAGAATTGAAGCGAAATCTATGCGTAAAGAGGCAAAGATAGAGGCAAGAGAAGAACAACTAAGATTGCGTAATGAGTTTGAAAGAGAAATTAAACAAAGACGATTAGAAATTCAAAAACAAGAGTCAAGGCTTATTCAGAAAGAAGATTCAATTGATAAAAAAGATAGTATTATTGAAGACAAATTGGCATCAATTGAACAAACTAAATTGGCAATTACGGGCAAGCAAGAAGAATTAGATAAAATGGAGGCAGAACTCCTAACTCAAAATGAAAAAATGCTTTCCGAATTGGAAAAAGTGGCAAATCTAACTGTTGCTGAAGCAAAAGAACAATTGATAGTTCAAATTACTGATGATGCACAAAAAGATGCAGCAGTAATGGTAAAAGAAATTGAAGCAAGAGCAAAAGAAGATGCAGAAAAGCGTGCTAAGAATATAGTAGGATTAGCTATTCAAAGATGTGCAGTAGACCATGCTGCCGAAACTACAATTAGCGTCGTAGAAATACCAAGCGAAGAAATGAAAGGTCGTATAATTGGTAGAGTAGGACGTAACATTAAGGCATTGGAAAGTGTTACTGGTGTTGATATTATTATTGATGATACCCCAGATGTAGTTACACTAACAGGGTTTGACCCAGTTAGAAGAGAAATAGCAAAAATAACCTTACAAAAATTAATAAGCGATGGCAGAATTCATCCAGGTAGAATTGAAGAGGTTGCTGAAAGAGTTAAAAAAGACATCGGCATTCAAATGAAAGAAGCTGGAGAAGATGCAGTTTATGAAGCAGGTTTGTTTGGTATTCACCCAGAAATAGTTAAATTACTAGGACGTATGAAATATCGTACAAGTTATGGTCAAAATGTATTAAAACATAGCTTAGAAGTTTGCTATTTAGCAGGATTAATGGCACAAGAATTAGGTGCAAATGTAAAAGTTTGTAAGCGTGCCGGTTTATTACACGATTTGGGAAAAGCGGTAGACCATGAATATGAAGGTACTCACGTTCAAATAGGTGTAGATCTTGCAAAGAAGTATAATGAAAAAGAAGATGTAATCCATGCAATTGCAGCTCATCACGGTGATATAGAAGCAAAAACATTGGAAGCAATTATTGTACAGGCAGCTGACGCTATTAGCGGAGCTAGACCAGGTGCAAGAAGAGAATCAGTAGAGAATTATGTTAAACGTCTAGAGAATATAGAAAGTCTCGCAAACTCGTTCGCAGGAGTAGAACAATCGTATGCAATACAAGCAGGTAGAGAAATTAGAGTCATTGTAAAACCTGAACAAGTAGATGATGCGAAAACAGTATTTTTAGCAAAGGAAATAGCCAAAAAGCTAGAATCCGAACTCGAATATCCAGGACAAATTAAAGTCAATGTTATTAGAGAAACACGAAGTGTTGAATATGCTAAATAAGAAAAATTAAAAAATAAAATTAAGGATAACCTATTAAAGGTTGTCCTTTTTTTATGAAAAAAATATGGTTTGATATAGAATGTTTGACAATTTATAAATTAATCAATATAATAATTACATAAATACAATAAGGAAAATGCAATTTATGACAAATTTTGATATAGAATTAGTTGGCAAAGTAGGCTCTATGGCACTAGTCAACAAAGAACACGATGATTTAGATTACAATATAATTGCTAGAATTTCTAAGCAATTAGTTCCTGGTATGATTTGGATAACAAGTGGTGCAGCCGAAATTGGCAGACTTGATTATTTAAGCAGAAATGCCAAGGGTATTGAGGGCGATATACAAGAAATAAAGGCAGATTATGCAGCGCAGGGGCAATCCCTTCTAATGCAGAACTATCGCCAATTTATGGACTCTAAATACTCTCTAAGGCAATTACTAGTAGAACATTATCATTTTAATGATGAGGATAAAAAGAATCATTTGAAAAATATGCTTATTCGTTGTCCAAAACAAGGGGCAGTGCCTATTATTAATTACAATGACCCTGTAAGCGATGAAGAAATAAGAAAGATGGAAATCAAAGCACTTAGAGAAAAGAACAAAAAGGTTGTTGAGTGCGTGGATAATGATGAAATTGCCAGTCAGATATCTTGTTTGGTAAAACCTAAGTATTTGCTTATTATGACAAGTACAGATGGTATATATGAAGATAAAGACAAATCTAATACATTAATTAGAGAAATAAATGGTAAAGATATATACGAACTAATTGAAAATGTAGAACAAATACAAAATTATTGCAATGGAGCTTCAAGGAAGGGTGCTAATGGGGCAAAGGCAAAATTGGAATATATAAAAGAACCGTTAAAAAATGGTACTATAGTATTTATTGCAAACAGCAAATATTATATGAAAGATATAATAGAGGGTAAAGCGCCAAGTACAAAAATATTTACAAAATAAATTAAGATATAGTTTTAAGTCAAAACGATATTAAAATAATATAAAAGAAGCGGATAATTATAATTATTCACTTCTTTTTTTATATATCTAATGTATAAAAATTGACAACAAAAAAGCGGTATTTTATAATACCGCTTTTTTGTTGTCAATTTATATTAATAATTAATTAATCAATATTTAAGTCTTTCTTTATCTTTTTTAATACACTTTTATTTAATGTGCTATTTGCTTCTGCTTCATCTTTATCGTATTGATCTGTCCAAGCACTATATGCATCATCTTTTTGAGTTGAAATAAGACTTGCTTGAATTGTATCCTTGATAGTTTTTTCTCCAGATATATCTAAATTAGTATTTATATCAAGTGAATACAAACCAGCTTTTGGGTTATTTATAGTAACATTATTTAATGGCATAAAGCTAATTGCTTCTACGTGTAAACCATAAGAAGTGAAGGCTCTTTGTGTAAATGTGTCAATAGTGCCATCTTCTAAAAAGTCTGTATAAATAGTTTTACTAGCATTAGGGAAGTCATCGCCATCATAGCTATGTTCTATATCTCCCATACCGATAAAGTAACCAATATTACTAGTTAAAGAACCACTATCATCGTTGTATTTAGTCATATATTCTTTGAATATATCAAGTTTAGCCTCATAAGTAGTAGCTGCGGCTAAGTCAAGTTGAAGTTGGTTATATACATCAATTACTTTGGTATATAGTAGTTGTTGTTCACCGTTATCATTAAGAATAGCATTTCCTTCAGAATCTGTCATTATACTAAAAGCGTCTTTAAGCTCTTCGCCTAAGTTATCTAAATAATCAGGATTTGTAGTATTTGTGTCAAGTAAACCTGTCTCAATTAAATCCAATTTTTTATTTTTAATATCTTCATCTTCGGTTAAATTAGCAGTGGCTCTATCCATTATAGTTTTGAAGTTTGCATCAAACTTGAATAAAATATGAGCAATATAAAACATATCTATAGTGTAAGTTCCATCTGCATTTTCTACTGCATATGCCTTTTCTACTTCATTATCAGCGCTATCAGTGTAAGTGTAAGTAGTATTCTTAAGTGCATCAAGTGGTACATAATAACAAGTTTCTAAATTAGTACCGATAGTTTTAGCAAATTTTGCAACTTGGTCTTTTTGACTTAAAAGAGCATATTCTTCTTTTTGTTTTGTAGCAAGATTTGTAAATTGTGCTTCTATATTATCTTCAGTAACTGGATTTGTAGCATAAGCAGATAAAGCAAGCTCATGTTTTACAGCAGTAGTTAAGGAAGATTGGAAAGATGTTAGATAAAAATAACCAAGACCGTTATAAATTGTATCGGTAGCATCAAAACCAATTAATTGAGCCTTTTTTGCTTGTTTGAATTGTCTATAAGCATCTTTCGTAGCAGTTGTTAAGTTGCTAGGATTTATATCGAAAATTGAACCATTACCAGCAAATTCTTTTTCGGCATCAGTGGTAAAAGTTGTTTTGTAACGATAGTTATAATCTGTTCCATCAAGATAATCAATGGTTTCTACAACATCATTTCCATCACTATCTTTAGGTATAATATTACGAGGAGCAAATTTTGTATATTCTACATCTACTGCGTGAGCAATATAAGTTTTTGAAGTAGTAGTAACATCTTTGCCGTCGTCATCTTTTGTTGTGGTTGTAGTTGTTTTAGGCTCTTGATAAGTTACTGTAAGTGTTCTATTAGTTAGACGAGGATTATTATTGGTGTCATCAGCATTGTCAGCTAAAGCCATCATTCCTTCAGTGATAGGATAATAAACAATAATATCATCACTATCTTTCTTAACTAAAATTATTTTTGCATATACTTCTTGATAATCAACATCATCAAAATCCGAACTGAATTGAGTCTGGTATAAACCGTCGGCATATTTTTCAGCGTCAGTTTTTGCAGTTGCATTAACTAAGTGAGCAACGGATACTCCATCTTCTTCTTTTACTGTGTAGCCATCATAATATAAACCTGTTAATGTTTCTTTTACTACGCTAATATCTAATGACCTATTTTCAGTATTGTAATCATCAATGTAACCATCTATGCTTGTGTCAAATTGTTCATTAGTGTCGGCAATAGCTTGATATCTTTCAGCGATAGTAAGCAAACCTTCACAAGTAATTTTTGACCCGTAAACATTTTTGTAGTCATCGGTAAAATAATACATAGCGGCTTTTCTTTCAGCACTAGCATTATTCATTAAATATTCCATACCTTTAAGCATTTGATATTTTTGTGTACGCAAACTTTCTAGCCCGTCATCAAGAACTTTGTCTATTTCATAATCCATTTGATATTGTGAATAAAGATAAATGATATAGTTTACATAGTTAAGTAATTCGGTTCTTGTAATATCAAGTGTTAAATTTTGAGAAGGGAAACTATCGTTACCTTCGTATTCACAAGAAACGGTACTAACTACAGAAGCAGCCACTCTCTCTTCATTTTCCTTTACAAAAGTACAACTACTTAACAAAAGGCTACTAACTAGAGCCACAAATAGAATAAGTACAACAAGTTTTTTCTTCATATATACTCCTTAAACCTAATAAAAGTCTATAATTTCATTATATAAGATTATACTATATTATACACATATAATCAAGGGTTTTGCGGTAAAAAATAATTCGCCACAAGTTTCTCATTCATTTGATAGGACTAAAAAGTCTAAAATCAATTTAATTATTGATTTTTGTGACAACTTTTTAGTGCTAAAAACAATAGTAGGCGGGTCGCTAGGAACCATCAATGCATATTTATTATAGTCAGAAATTGCACCTATCAAACCTTCATTGGTAAAAGCTGTATTATCAACAAATTCTAAAATTGTATCTTTAGCAGAAATAGTAATTTTTTTAATTTGCAATTTTTTTGCAAGATTTTTCATAAGACCTAATCTTATAATATTTAAAACATTTGGTGTAAGTTTGCCATAAGTTTCTTCCAATTTGTTTTGGTATTGTCTAGCATCTTCTCTGTTAGATAATAAGCTAACTCTCTTATAAAAAGCTACTCTTTCTCTAGAAGTGACTATATAATCTTCATCTAGATAATAATCTCCGTCAATAATAATTCTTGTTTCTTGAAGATGAGTAGAAGTAAGACCTTTTAATTCGTCAATGCCTTCTTGTACTAATTTTAGGTACATATCATAACCAACTTTACCCATTTGTCCGTGCTGTTCTTTGCCTAACACATTCCCGGCACCTCTTATTTCTAAATCACGCATAGCAATCTTAAATCCGCTACCGAGGTCGGTATTGTCCATAAGTGCATCTAAGCGTTTGCGGGCTTTTTCATTTAGCACTTTATTTTCTTTTATTGTAAAATATGCGTAAGCAAGCACATTACTTCTTCCCACTCTACCTCTAAGCTGGTATAGTTGTCCTAGTCCCAATTTATCAGCATCCAGTACAAAAAGTGTATTTGCATCAGGTAAATCTATACCGTTTTCAATTATTGTAGTACTAAGCAAAATTTCTGCTTTGCCTTCATAAAAATCACTTATTTTTCGTGATAACAAATCTTCTTGCATTTGTCCGTGAATCATAATTATCCGAATACTTTCAGGAAGTATACTTTTTATATGATCATACCATTTTTCAATAGTAGCTACACGGTTGTAAAGTATAAAAACCTTGCCACCTCTATTCACTTCTTTTTGTACCGCACTAATTAACAAATTGTCGTTATATTCAGTAATATAAGTTTGGATAGGTAGCCTATTTTTAGGTGGTATTTCCAATGTGGAAATATCCCTAATCCCAGAAAGTGCCATATGCAAAGTACGAGGAATCGGTGTTGCAGATAAGCTAAGGATATTAACTTTATTTTTGAAAACCTTAAGTTTCTCTTTTTGTTCTACCCCAAATCGTTGTTCTTCATCAAGAACAAGTAAACCTAAATCAAAGAAATGTACATCTTTAGATAGTATCCTATGGGTTGCAATTACTATATTGACTGTTCCACTTTCTAGCTGTTTGAGCACCTCTTTCTGCTGTTTTGGGTGCACAAACCTAGAAAGTAAAGCTATGTTCAAATCGTATTTATTAAACCTTGCACGAATTAAATTGTAGTGTTGTTGGGCAAGGATTGTAGTCGGTGCAAGTAAAACAACTTGCTTATTTTCTAATACGGTTTTGAATATAGCACGGATAGCGACTTCAGTTTTTCCAAAGCCTACATCACCGCATAGTAGTCTATCCATAATTTTACCTTGTTCTATATCTTGTTTTATTTCATTTATAGCGATAAGTTGGTCATCGGTAGGGACATATTCGAAATCGTTTTCCATATCGGATTGCCATTGTGTATCTTCAGGATATTTATATCCCTTTTGAGCAAATCTAGTTTGATATAAATTAAGCAAATCAAATGCCATTTTCTTAACACTTAATTTGACTCTTTGTTTTACCCTTTCAAATTCCGCACCGCCTAATTTGTGTAAAGCGGGGGATTCTAAACCGTTGTATTTTTCTATGGTATTAAGTTGGTTAGCCGGCAAATAAAGGCGACCGCCTTCTCTATACAAAATAACATAAAAATCTTTTACGCCAGAAGTAGTTTCTACTTTTTGCATACCTTCACTAATACCTATTCCGTGAATATCGTGGACTACATAATCACCTTTTTCAGGCAATATAAAAGTCGATTTTTTTTGTGCTAAGGATTTCCTAAGAATAATAGGTCTAGAATAGTCCTTAATACCGATACTTACCAATTTTTCATTTAGATAAATAAATCCGTAATCGATATTACCTATTTCAATGCTAATAGGTCTACTAGTATCAGAAATAGGAACAGAAATCATATTTTCCTGCAAGTTTTTTTGGAAAACTAACGCCCTTTCATTATCTTTAGCAAAAAGCCTAACGGTAAAACCGCTTAATTCGTAATTTTTCAAATTATTATAAAGTTCTGTAATTGCCAAATGGAATTTAGGTACGTTTTGAGTTTTGATAGAATATACTTTTTGAGGTTCAAATATAGGTACTTGACTTGTTATTTTGCCAAAACCTAAAATCGTATGAGAAATATCATATAAAGTTTGCTTATTATAAATACTATTCTTGTGAATAGGTAGTGCTTTATTGTCTTTTATAAGTTCTTTAAGTCTAGATGAAGCACTATTTTGATAAAGCTGTAACATATCATCAATTAGCTTTACATCATCAAAAACAACTATTGCTTCGGGTGCTAAATAAGAATAAATAGTATCGCAATTATTTGAAATAAAAGGAAGAAAATAAGTATTTAGTGCACTTGACGGTTTATTCCTAAAATTGTTAACTAAATTATCTATATGTTCATTAACTTTTTGTTTGTTCAGTCTTAGTTCTTTATTGACATTTCGTAATATTGATTCTACCATATCATAGTTTACTAGAATGTCACTACTAGGTAAAATTGTGAGGAATTCAAATTCATTATTACAAAGCATAGAATCAAGGTCAAGTTGTTTAATATTTTCTATTGTATCGCCAAAAAATTCTATACGGTAAGGGGAAGCCTCTCCTATTGGAAAAATGTCTACGATATCGCCTCTTATGCTAAATGAGGATACATTTTCTACCAGACTTTGGCGTACATAGCCCATATTAATTAGTGTATTTATAAAATTATCTATGTTAATTTCGGTATTTTTTTCTAATTTAATTGTATTAGATAAAAACATTTGTTTGCTCGGATACAATTGCACTAAGCTATCAATAGTTACTACCAAACCAAAAATATCGCCATTAATAAGCTCATTTAGTATATTTACTCTATCCCAAACGGTGTTAAGATTGTCTACTTGTCTATCAATATAAACATCTTCTCTTTCGGGCATAATTTCTACTTTTTTATCGCAATATTGAGATAAAATATCTACAGTTTGTTGTGCTACGACTAAATCGCTTACCACATATATAAAAGGTCGGTTTAGTTGACTTGCAATGTGACATCTGTTTGTTTGCTGTGCAAAAAATACCACGCAATTTTCATCATTGTCCAGTGAAGTTTTTAATTCTAATAGTTTACCTGTATTTAGTGGAAAAAATTGATTCATTTTATTATATTTGATTCTCTCATTAATTTATCGAAATCATTTGAATTTATGTATTCTTCAAGCAGTTTTGCTACTTTTTCAAATGTAGTGTCAAAGTTATCTTTATCTTCTTTGGGTATATTACTAAGTACATAATCGACAAGGTCGAAGTCATTGAGTCCAATTCCTATTCGTATTCTTGCAAATTGTGTAGAATTTATTGAGGTTACTATGCTTTTCATACCATTATGCGTGCCTGCACTTCCGCTAAAACGAGTACGCACCGAAAATCTAGGAATATCTATATCATCATAAATGATTATTAAGTCACTTTCGGTTTGATTATATTTGTTCATTAGCTGTTTGACCGCAAATCCACTGTTATTCATAAAGGTAAGAGGTTTTGCTAAAATAATTTTTTGTCCATTTTTATCAAAAACTGAAGTTTGTGCATCACATTCTTTTTTAATAATCCGTTTATTTAAATTTTTTGCTAAAGTATCTATTGTCATAAATCCCATATTATGATAGGTATTTTTGTATTTTTCGGTGGGGTTCCCTAAACCTACAATTATCATTATTTCCTCCTAAGTGCAAAAAAATCTTGCATTAATTTAGCACATTCTTCTTCCATAATACCACTTTCCACCTTAGTACGGTAGGGAAAACGCTTATCCTCAAATAAGTTATAAACACTGCCTCCGCACCCATACCGTGGTTCTTTAGCACCATAGACAAGTTTTTCCAAACGGCAATTTAGCATTGCTCCGCTGCACATTGCACACGGTTCTATAGTAAGATACATTGTACAACCATAAAGGTATTTAGAATTCAGATATGCCATAGCTTGATTTAGTGCAAGCATTTCAGCGTGGTTTATAGAATTATTACTTTGTTGTTTTGTATTATGAGCACTTGCAATAACTTTGTCTTCATAGACAATAATACAGCCTATCGGTATCTCTTGCTCTTCAAAAGCTATCGATGCCTCTTTTAAGGCTAGGGACATTAAGTTTTGCAATTTCTCCTCCTATTTTACTGTAAAGTAACCAGCTTGTCTTATGTTTTTCATATAGATTTGGTAATTGTTCTATCGGATATGGGTGTTCATATTTATTTTCTCCAACTTCAATTGTTAGTCCCAAACCTTTATAGTTAAGTGAATAATAATCTTTAAGTCCACCGCAAGAATTCAAACTTCTTTGAAGTGAATATCCTAAATTATCGGTTACCATTTTAGCATATTTATAATGTCTAAAATTATATTCATAGCCCCAATAAACAACTTCACCTTTAGAGTGATAGCTAATAACCAAAGAATAATCATTGTTTTTTAATAAATTAACAATTCCCTGAGTTTCAGTTTCGCTATTCGCTTGTGGTCCTATATAATTTTGTTTATAGGGGTAGGTTATGTTTTGTTCGCCCTCGCCCCAGTCGGCATCAAAGTTTACATTTAAGTCGACACCATTTATATTTGATTTCCAGTCGCTAAAATCGTTATTATAGTCATTTTGCTGTAGCAAATCTTTTTTTAGGGCGGTATTACTTATAAAACTATAACCATTTTTGGCAAGCAATACGCCATCTATATTTAGTATAGGGACATAATCTATAGCCCCTAAATTAGGTGGATAATTACTAGCTAATAACTTCGTTAGGTCGTAAGTTATATGCTCCCTTGCGTGAATGGAAGATACAATCAAGGTATGTGCTTTTCCACTACCGAGAGTTACCATAGGAATTTTGTATCCTAGTGGTGTTATTGCGAAATATTTAATTTCGCCTAGTGTTTCAATTTCTTTTATTATTTCATTATAGGTCATAGATAGTATTTTATTCTAAAATGACCTTTAGTATACCTATTTTTTATTATTTGTGATAAGTAATATGATTATTTATTGTCATAGCACGATAGGTTTGTTCGGCAACAATAACACGCATTAGTTGATGTGGATAGGTAACTAAGCCAAAACATAGTGCAATATCCGCTTTATCAACAACTTTTTTTGCCAAACCTTCGCTACTTCCAATAACCAAACTAAATTCACTTTGTCCCTGAACCATTCTGCTTTCAAATATATCTGCATATTCTAAGCTAGTTACTAATTTTCCTTTTAAGTCAAAAACAATAAGACAACCTTTAGCTTTATTTAATATATTATCGCCCTCGATTTCCAAAGTTTTTTCTTCGTTAAGTTCGATAATTTCTATTTTTGCAAATCTACTTATTCTTTTAGTGTATTCTTTTATTGCATCGGTAAGATATTTTTCTTTTAGTTTGCCGACAGCAATTATATTGATTTTCATCATCTAAGTAGTCCCCAATAAAATGAAAATATAGTAGTGGCAAGACACAAGGCTATAGTACCATATAAAAATGCGTATTCATACCATTTGGCTTTAGATTTTATTATATTAGTAGATGAAGAATACCCAAAGACATTATCCATTTGTTGTACATTATTACTATTATTATTGTAATTGTAGTTATAAACATTTTCTTGATTATAGTAATTATTGCAAGAATTTCTGTCTTGTAGTTTATTTTTCAAGCTTATATCTTTTACTTTTACTAGTAAGAAGTAAACCAATACTCCTGAAAATACCCAAACTAAAAGTAAAATTATTGCATTTCCATATAGAAAATTGTTAAACATCTCTCCATAATAATTAAATAAACCATTTGTTTGTTGTGAATAACTACTAAGAACGCTAAAAGCATTATTCATAAAATGGACTATCATTCCAGGAAGTAAACTTCCAGTTTTTACTGCTAGATATGCCATTATCATACCGCCAACAATAGTATAACAAACTTGATTTACATTTTGGTGCATAAGACCAAACATAATTGCCATTATTATAATTTTTGAACGGTCGGTTTTTACATCTGAAAGTGCATCTTGAAGCAAACCACGATGTGTTATTTCCTCAAATATAGCAGGAAGTAGTGCGGTACAAATAAGTTCTAACCAAATAACCTCGTGTGAAGAAAAAATAGTTCCTGCAGAATTTATTTGAGTAAAGCCTAAAAGCATAATAAAATTTTGCCATAATACGGCAATTGCTATCGTAAGTTGTCTAGAAAATAGACCTATAAGTATTGCAAGCAAAATAATTTGAGGGCTTATTTTGGCTTTTGACCTTATCAAGCAACTTACCTTTTCTTTTGCCCAAAACTTATATAACAGCATTGGTATAATACCTAGACCAATAATTTGTACTATGAAAGAAAATAGCCAATTAGATATGTTATCGGATAAATTTAGTGAACTAAATATAATCCGGACAACCACTACCCAAACAGCTGCTATAAAATATATAGTACAAAATTTAAAAGTTTTACTCATAATTCTTTTATGTCTCCTATTGTTAGAATGAGGTAATTGCAACAATCACCCAAAGTATTACCATTATTAATATTAAAATAATTAGATAAATATTAATTTTTTCTTGTTTTTTATGATTAACGAAGCGTTTGCGAAGAATAAGTGTTAGGCTTAATACCCAAGCAAATAATCCACAAATGCCACACAATATCATTACTGCAGGTAATGACCAAATGGCTTCTGGAGTTAAGAATGATAGCAATATGACAAGGATATTGTTGGTGGCGTGAGCTAACATAGTTATTATTATATCTTTTGTCGTTAGATAAATTACGGCAAAGATACACCCCATAAAGAATTGGTAAATTGTTTGTGATATGTTTAGATGACCTAATGAGAATAAAAGTCCCATAATAATTACGGCACTTAATGTCCCTAATTTTTCTATTCCATCACCTAAGGCTTTGCGATATAATAATTCTTCCCCAATTGCGGGCATTATACCTAGTATTACACAACATAATATGTAATCAAACAAACTACTAGGTATTGGTACGGATACACCGCTATTTATTCCTATACTAGTAAAAAATTTAACTACAAAGTTATTTATAGGTAGTGCAAAGAAGAATAACCCCGAACCTAATAAAATTGCTAAGAGATATAACTTCCAATTTTTTGGTGCGTTTTCTTTAATATTAAGATTAAAAGGAATGTTTCTGGCATTAAAATAAATGAGTACACCAAAAATATATACTACTTGTGGTATTGCAAAACCAAAATACAAATAGATATTTGTTCCTTTTTTCAAAAATGCTTGAGCTATCATACTTGCGATTGTCATAACAACGAGCATAAGTATAATAATTATTGAACTATCTTTCTGGTTGGGTAGTAGTTTTTCTTTTTTATTCATTTAGTTCCTTATCAAAAAAACAAACAATTTAATTTCTAAATTATTTTAATATTTTTTATGTATTTATATTTTATATAGCAACCATATTATATTGTGATGCTATTTTTAGGGTATAACTATCTTTATCGATTCCTAGTTTTTGCAAATATTTAGCCGTAGTCCAAAATGCTAATTCGGGCAAATTATTTTTTTCAGACAAATGTGCAAGCATAATTTTTTGTGTACCATTCTCTATTAACTTAGATACGGTAAGTGCACATTCTTCATTGCTTAAGTGACCTTTGTCAGAAAGTATTCTTTGTTTCAAAAACTGCGGATATTCTCCTTGCATAAGCATTGTCTTATCGTGATTGCTCTCAATAAAAGCCATATCACAACCACTAATTACGGACATAGCACCTTTGCTAACAAAACCAGTGTCAGTAAGAAATGCAATAGAACTATCGCAATCCTTTATTACATAACCATAAGGGAAAGCCGCGTCGTGACAAGTTTTGAAAGGGGTAATATCAAGAGTTCCTATTCCAAAAGTTTTTGGTTCTATTTCCATTCTTTGTTTAAGTGGTATTTCCACTTTATGTCCCGCAACAGCTAATGTGTCGGGGTGAGAATAAACAGGAATGTATTGACTTAGTACGCCAAGTGATTTTATGTGGTCGTTATGTTCGTGAGTAATTAATAAGCCGTCTATATCATATAAAGTGAGAGAAAATTGGGTAAGGCACTTATTAATTACGTTAGGGCTTAATCCAGCATCAATTAAAATGTTGTTTTTGCCATTACTTATTAATACGCAATTACCTTTAGAACCAGAGCCAAAGGAAGTTAGTTGTAACATATTTCTCCTATTTATATAATTATCATACCAAAACTATAAACAAAACTTAATTTTAGTAGATTTTTTTGATAACATTTATTTATTTTGTTATTAGTGGTATTGTAGAAAGAAAAACCACATCTTTTCTATATTGTGCATCGCCTTCTGCAAGCACAAATGCTTTCTTTTCAATTATTCCACCCGCAATACGAACCAAGTTTTCTAAACCTAATAAACTGCCACCAGTAGAAATAACATCATCTACGATTGCTACTTTTTTGTCTTTAATAAGTGCTGCGTCGGCATTGCTTAAATAAAGGGTTTGTTCTCCATCAGTGGTAATAGAATTTACATTAGAAGTTATACCGTCTTGCATATATAATTTTTTCGTTTTACGAGCCACGGCATAGTATTTCTGCCCTAAATTACGGGCTATGCAGTGTGCTAGTTGTAAGCCTTTACTTTCGGCTGTAATAACCACTTCACACCCTTCTAGTTTTTTTGCTAATTCGCTTGCACAAAATTCGGTTAGTTCTTGTGCCCCATGTAAATTAAAAAAAGCAATTGATAAGGTCGGGCTTATCGGAAGTATTGGCAAAGTTTCTTCTCTTCCGCAAATATTAACTTTATAAAAATTATCCATTTATTCTCCAATCTATTATTGTGTTAGGATTAACGCAAGTTGCTTGTTCAAAGTTTATTATTTTTTTACCTAAAATTTCTATAGAATCAATGGTAGCATTATCTATTAATAATTTATCGCCATTATATTGTTTAATAACAATACCTTCAGCAGTATCAGTATAAACATAGTCTCCATACATTTCACTTCTTGCATAAATTTTATTAGCGTATTTTGTCCATTCATTTTTATAACTAGCTTTTAAGGCAGTAGGCACAATAACAACCAAATGAGAATTTGTGTTATCGAAAACACCACTTCCTAAAGAATGTATCGTTGTACTTTCTACGATTACACGATTAAGTGATGGGCAATTACTAAAGCAAGCCTCGGAAATAGTAGTTATATTACTTGGTATAGTTATTTCTTTTAGCGAACTACAATAGGTAAATGTACGATTTATTAAGGTATCAATGCTATTCGGCAATACAATATCCGTAAGACTGCTACAATGTGTAAAAGCATTTTTCCCGATAATGTTTAGGCTGTTAGGTAGAACTATTTTTATTAGGCTTGTACAATAAGCAAAAGCATTTTCAGCGATGGCATTTATTTCAGAATCTAGAGAAAACCTAATTTCTTCTATATTAGCGTTACCGGCCAATGCTGCGATAGTGGAAATATTATAGTTATTTGTTTCTCCAAAAGCAGTTATTTCTATAGATTTAGGAATGTTAATAATTGTATTGTCAGAAATAAAGTTGGTAATTATTGCAGCACCATAAGCAATTTGGTAATTAAACATATTGCTATTATCTGCTTGATTAGCAAGTACTGACTTAGTATTCCAGCCTTCAATAGCGGCATAGTTAGTAAGTACACTTAGAGGTACATATACTCTAATAAATGGATTGCTAATACCATTAAACACATGAGACCTAGTACTAGTAAGAGAATTGTGCGTGTCGTTTATTCTACAAATATAAACAGATTTTAAGTCGCTGCAATCCTTAAAAGCATAATCACCCACTGATCTTATAGTAGAAGGGAGAGTAATTGTTTTTAAAGCCGTATTTTCAAAACAATAATCTTTTATTATTTGGTCAGCACCATCTTCATCAAATTGGAAATCAATATTGCTAAGTAATGTGCAATTACTAAAGGCATAACCACCTAACGATTCCAAATGCTTTGGCAAACTGATTGTTGTTAGTAAAGTGCAATAAGAAAAGATATAATCATTCAATACAAGTTTTGTCTCTACATCACTAGCAAGTAGGTTTTCAAAGGTTACACTACTTAAGTTTTCACAATAATAGAATGCACTATCACCTATGGAAGTGATTGATTTAGGGAAATAAATATTTGTTAGGGAAGTACAATAAGCAAAGGCTTTTGCACCAATTGTTTTTAATTGACTTTGTGAACCAATGGATATTTGTCTTAGGGAAGTTGCTTTATAAAAAGCAAAACTGCTAATTTCTGATATGGAATCAGGGATAGAAACAGAGGTTATTACATTATTGAAAGCATAACTCCCTATTTTGGTCACAAAATATGTAGTACCACCAACTAAAATAGTGCTAGGGATTATTATATCGCTATCTCTAGGCGCATCATCGGCAGTATTTTGATAATCAATAAAATCACCTGTATATTCGCCTATATAATTAATAATTTCTACACAATTTGTACTTGATAACATATTATAAACAAAATAATTATAGGTATCCACAACGACACGCATTCCGTTTTGTTTTTCGTATTTAATTGAATTAGTTGTATCTCTAATCATATTAGAAATAACAACTATTTTGGTCTTATCATTACTATTTGTAAAAGCACCTTTGAATTTGTAACTCATTTCGATATTAGGGACAAACACGCTAAGAGATGTACAATTAGCAAACAAAGTAGTGTCGTCTTTTGTTGCAGGTGCATCGCTTATAGAATTAAATTCTATTTTGTTTAGGGATAAACAATTATCGAATGCACCAATACCAAGTTGCATAACATATCCATTAAAAACAATTTCTCGTAATAGTTGATTATTTTTGAAAGCATAGTCGTCTATTGTTAGAGAAACACTACTATTTGGTAATAAATTAAAAGTAATGGTTGATAAAGAAGTGGACAAATCCGCACTTAGTGCATATTTGCCTATGTAGTTTACTTTACTTGGTATAGATATATGATTTAGATTGGTATTATAAAAGGCATAGTCGCCGATAGTCGTTAGTGCAGAAATACTTGGCGAGTTAGATATTGATAATTCGGATAAAGCATTGCAATTATAGAATGCATGATTACCAATAGATGTTATGGTAGAAGGTAAATTTACCGTAGATATATTTTTGCTGCATGCAAAAGCGTAATCATTAATAATTTGATAGCCTTCTTCAATTGTTAATGTTGTTGCGAATCTACTTATTGCATTTTTTCCAATAACAGTTACTGTTTTTCCATCAATTATATGTGGTAAATTACTATAAGACTCATCTAAGATACAAGCTAATTGATAGTTATTCGTATCAGATATTTTTTGTAGTACATAACTTCCTAAATAAATATTTTCATTAATAAGAATTGTTTTTGCAAAATTTCTCCAATATAGCGTGCTTTGGAAATCTACTTTTAATCTTTCTGGTACCAAAATAGTCATACTTTCTTGAGTTTTAGAAAAAGTTTCTATACTAATTTTAGGAACCATTTCGGTTTGCATATAAACAAAGGTAAGATTGCTGCAGTTGGCAAACGCATAATTCCCTATATAATTTACTTTTTGAGGAATAGTAATCTTGACTAAATTAGAACAATTAGCAAAGCCGTTTGCACCGATAGTAGTTAGGCTTGATGGTAGTTCTATATTAATAAGACTAGTACAATTTGCAAATGAAGAATTACTTATAGAGATAAGCGAATCAGGGAATATCAAATTATCAAGTTTGCTGCAATTGTTAAAAGCAAAGGCATTAATATCTGTAAGTCCTTGTGCAAAGGTTACCGTCGATAATTTGGTACAATTGTTAAATGCGTATCTATTTATGTAAAATACACTTTCCATAGTTACACTAGTTAGGTTGACGCAATTTGCAAAGGAATAGGTACCCAATTCATTTATACCATTTTTAATTAGCACTGTTTGTAAAATAGCGTTATTTTTGAATGCATTATCATCTATTGATACAATCTTATAGGTTACTTCTCCAACAACTATAATATTGTTTATAGTTAAATTCACATCAACACCAGTATATTTTTCTACAGCATAATTGTTTCCAGAAATTAATCTAAGTAGCATATTGTCAAAATCAACATTTATATATGATACATTAGTAGTTTGCCATTGATTAATATAGCTATCGATTAAATCACTAGGCACAAATATCTTGATTGTACCAGTAGATTTGAAAGTGTTTTCATTTTTGGTTATTACAGTATCCCCGACTAAAATTAAATTACTAAGGTTGGTATTGCCCGCAAAAGCATAATCATTTAAAGTGGTAGTGTCTAGCTTAATTTGATAAGTAGACCCCTTTTTCCCTGAAGGATAAGCCACTAAACTGTTATTATGGGCATTGTAAACTACATTATCTTCTACTATATATTTGCTGCTAGTATCTAATAAAGTAATTTCTTGTAAATTACTGGTAAAGCTGATAAAGCCATCGCTTAAATTAGAAATTTGTGTGGTTGCTGTTATTTCTAAACAATTCAACTTAGGCGAATTACTAAAAGCGAATTTCCCAATATCAATTATTGTATCAGCATTAGCAATTATGCTTTGGATTTTAGGCATATAGCTGAAAGCATTTTCATTAATTGTTAATAAATTATCAGAATTAATATTAATATTAGTTATTGCGTTGTTTTTAAAACTACTATCCCCAATATTTATTTCGTTTGTTGCGGATAAATTAGCACCGCTTGTATTAAGGAATAAAATATTAACAAGATTAGGTGTGTTTGCAAAACAATAATCACCTAAAATTAAAGTTTGAGGAACAGCAGTAAAAGTTATAGTAGAAATAATACTATTTTCAAAACAATAAGCAGGAATTTGGATATTATTGCCTATTAAGTTAATAGTAATATTATTTAGATATAAGGTATCAGCGAAACAACCTTCACCAATTACGTCCATACTATCTATAAAGCAAGTAGAATCAATAGTAAAAGTACTTAAATTTGTACGGCTCAATGCATAATTATCAAGTCGTAATATTGTAGCATTTAATTGAGTTATTGGTGTATTGTATAGTGCATATTTATAAAGTTCTAATGTGCGGGTAGTGGTTATACTAGAAAGATTTGTTAGACCACTTAACGCATAATCGCCTATTTTTAGCGATGTAGAATCATTTTCTATTATTAATTCGTGGATTTTTAGATTAGCAAAGCTAGATTTACCAATTTCTGATACATACTTAGGTATGGTAATACTCTCTAAACTAGTAGCATCTAAAAATGCATCTTCAGGAATTATCATTTGTCCATTATTATCTATTGTTGTTGTGATTGTATTAGGGAATGTTACATATTTTAATCTAGTATTTTGACTAAACACACCTTTTCCAAGAGAAATTAGCGAAGCAGGGAATTCAATTTCGTACAAATAATTGCAATTGTTAAACGCATATTGACCAATTGTAAGAGTTTTTCCTACTTTATAAGTAAACCTAATATTAATAATATTAACGCACCAAGCAAATGAGTAATTGCCGATAGCACTTAGTGTTGATGGCAATATAAGTGAAGTAAGACCGTTGTCACGGTAGAAAGCATAATCTCCTATAGTTAGGTCATCATTAAAATCCGAAGTAGCAAAATTAGCTGATAACATGTTATAGCAGTTGGAAAAAGCATTATTGCCTATGGCAGTAACCCTTGATGGTATAAATAGAGATGTTATTGCACAACTATCAAAACTATTATGACCTAAAGCTAATTTGTTGTTTTCAGCAACAGAATTATTAAGTATTTCATAAGTTGCTGTAGGTGTTGCTGCAATAGTTGCACCATTAGTTATTTCTGTATTGGATATTATTAAAGTTTGCAATTTAGGGTTTTCAGCAAAAGCATAATCGCCTACATTTATGATTTTTGATGATAAGATTACACTTGCCAAGTCGCTAGATTTGCTGAATGCATAATCACCGATAGAAGTAAGGAATAAAGACATTTTATTATCTGAAATTGTATTAATAGCGAAAGTAAGTTGGTCTATAGCACTTCCATAGAAAGCATAATTCTCTATGCTGGTTATGTTAGTTGCTATTTCTAGACTTCCGCCAAGTCCGGTAGGATAAGCATAAATAGAATAAGTTTGGTCGCTATTTATTATGTCTCCTATTGTATAAAGCACTCCATTAATTGCAACGATATTATTGTTATTGCTATTTACAGCAGTAAATTCAACTAAATTTGTACAGCCAATGAAAGGATTTTTTACAAACCCAGTATTTTCGCTGCGGGCAAGTAAAGTAGCAGGTATATCAAAAGTTGTCAAACTAGTACAATTAGCAAACGCATTTTCTTTAATTGTTTCTATTATGCAACCTGAATTAAATCTAACCAAAGCAAGCAATTTGCAAGAATTAAAGGCATTTTCACTAATAGATACAAGACCGTTAGGAATATCAACAGTAGTTATATTTTGACAATTAGCAAAAGCATATTCGCCTAAAGATGTAATGCTTTGTGGCAATATTTCATTGGTAGGGCCCTCATTAAGCATAATACAATTTTCAAAAGCGTGTGTCCCAATAGTTTGGATATTACTAAATTTTATTGTAGGAATTTTTTCGCAATTATAAAAAGCGTAGTTGCCGATTTCAGTAATTGTGGTAGGGAATATTACATTTTTGTTAATCGAATTGCAACCATAAAAAGTATATGCAGGAATTGTAGGTATAGTAAGAATATTGATAAGTAATAAATTATTAATTTTACTACAATTATAAAATATTCCTATTCCCATAAAATTAAGCGATGAAGGCAACTTAACTGTAGTAATTCCTTGATTATATTGGAAAGCGTAGTTACCTATTGAAGTAAGACTTGGGGTATCTTCAAAGCTAACACCAGCATTATTAGGCGTAATCGTTCCATCTTTATCCGCAACGCTAGCAAAAGCATAATCGCCTATAGACAATAATGTCGATGGCAAAGTTAGTGGATTTAGACTTGTACAGTTTGTAAATGCGTAGCTATTAATATATTGCAATGTAGAATTCATATTAAAAGTCACATTTTCTAGTGAGTTACAATTATTAAAGGCATTATTGCCTATTGTGGATACATATTGTGGTATAGCTATACTCTGTAAACTAGTACAATTATAGAAAGAATAAGGGTTTATCGAATTTATCTGATTGCCATTAAAAATTACAGAAGTAAGTCCCGTGCAATTTTCAAAAGAATGATTAGCTATTGTACGCAAGGAAGCAGGGAATGTTACACTAACTAGATTATTCAAATTGCTAAAGGCATATTCATCTATTGAAACTAAAGCCGAGTTTTCAAGATTTATAGTTGATAGGCTTGTACTATTGCTAAAAGCATAGGTTCCTATAGTTTTTAGTAAAGAATTTGTTATTACATTAGTAAGTGTTGTTGTGTTATAGAATGCAAAAGGTGCTATATTTTCAGTGGTTGTTGCTAGAGTAATTGAAGAATTACCTTTACTGGGATAATACAAAAGTGTCTTGCCATCACTAGAATATACAGCTGAATTTATATTTTGCAATTCGGCATTGCCTGCATATATGTAAATTTCGTTTAGACTTGTTCCATCAAAAATTTGATTATTAATTATACTAATTGTGTTTGGAATATTCAAAATACTTAAATTAGGCGTGTTATATAAGAAACGGTTACTTAAGTTGTTTAGAGAACTTGTATTATTAATAACAAAAGAATTAAGCTTCATATCAACAAGGTACCAAGTTTCTAGTGTCCGCCAATCGTTAGCGGATAAATCAAGAATAATTGGATTATCGTTAGCTTCTAAAGTTATTCCCGCAAAGGCATAATCATTTATTGTCATTACACTATCGGGTAAAACAAAGTTAATAATGTTTGTACAACCAGCAAAAGCACCAGTGCCTATTGTCGTTAGGGCATTTCCATCTATAGTTACATTAGTAAGCGAGGTACATTTGGAAAAAGCAAAGCTACCTATAGTTTTTACCGAATTAGGAATGATAATCGATGCAAGATAACGACTATCAAAAACATTAAGTTCACTAGCGGATTTGCCACTAGTAGCTATTGTCCCTATACTAGTTACGGGTTTGCCGTTTATTATTTCAGGAACGACTAAAGTGCTTTTAAGTTTACCTTCATTTGTAAGTCCTGTTATACATATATCAGTAGTGGTTTGCGTGTAAGTAAAATACTTAGGCATATCATTTACATCAATAAAATATGCATACAAAATAGTAGAACCTAAAGGAATTACGCTAGGTAATTGTTGACAAGGATAATTATGATAAATGTCATAATACCAACCGGCAAAATAATAATTAGTTTTTATAGGTCTTACAGAAGGAAAAGTTGCCGAGGTGTTAGGAACACCTGTTTGATTATTATAAATTAAATGACCATCAAAGCTAGTGCCTGTAATATTAGAGTAAGTATAATTTGCATCAGCATCATCTTCATCGACAAGATAATAAATATTGCCATCGAGCATGGTATATATAGCGTGAATAGTAATATTTTCGGTTATGTCAGCTAGAGCAGTTGTATCCCAAACGCCAGAATATCCTGTTTTGGCAGGCACTTCGGGCATATCTGCAATTTCAAGATTATCACCAAAAAGCACATCAACAAAAGTAGAGTTATTGTCGCCAACAAAAGTAACGGTAATAGACCTTTTTTCCCATCTTGCGTAAAAAGTGCAATTTTCGGTAGGTATAACAGCAGTTCTTACCATATCGGAATATGCTGCATCATTATACCAGCCTACAAAATCATATCCAATTTTTGAGGGAGTAGGTAAATTAAGTTGTGATATATTAGTTTTTATAGAACGGGGGGCAATTGCAGAACCGCCGACAGTGTCAAAAGAAATTACTACATCGGTGGCGGTAGTTGTTGTCCCATTTGGAATACAACCTACAAAAATAAGTGCTATCAAACTGATAACAAGTATTAATAAAATAATATGCTTCTTACTTAATTTATTCAACACGAAATATGCTCCTAAGATATAAACTAGTACCTATGCGTATACGCACGCAACGCGCGTATAAATATATAATTATATATATAATACTATATATGTGGCAATTTGTCAATATGAAGTTGCATTTGTACGGAGCTATTAAAATCCAGTAAATCACATTAAAAAAAGTGAAAAAAACCAATATTTTTAGAATAAAATATTATAAATTCCTAATTATTCAGCAAATTTTTAAGGAAAATCAAGCCATCTCTATATCCAGCAAAACCTTTGCCGACAATTATTTTATTTGCATAAAGACTTATATAGCTAAATTTACGGAAATCTTCTCTGTTATTTATGTCGCTAAGATGAACCTCTACGCAAGGCAAATTGACTGCTTTTAGGGCATCGAGAATAGCTATACTAGTGTGAGTATAAGCTCCCGCATTAATAATAATACCATCATAGTTTTTATATGCTTTTTGAATTTTTGTAACAATTTCACCCTCTAAATTACTTTGGTAGCAATCGACAAATATATCTAATTCTAAGGCACTTTTTGTTATAAAATGTACTAAATCGCCATAAGATTCTTTACCATAAATTTCGGGTTGTCTAATTCCAAGCATATTAAGGTTTACACCGTTAATTACTAATATTTCCATAATTTTGTAATGCCTCCATTATTTTTTCTATTGTAGAATCTATATTTGAATTATTTTCTATTATTATATCCGCAAATTTACCATAAATTGGCGTTCTTTCGATTAGCAATTTATCATAATTTTCTTTACTTTTTGATAGTGGTCTACCCAAAGTAGCCATAGTATCAAAATCACGCTTTAACCATATTATTATACCATTTTGTTTCAAATTCAAATAAGCATTTTTATCAAGAATTGCCCCACCACCGGTGGAAATAATTTGGTTATTCTCTTTTCCTAATGCAGAAATAACTTCAGTTTCAATTTCTCTAAAATGCTTTTCGCCATAATTATTAATTATGTCAACAATTTTTTTCGAGGTATTTTTTTCAATAATTTTATCGCTATCTACAAAGCTTTTCTTTAAATGTTTGCTTAAAATTTGTCCAATTTCACTTTTCCCACTTGCAGGCATACCGATAAGGACTATATTTTGTTTTTCAGATATTAGATTATTTGTTATTTTAGTAATGATATTATCTGCTAAAGTATAATCATTTAGAAAAATATCCCGAGATTTTTTTGCTTGTGCAACCAGCATTTCTAGTCCGTTTACATATTTTATTCTTTTTTCTTTTGCTTGCAATAAAATATCAGTAAATAGCGGGTTATAAATTGCATCAACGACACATTCAAGTTGCGAAAAAGGCGTAATATCTATAAGTCTAATTCCATTGTTAGGATACATTCCGACAGGGGTAGTATTGACCAAAATATCGGTATTGTTATAATGCAAATCTACATTTTCATAGTTATAAGGCGAAGTCTTACGCCCTATGACAATTATTTCTTTAGCACAATTATTTTTTGCATAGGTAGCGACAGTGTTGCTTGCACCGCCCGTGCCCAAAATAACTATTTTTTTGTCCCTAAAGGATATTTTATGTTTATTAAAAAGATACTCAATTCCAAGAATATCTGTATTATATCCGATAAGGTTGCCGTTGTCATTTTTTATGGTATTTACCGCTCCAATTTCTAAGGCAGTTTTATCCAATTTATCAAGATAACAAATGACATCTTTTTTGTAGGGGATAGTTATATTAAGCCCATCGTAATTTTTCTCTCTTATAAATTGACCCAAATTTTCAGGTTCAATTTCTTTAAGGGTGTAGCTATAATTAAAGTACTTATGAATACTGCAAGAATAGCTATGTGATAGGCGTTTACCAATTAGGTAAAATTTACTATTATCTAACTTCATTATAGCTTCCAAGGTAGGTAAATTGTTGCGAACGATTGTCCAAATCCGCAAGTAGATTTAGTACGCCAATATCGGTTACATCACCTTCAAAATCGAAGTAAAATAAGAACTCAAAATTGCTACTTGCAAGTGGTCTGGATTCTAATTTTGTAAGGTTTAGACCAAGTGTAGTAAATTTTGATAATAGTTTGTTTAGGCTCCCACTTTCGTGTGGTATGGTTACCATAATACTAGTTTTGTTACTATTTTTGAATATTTCTAATTCCTTAGAAATACAAATAAAACGAGTATAATTGTTGTCACTATTTTGAATAGAATTTGCTAATTTTGTGAGCCCATATAGGTCACTGCAAAGTCCTGAAGATATGCAAGCTATATTAGTAGATGATGAATTTGCAACCATTTGTGCGGCGGTTGCGGTGTTGTCACAAACGGTAATTTTTACATCCTTTAGTTGTGACAAAAACTCACTACATTGACTTAATGCTTGTTCGTGTGAAACCACTTCCTTTATGTCTTTTATAGCAATTTTATTTTTGGTTAGAAGGTGGTGGTCAATAGGTAATTTGATACTGCGAACAATATAAAAATTATGTTTTTTCATTAAATCATAGACAGCATTTACTGAGCCTACCGAACTATTTTCTATAGGTAAAATACCATATTTGCATAAGCCTTTTTCTACAGAATTAAATACTCCTTCAAAATTTTTGAAGAAAGTAATATCTGATATAGCGAATAGTTTTTCACAGGCAAGTGAAGAGTAACTTCCTTGTACACCTTGACAAGCTACAGTTGCACTGTCGGGGAATTTTAATTGCCCTTTTGCAAGTATTGCTTTTATTGTATTTGATATGTTACTATCAAGATTCATAAGCTGTGATTGATATGCTTTGCTCGTATCAAAAATAGTATCAAATAAGTGTTTGGTATATACCTTAATATCAGCATCTACTTCACTTGTTACCCTATTAATGATATTTTTCTCTCTAAATGGGTCATTAATAG